>DEHW01000169.1 GCA_002352135.1 Lysobacterales bacterium UBA2790
TATAATCATCCGGGATGCGACATCTAGATAGTCGACGACCGAGCTACGCCCAGAATAGTGGAATCATCAGGGCGGCGGATTCAATTACGAATCGCAACGCGCTTCTTGACGACTTCGGCGGAAAGTGCCGGTGAGCTCTGACAGGTATTAGGAACGGTCTAACCACGGGTCGGGTCCTCGACTCCCCTGTCGTCACGCGTTGCGACCGATTTCGAGTTCGGATCGAGCCTGTTGCCCACCGCGCCGAGGTCCGTCCGCGCGGTGTCCGGGGATCCTCCGAACCTTTGGCGTTCGGGATTTGCCGGATCAGCCTTTGGCGGCGTCTTCGATCTTTTCGCCCGCTTTTTGTAGGTCTCTGCCCGCACCCTGGATTGTGTTGCAACCCGCCAGAGTCAAGACGGTGAGCAGGGCGGCAAGAACTGCGAGAAGACGTTTCATGGCGAATTCCTGATCAATGAGGCGATGCGGCGAAGTGTAATACGGCTTTTGTCCGATCCGTATCGGATGAACTCGACTCGTGTTCTTGACCAAAGAAAGAAAGGCCCGCATTGGGCGGGCCTTTCCTCGTCTGAGGGACGATGCTGGGTGCGATCGGGTTCTACCCCGATAGCGATTTCTACTTCCCCGGCATCGCAAACCCTCTTCCCCGCGCCCCCGCTCTCGGATGCGGCCGCTCTTCATCCTGATTCCGCCCATCCTCATCCTCGCCGCGCAGTTTGAACGCCGGTGTCCAGCGTGGTTCGGGGGCTTTCGGTGCTTTGATTTCGAAGGCGCTGCGGCTGGTGGTGTCGGCGTGGGCGATCTCCAGCGTGTATTTGCCCGGCACCGGGTAGAGGCGATGGCCTAGGCGTTGGGATTCGGCGTAGGGCTGGTGTTTGAGTTCGGCGCGCTTATCGGCGTCCAGCGCTTCCAGTGCTTGCTGTTCGGCGGCGAGGGTGAGTTCGGGGTCCAGCATCAGGTTCCAGTCGAAGCGGTTCAGGCCTTCGATGGCTTCGCGCTCGAATTGGGCCAATGGGCGGTCTTTCTCGTCGAGCAGGCGGAAGCGCACGGTGCCGGGTTGTTTGGCCCAAAAGGTGCCGGTGAGTTCGGGCAGGTATTCGGGGCGGTCGAACCACGGGTCGGGGCGGCGACGCCAGTCGGAGGAGGCTTTGAGGTCGTCGATGTGGAACAGGTGCACGGCGGCGTTGCGCACGTCGGCGTCGAGTTCCTGCAGGGGCAGGGCATCGACGATCCAAGCGCTGCGGCCGTGCGTACCGGCGATCAGTTCGCGGTCGCGTGGGTGGATGAACAGGTCGTGCACCGGCACGTTGGGCAGGCCGCCATCCAATGCTTGCCAACGACGGCCACGGTCCAGACTGGCGTACACGCCGCGATCCGTGCCGACGTAGAGCAGATCCGGGTTGACGGTGTCTTCGCGGATCACGTTGACGGGTTCCATCGGCAGGCCATCGGCTATCGACTGCCAGCTCGCGCCGAAGTCGTCGCTGCGGTACAGGTAGACGCGGTCGTCGTCCTGCCGGTAGCCGTTCAAGCTCAGGTAGATGCGGTTGGCGTCGTGGTGCGAGAGTTCGATGCGGCTGACCCAGCGATCCGCTGGCAGACTGGCATCCACGGGTTGCCAGCGCGCGCCGCCGTCAGTGCTGACGTGGACGTGGCCGTCGTCGGTGCCGACGCCCAGGCGACCAAACGCGAGCGGTGATTCGGACACGCTGGTGATCGTGGCGAAGGGCACGTTGCCGCGTTGTTTCGCGCGGGTCAGGTCGGGGCTGATGGCGGTCCAGCTGCGGCCACGGTCGAACGAGCGGTACAGGCGGTTGCTGCCCATGTACACGGTGCGCGGGTCGTGCGGTGACAGGATCACCGGCGTGCTCCAGTTGAAGCGCAGCACGGGCTCGGTCAGCGGTGCGCGCGGGCGTACCTCGTGGCGTTTGCCCTCACTGTCGATGCGGGTGTAGTAGCCGAACTGGTAGCCGGTGTAGGTGTCGCCCGAGTCATTGTCCACCGCCACCCACATGCCATCGCCGCCGTTGATCGGCGACCAGTCTTCGCCGAGTTCCCAGCGCGAGCGGCTGCTGCCTTTCCAGGTGCCGTTGTCCTGCAGTCCGCCATAGACGTTGTAGGGCTCGGCCATGTCGGCATGGATGGTGTAGAACTGGCCCACGGGCTGCGCGTCGACACTGCGCCAGGTGACGCCCGCGTCGTAGCTCATGTCCAGTCCACCGTCGTTGCCCAGCACCAGACGCTGCGGAAAGTTCGGGTCGATCCACAGTGCGTGGTGATCCACATGCACGCTCTCGTGATTGGCATAGCCTGACCAGGTCTTGCCGCCGTCGCTGGACACCACCAGCGGCACGCCCATGGTGTAGACGCGCTCGGCATCGCTGGGGTCGACCGCGATCTCGGCGAAGTAGTAGCCGTAGGTGTAGGTGACATCACGAATGGGCGTGTCGTGGGTGCGGTGCCAACTGCCGCCTGCATCGTCCGTGCGCCAGACGGTGTGACCCCAGGTGGGGTTGTCGAACAGCGCGGCGTTGCCGTCTTCCAGGCGGCTGATCAGTTGTTCCAGCGTGATCGTGCCCTTGCGCACCTGCGCCAGCAGACCCTTGGCGTCGAGTTCGACCGGCAGGTCGGCACCACGGATGAAGTTCTCGATTTCCTCCGGGTCCTGCTTCAGGAAGTCTTCTTTGCTCATCGTGCGCAGCCGTTGCGGTGACAGCGGGCGGTCGCCGAGGTCACGCAGGGCGTCGGGCAGTTCGGCCCAGTGATCGATGGTCGCGTAGACGGTGTCGGGCTGACTGCGTGCCACGGCCAAGCCGATGCGCCCCACGGTGTCGCCCTGCGGCAGGCCACCGCTGAGCTTCTGCCAAGTGCGCCCAGCATCTACGGATTTGTAGATGCCCGAGCCGTCGCCGGCCTCGGTGAACTGCCAGGGCGTGCGTTGGCGGTCCCATAGCGCGGCGTAGAGCACGTCGGGGCGGCTGGGGTCGATCACCAGATCGCTGGCGCCGGTCCAGTCGTCGCCGGGCTTCAGCACCTGCGCCCAGCTTTCACCGCCGTCTTCGGTGAGGAACACGCCGCGCTGCCCGCCGGGCGAATACAGCTTGCCCGCCGCCGCGACCAGTACGCGTTTGCCATCGCGCGGGTCGACGACAATCGCGGCGATGCGGTCGCTGGCGGTAAGTCCTTTGCGCGCGAAGGTCTTGCCGCCGTCATGGCTGACGAAGAGGCCATGGCCGCCGTAATTGGAGCGCGCGGCATTGGATTCGCCCGCGCCGATCCACAGGGTTTCGGGGGCTGAGGGATCGACCGCGATGGCACCGATCACTGTGCTGGGCAGATGGTCGGTCAGTGGCTCGAACGAGCCGCCGTTGTTGGTGGTCTTCCACACGCCGCCGCTCGCATAGGCCACGTAGAAGGTGTAGGGCTGGCCCGGCACCGAAGCGAAATCGACCACGCGCCCGCCTTGTCCGATGGGCCCGACACTGCGCCAGCGCAGGCCACGAAAGTCCGACTCGGCCTCCATGCGCTGATGTTGCTGCCAAGCCGCCTCACGTTGCTCGGGTGTGCTCGGCGCACCGGGCTTGGGTCGGGCGGCGGGCGTAGGCGCGGCAAAGCAGAGCAGCAGGGTTCCGATCCAGAGTGCAGTGCGCATCGAAGTGGTCTCCGAGGGAGGACGAAGTGGGACAACGTGACAGCAATGTGTCGCAGAACAAGGATCGTGGCACAAGTGCTGAACGTCGTCGCGGCCCCTTGGTCCGGGCTGGGTCGAGGGCATCGCCACCTCGCGCAATCTGGAACGTGATGGCGCGGATGGCGAACCGCCAACGCATCCAACCCGATCCAAGGACTCAACGTCGTCGTCCTCTCGCAGGCGAGCATTCCGAGTTCATTCGAGAGGGCGGTGATCTGTTCGCGTTGTCATCCTCGCGAAAGCGAGGATCCAGCTCCTCGGCCCAACTTGGCACTGGCGCGACTGGAAGAACCCGCGCTTCCCACAGCTGGGCCGGTCCTTCGGATTCGCCTGCTTGAGCGACTTCGTTTTCTGGGTTAATGTACCAGCGTGCTAATGCATCATTCCGTGTCGAATGGCCGCCCAGCGGCGGCTCGCTGCGGCCGATGCGATGGCACTGCTGTGTCGCCCGTTGTCACCGACCTTTCCGCGAATGCCTTTGAAGAGTCCCGCTCCATGAAGAAGCGTCTGACGCCCGCCAACCAACGTCCGTCCGCCAAGGCCAAGCAGCCTGAACTGGCGGAAGCATTGCTCGGGCTCAAGTCGGTGCAGGAGGTGCGCGCGTTTCTGGTCGATCTGTGTACGCCTGCCGAGCTGGAGGCGCTGGCGGATCGCTGGCGCGTGGTGCCGCTGCTATTGCAGGCGATGCCGTATCGGGAGATTCATGACCGGACCGGGATCAGCGTCACCACGGTAGGACGCGTGGCGCGTTGTTTGATGCAGGGCGAGGGTGGCTATCGCGCTGCGGCCCGACATCTGGGCTTGTCCGACGACTGAGTGCTGCCCAGCAAGACCTTTCAAATCACCGGCCCCGTGCCGAACCAAAGCAAGGAACCACCCCGTGAAGAATCGCGACCGCCTGCGCATCGCCGCGCAAAAGAATGGCCGCCTGTCCGACCCCGCGCGCGATCTGATGAGCCGCGCGGGGCTCTCGTTCCGCGAAAGTCGCGACCGCCTGTTCTGCTTCGGCGAGACTCAGCCGGTCGATCTTCTGCTGGTGCGCGATGACGACATTCCCGGCCTGATTGCCGAAGGCACCTGCGATCTCGGCATCGTCGGTCGCAATGTGCTCGACGAACAACGTCTGGAACGCGCCGCGAAGGGCTTGCCACCGGCGTTTCAGGAAATTCGCGCGCTGGGCTTCGGTCGCTGTCGACTGTCGATTGCGCTGCCCCAGGACATGCCCTGGGAAGGTCCGCAAACCTTGGCCGGGTTGCGTATCGCGACGTCCTATCCGGCGCTGCTGGATGACTGGTTGAAGCAGCAAGGCGTGCGCGCCGACATCGTGATGTTGTCGGGCTCGGTGGAAATCGCCCCGCGTCTGGGCAAGGCCGAGGCCATTTGCGACTTGGTGTCGACGGGCGGAACGCTGGCCGCTAATCAACTGCGCGAGGTGGTGGTCATTCACCAAAGCGAAGCGGTGCTGGCGGCACCGGTGGAAGCACTGCAGGACGAGCGCGCCGAGATCTGCGACCTGCTGCTGCGGCGCATGGATGGCGTGATGCAGGTGCGCGAGGCACGACTGGTGATGTTCGAGTCGCCGCGTGAGGCCTTGCCCACGGTGCTGGCCCTGCTGCACGAAAGCGAAACCGCCAGCTGCTGTGTGTTGGATGGACAAGCCGACTGGCTGAACGTGCAGGTGATTCGTCAGGGCAAGTTGGACTGGCAGACACTGGAAGACATGAAGCGTGCCGGTGCACGGCGCTTGCTGGTGCTGCCAGTGGAGCAGATGCTGCCATGAGCACCGAACGGTTTTCCGTCATCGTCTGGGACGACTTGAATGCCGCGCAGCGCGGCGCGACATTGCAGCGTCCCGTGCAAGCGGTGGGCGCGAGTCTGCGCGAGAACGTCGCCCGCCTCATCGATCAGGTGCGGGCCGATGGCGACAACACCTTGCGCGCCTTGACGCGACGCTTTGATGGCTGCGAGTTGGGCGAGTTCGAGGTCGATGAGGCCGAATTCGAACGCGCCGAGCAGATTGTGTCGGACGAATTGAAGCGCGCCATCGATTCCGCGATCCGTCGTCTGGAAGCCTTCCATCGTGCCGGTGCGCCCAGCGATTACGCGGTGGCGACCGAGCCCGAGTTGATCTGCGAGCGCATGGTGCGACCAATCGAGCGCGTCGGTCTGTACGTGCCCGCCGGTACGGCGCCCTTGCCGAGCACCGCGATGATGCTCGGTGTGCCGGCACGCATTGCCGGATGCAGCGAAGTCGTCCTGTGTACCCCGCCACGCGCGGATGGACTCGCCGACGAGGCCGTGCTGGTCGCGGCACGCAAGGTCGGCATCGACCGCGTGTTCAAACTCGGTGGCGCGCAGGCCATTGCCGCGATGGCCTATGGCACCGAAAGCGTGCCGAAGTGCGACAAGTTGTTTGGGCCGGGCAACAGCTACGTCACCGAGGCCAAGTTGCAGGTCGCCAACGACGCCGCCGGTGCGGCCATTGACATGCCTGCCGGTCCATCCGAGGTGCTGGTGATCGCCGATGCGCTGGCCAATCCGGTGTTCGTGGCCGCCGACCTGTTGTCGCAGGCCGAACATGGGCCGGACTCGCAAGTGATTCTGGTCTCCGACAACCGCGATCTGCTGCAGCGCGTGGCGCATGAGGTGGTGCGACAGGCCGCCGAGCTGCCGCGCGAAGCCATCGTCGATCAGGCCCTGCAACACGCGCGTTTCATCCTGACGGCGGATGTCGCCAGTGCGATGCAGGTCGCCAACGATTACGCGCCGGAACATCTCATTCTCAATGTCGGCGCGCCGCGTCAGTGGTTGCCGCAGGTGCGCAACGCGGGCTCGGTATTTCTGGGTCCGTATGCCGCCGAGGCGCTGGGCGATTACTGCAGCGGCACCAATCATGTGCTGCCGACCTATGGCTTTGCCCGTGCCTACAGCGGCGTGTCGGTGGCGAGCTTCGTCAAGCTGATTACCGTGCAGGAAGTCGGCGTCGGTGGCTTGCGCGTAGCAGGGCCGGATGCGGTGGCGATCTCCGGCGCGGAAGGGTTGATCGCCCATCAGCGCGCAGTGACCTTGCGGCTGGCCAGTCTGGATGCGACGGGAGCAAGGACATGAGTCTGCTCGATCTGGTTCGCCCTGATCTGCAGGGCTTTGCCGGGTATTCCTCGGCGCGCAAGGAAGCCCAAGGCGGGCAAGTCTTTCTCAATGCCAACGAGTCGCCCTGGGCACCGGCGGGTGAAGCCTGGGCCAATGGATTGAATCGCTATCCCGATCCGCAACCTGAAGCGCTGATTGCAGCCTTGGCGACGCTCTACGGCGCGACGCCGGAGGAAGTGCTGGTCGGGCGGGGCAGTGACGAGCCCATCGATCTGCTGACCCGCGCCTTGTGCGTGGCCGGGCAGGATGCCGTGCTGATCTGCCCACCGACCTTCGGCATGTACGCGGTCTGTGCGCGTGTACAGAACGCCGCCGTGTGCGAGGTGCCTCTGCGCGCGACCGACGATCCGCAAGCCCCCTTCGCACTGGATGTGGAAGGCGTCATCGATGCGGCGCGCTCTGCGCCGGTCAAATTGGTGTACCTGTGCTCGCCGAACAATCCGACCGGTCAGGCTTTGCCCTTGGAACAGATCGAGCGCGTCGCCGAGGCCCTGTGTGGCCGTGCGGTGGTCGTTGTGGACGAAGCCTATGGCGAATTCAGTCCGCTCGCGTCCGCCGTCACACTGCGCGCACGATTCCCGCATCTGGTGGTCCTGCGCACGCTGTCGAAAGCCTATGCCTTGGCCGGTGCGCGCATCGGCACACTAGTTGGTGATCCCGCTCTGGTGCGCGTGCTGCGCGCGATCATGGCGCCGTATCCCTTGTCGCAGGTCTGTGCGCAGGCGGCCTTGAATGCCTTGTCGCCGGACGGTTTGCGAAAGGCGCGTGCACACATCGATACCCTGTTGGCCGAGCGCAGTCGACTGAGCGCGGCGATCGCCAAGCTCAGCAAAGTCAAACGGGTCTATCCCTCGGATGCCAATTTTCTGGTCGTCGCCTTCGCGGATGCGGCCAGCGTGTATCGCGAAACCTTGGCGCGCGGCATCGTGCTGCGTGATGTCAGCAAGCACGCGGCCTTGCCGGATTGCCTGCGTATTTCGGTCGGCACGCCGGAGGAAAATGACCGCCTGTTGGCCTGTCTGGAGTCCCTCGCATGAGCCGCATCGTCTTCATCGACCGCGATGGCACGATCATCGAAGAACCTGCCGACTACCAGATCGACAGCTACGCCAAGCTGCGCTTTGTCGAAGGTGTGATTCCGGCGCTGCTCAGCCTGCGTGATGCTGGATTCGAATTCGTGATGGTCTCGAATCAGGATGGCCTGGGCACCGACAGCTATCCGCTGGAGACTTTCCAGGGACCGCACGATCTGATGATGCAGGTGCTGGAATCGCAGGGCATCCGCTTTCGCGAAGTGCTGATTGATCGCCACTTCGCCCACGAGAACCATCCGGATCGCAAGCCCAATCTCGGGCTGGTGATGGGCTATCTGCGCGATCGTTCGGTGGATCTGGCAGGCAGCGCGATGGTGGGCGATCGCGAGACCGATATGCAGTTCGCCCGCAACCTTGGCGTGCGCGGCTTCAAGCTGCGTGTCACCGCGGGCGCACAGGCCGATGGTGCCAGCGATGGCGAACGCCTTTACGGCTGGGCGGAGATCGCGCATCTGCTGGTCAATGCGCCGCGACAGGCGCGGGTCGAGCGCCTCACCAAGGAAACCCGCATCGAGGTCGACGTCGATCTGGATCGCGTCGCGGAGCCCGTGGTGATGACCGGTCTGGGCTACTTCGATCACATGCTGGAGCAGATCGGCAAGCACGGCGGGTTCACCCTGCGTCTGCGTTGCGCGGGTGACTTGCACATCGACGAACACCACACGGTGGAAGACTGCGCGCTGGCCTTGGGTCAGGCTCTGCGTCAGGCGCTGGGCGACAAGCGCGGCATCGGTCGCTATGCCTCGGCGCAGGAAGGTTCAAGCGAGGTCGGCGGAATCGATCTGCTGTTGCCGATGGACGAGACCCTGGTGCGTGCGGCACTGGATTTTTCCGGTCGTCCGTATTTTGTGTTCGATGGCCAGTTTCCGCGCGAACAAGTGGGTGAACTGCCGACCGAACTGGTGCCGCATTTCTTCCGTTCGCTGTGCGAGACGGCGGGCCTGAACCTGCACCTCGCGGTGCGCGGTGACAACGCGCATCACATGGTCGAAGGCTGCTTCAAGGCCGTCGCACGCGCCTTGCGGGTCGCGATCAAGCGCGAAGGGCGCGATCTGCCCAGCACCAAAGGAGCCCTGTGATGCCGCGTAAGACTTTCGCACTGGCGGTGATCGATTCCGGCGGGGCCAATATCGGCTCGGTTTGCTATGCCTTGGAGCGACTCGGCGTCACGCCGGAACTGGTGTCCGATCCGCGTCGATTGGTGCTGGCCGAACGTGCCATCCTGCCGGGCGTGGGTGCCGCCAAGCCCGCCATGGCGCGCTTGCAGTCCTTGGGCATGATCCCCGCGCTGCACGACTGGCACCGTCCCTTGCTGGGGATTTGTCTGGGCATGCAACTGCTGTTCGATCATTCCGAAGAAGGCGAAGTGGAACTGCTCAGCCTGATTCCTGGCCGCGTCCGCAAGATGCAGGATGCGCCCGGCATCCGCATTCCACACATGGGTTGGAATGCCCTGCAGTCGACGCGTGAACATCCCCTGATGGCGGGGATCGAGCCGGACGCGCAAGCCTATTTCGTCCACAGCTATGCGGCGGAAGTCAGCCCGTTCACGTTGGCAAGTAGCGAACACGGACAGCCCTTCACCGCCTTGGTCCAACGCGGCAATGTGGCCGGGGCGCAGTTCCATCCCGAGCGCTCGGCCCAGGTCGGCGCACGCATCCTGCAGAACTTCCTGAATTGGGACGGCCAATGAGTTTCATCGTCTATCCCGCGATTGATATTCGCGATGGCCGCGTGGTGCGCCTGAAACAAGGCGACTACGCGCAGGAAACCCGCTACGCGGCGACGCCGGTCGAGCTGGCGCTGGACTACGCGCAAGCGGGCGCGCATTGGTTGCATCTGGTCGATCTGGATGCAGCGAAGGCAGGCGGTTACACGTTGGCTGGCATGGTCGCCGAGATCAAATCGCGCTCGGATCTGAAGGTGCAAAGCGGTGGCGGCGTGCGCTCGGAGTTTGATGTCGAGACCCTGCTGCAAGCGGGCGTGGACCGCGTGGTCGTTGGCAGCCTGGCGGTGCGCGAACCGCAGCGCGTGATGCACTGGATCAAGCAGTTCGGCGCGCAACACCTGTGTATCGCCTTGGATACCCGCTGCGATGCGCAAGGCATCTGGCGTTTGCCCACACATGGTTGGACCGAAACCGCAGGCGAAGCCCTGTTCGATCTGCTGCGGCACTATCGCGATGTCGGCCTGCGCCATCTGCTGTGCACCGACATTGATCGCGACGGCATGCTCAGCGGACCGAATGTCGACCTCTACACCGCACTGGCGCAACGCGCCCCGGAAGTCGGTGTGCTGGCCTCGGGCGGCGTGTCGGCCTTGACCGACATCGTCGCCGTGCGCGCGGTCGGTGCCGCCGGTGTGGTGCTCGGCAAATCGCTGCTGGAAGGCAAGTTCACCTGTGCGGAGGCGCTGGCATGTTGAGTCGACGATTGATTCCCTGCCTTGATGTGCGCGATGGACAGGTCGTCAAAGGCGTGCGCTTTCGCGATCACGTGGTGATGGGCGCCATCGAGGAACTGGCCCAGCGCTATCGCGATGCGGGCGCGGACGAGCTGGTGTTCTACGACATCACCGCCAGCCCGGAAGGCCGCAGCGTGGATCGCTCGTGGGTGGCGCGCGTGGCGCGTCTGATCGACATTCCGTTCTGCGTCGCTGGCGGCATCCGCTCGGTGGACGACGCCAAGGCGATTCTGTTTGCAGGTGCCGACAAGGTCTCGATCAACTCGCCTGCACTGGAACGCCCCGAACTGATCGGCGAACTGGCGGACGCCTTCGGTGTGCAATGCGTGGTGGTCGGCATCGACAGCCTGCGCGATGAAGACGGCGAATGGCGGGTTCGCCAGTACACCGGCGACCCGAGCAAGACCCGCGCCCTGCGCAAGCGCACGCTGGATTGGGTGGTCGAATCGCAGCGCCTCGGCGCGGGCGAGATCGTGCTCAATTGCATGGGCACCGACGGCGTGCGCGAAGGCTACGACATCGAACAATTGCAAGCCGTACGCGCCCTGTGTCACGTGCCGCTGGTGGCCTCGGGTGGCGCGGGCACGGCGAGTCACTTCGCCGAGGTGTTCCAACAGGCCGACGTGGATGCCGCACTCGCCGCCAGCGTTTTCCACTCGGGCGAACTGCCCATTCCCGAACTCAAGAATTTCCTGCGCTCGCAGGGCATCGAGGTACGACATGTTTGACGCCGCAAGACTGGCCGAACTGGCCTGGGACAAGCAGGACGGACTGCTGCCCGCCATCGTGCAGGACGCCCGCGACCTGCGCGTGCTGATGCTGGGCTACATGAATCGCGAAGCGCTGGCCGAAACCCTCGCCAGCGGCAAAGTCACCTTCTACAGCCGCAGCAAGCAACGCCTGTGGACCAAGGGCGAGAGCAGCGGCCACGTGCTGGCCCTGCAGGCCATCGATGTCGACTGCGACAACGACACCGTGCTGATCCAGGCCATCCCGCACGGTCCCACCTGCCACCTGCAGCGCGCGAGCTGCTTCCCCGATGCACCCGCAGATTTCCTCGGCGAACTCGATGCCTTGGTGCAATCCCGCGACGAACAACGCCCCCCAGGCAGCTACACCACTCGACTGTTCGAAGCCGGAACCAAACGCATGGCACAGAAAGTTGGCGAAGAAGGTGTCGAAACCGCCATCGCCGCCCTCGCCGAAAGCGACGAACTCCTGCTCGGCGAAGCCGCCGACCTGATCTTCCACCTCACCGTCCTGCTGCGCTCACGTGGCCTGTCATTGCGCGACGTGAAAGACGTACTGCGCGAACGGCATGCGCAGGCGGGGTAGGGGAGAAACGCTTGTGGCGCAGGACCGGTTGTCGTCTTGCCGGTTCCTGCCTTTTGCATCGGTGCGGCGAAGCGTCAAATCGCAGCGGAGGACTGCGACCTGCAGTGCAGTGCTGGGTGTGACGGTGGAAAGCGCTGACAAATGGCTGTGCACTGAGTTGCTGCGCGGCCACACGAAGCCCCATCGCGCCTGACCACTGACCCGAGCCCTAACCGGCGCTGGCGCGGCTGCGGGCTACTGGTCAGGCTGCCCGGAAAAGGTGTTCGAACTTCGTTTGCCCGATGGTTATTGTTGCCGCCGACCGCCTGGTTGGCGATGTGCTGCCTGATGGGCCGCGAATTCCTCGGCCGACAAGGTGCCGTCGTGGTTGGTGTCGATGTCGGCAAACGATGAGGCGTTTGCCAAGCCTCGCATCTGATAGCCCTTCTGGGCGCGGTCGGCGATGCGCGCAGCACGGGCCTCGTTGAATTCTTCCTCGGTGATCTTGCCGTCCTTGTTCAGGTCAAAATCCTGAAAGGTGGGCATGGCACCCGGGCCCGGCGGTGGGGTGGTCGACTCCTGGGCCGAGGCTTGTGTGGCGGCCATGGCCAGCCCGATTGCGAGCGTGGTCAGCATCAAACGTGCGTTCATGTGCTTGGCTCCCGTGGTTGCGAGTTTCAACATCACCACGCAGAAGCTTACACCCCCCAACGCATGGCGCAGAAAGTCGGTGAAAAAGGCGTCGAAACCGCCCTCGCCGCCCTTGCTGAAAGCGACGAACTGCTACTCGGCGAAGCCGCCGACCTGATCTTCCACCTCACCGTCCTGCTGCGCTCACGCGGACTGTCATTGCGTGACGGAACGGCATGCGCGGGCGGGGTAGGGGATATACGCTCGAGCGCAGGACTGGAGCTCAGCTTGTCGCAACTGCCTATCCGCCGCCTTCAATCGACTAGCTGGTGCGACCGAGCCAGACAAACGCGGCGACGGCGAGAAGCCCGACCCATCCGGGATGCCTCGCTCTTGTGCCGAGCAGCACCAATGCCGACCCGGCAAGCATGGAGAAAACAATTGCCTGCTCAATGAAAAGCGCTGAGCTTGGGTTGGACGAAGGAAGTGACAGCCACAGCAGAACGGCGGCAATGCACCAACCGAAAACGGTGAGAACATGCCAGCTCGCCCAAAGTATGCGGACGTGCCTTTCCTGAAGCAGGCTGCCGCCATTTGTCGGAACCAGACGGCCCTGCCGCAGCCGACCAAAGATGAGCCTCTCGCCAAGGAGCGAGTGCACAAGTCCAACAAGGAAAGCGAGAACTGCCGCAGTTGCGAGGTAGATGTTCATGCGCCCGTCCTTGATGATGTTGCTGTTGACCCACTTGGTCCCTTGAATATGGGCGCTGGTTCGCAGCGCCTAGCCGTCGATGCCGCGTCTCGCGCTCCGCACCCGCCGCCCTTACGCAGCAGCGGGGACGGCCATGGCGGCGCCGAGGATGGCGAGTTCGCCGTGTTCAATCTGGTAGACGGGCACGTTTTCCATGGCGGGTTGCATGCTGCCCTTGGCGCAAAGGCGCGCTTCGAATGCGCTGCTGGCGCGACCGAATTCAATTCGCGGCAGTACGCCACCGGCGAGCAGGACGCCACCGAAACTGCCGGTTTGCAGGACCAGGTTGCCGACCACGTTGCCGAGCGCGTTCCAGAACATCCGAACGGCGTCGACGGCGCGCTGATCGCTGCCGTTTTCCGCCGAGGCAGAGACGGCTTCGGGCGTGTTGGCCGATGCGGGTGCGCCATGGATCGTGCACAGGGTTTGGTAGATGCGGAGCAGTCCCGGGCCGGACAGCAGTGACTCGGTGGCGACATGGCCCATGCGGGCTTGCAGTTGCCGCAACACGGCGGCTTCGTCGGCGTCGGCAGGCGCGTAACCCGCGTGACCGGCTTCGGTGGCGATGACGTGTTCGTGATGGGCCGAGGCACGCACGCGGATCGAAGCGCCAAGGCCAGTGCCGGGACCCAGCACCAGCAAGGGGCGGGTTTCCTCGGGCGGGCAGGGTTTGCCGCAGAGCAGTTTGCATTCCGAGGCGGGCAGCCAGCGTGTGGCGCGGGCGAGGGCTTCAAAGTCGTTGCTGATCGCCAGCGGCAAATCGCCACAGGCGGCGCGCAAGGCGACCAGATCCAGCTCCCAGGGCAGGTTGGGGCTGATGATGCGGTCGTCGACCCGCAAGCCCGCGCAGGCAATACCCACGGCTTGCGGCTGGAGCGGCGCATCGGCCATGAAATGGCGCACGATGGCGTCCAGTCCGGAGAACTCGGCGCAGCGATAGCGCTGATGTTGCAGCAGTGTCGGGGCTTTCGACGGATCGTTCGGCANNAGACGCAGGCCGCGACCGCCTGCCGCATGGATCGCAGCCAGGTCACGATCCGACAGCCCGCCTTCGGGACCGATCACCAGGCAAAGCGAGGTGGCGGCGGGCAAGGTGTCCAGATGCAGGTCTCCCTGCGGATCCAGCGCCAGCAGCAGTTCGGGTGAATCTTTGCGGGCAGCGAGAAATTGCGCCAAGGGTTGCGGTTCTTCGAGGTCGGGCAGGGTGGCGCGACCGCACTGTTCGCAGGCGCTGGCGACCACGCCTTGCCAGTGCTGCATGCGCCGATCCGAGCGCTCGGCATCCAGGCGGACTTCGGTGCGCTCGGTGGAGACCGGCGCGATGCAACTGACGCCCAGTTCGGTTGCTTTCTGCAGCACCCAGTCCATCTTTTCGCCACGCGCGATGGCTTGCGCAAGGGTGATGCGCAGCGGTGATTCGGCATTGACCTCGGTCGCGGTCAGCAGATCGACACGTGCGCCGCGTTTGCCGGTCTCGACGATCCGCGCGCGATAGTCCTTGCCATCGCCGTTGAACAACACCAGTTCGTCGCCGACGGTGAGGCGCAGGACGCGCAAGAGATGGGTGGCGATGGCCTCGGGCAGTTCCAGTCCGCTGCCGATCTGTAACGCGTGTTCGATGTAGTTGCGGGTGATGCGCATGAAAAGAGGTCTAGAGTTCTTCGGTGGCGACAATGATCGCATCCCGCGTCACGTTTGCGAGATGCTGCAAGGCATCGCCGTCGATGCAATACGGCGGCATCCAGTACAGCACGTCGCCCAAGGGTCNNACCCAGGGCAACGCGGCCAGTGGTGCTGCGAGCGTCGCCATCTGTGCGGCGGTGGCGTGGTTCTGCATCAGTACCGGCTGGCTGTCGAAGAGGTCCTGCACGGCCAGCGCGGCGGCGCAGGCCAACGGGTTTCCGGTGTAGCTGTGCGAATGCAGGAAGGCGCGTTCGCGCGAATCGTCCAGAAACGCGTCGTACAGATCCTGCGTGCACAGCACCGCCGCCAACGGCAGGGCGCCACCGGTCAGGCCTTTGGATAGACACATCAGGTCGGGTCGAATCGCGGCTTGTTCGCAGGCGAAGAAGGTTCCGGTGCGGCCGAAGCCGACCGCGATTTCGTCGGCGATCAGGTGTACGCCGTGGGCATCACACAACTGGCGGGCACGACGCAGATAGTGCGGGTGATACATCCGCATGCCGCCAGCGCACTGGATCAGCGGTTCCAGAATCAGCGCGCAGGTTTGCTTGCCGTGTTCCTGCAGTAAGGTGTCCAGCGCCAGCGCGGCGCGCTCCGCGCAGGCTTCGGCGCTTTCGCCGGGCAGCGCGTGCCAGGTGTCCGGGCTGGGCGTAAACAGTGGTTGCAACAACAATGGCGCGTAGGTGCGGCGATACAGCGGGATATCCGAAACACCCAGCGCGCCCAGGGTCTCGCCGTGATAACTGTTACTCAGCGTGATGAATCGCTGGCGCTGCGTGTCGCCGCGATTGCGGTGACTGTGAAAGCTCATCTTCAGCGCGACTTCGATGGCGGCGGAGCCGTTGTCGGCATAGAACACCTTGCTCAAGCCGTTGGGCGCGCGGGCCAGCAGTCGCTCGGCCAGTTCGATGGCGGGCGCATGACTGAAGCCCGCCAGCAGCACATGCTCCAACCGGCTTGCCTGGTCAGCGATGGCTTGAGCGATGCGCGGGTGTGCATGGCCAAACAGATTCGTCCACCAGGAACTTATCGCGTCGAGATAGCGTCTGCCCTCGAAGTCTTCCAGCCAGACACCATCGCCACGGCGAATCGGGATCAGCGGCAGTTGGTCCTGGTGGTGCTCACGCATCTGCGTGCAGGGATGCCAGACCGCGGCCAGGTCGCGCGCTCGCCAGTCGGCAGTGCTGGTGGACGGCTTTGCTACACTCGCTGCCATCAGATCGATTGCTCCGGATAACCTCAAATCATGATCCTGTCTGCGCCTGCGCCTGTCCAATGTTCTCCGTGCGCCCATGCCGTCATTCTGTCGCGCCGATCCGTGCGCGGATTCACCTTGATCGAAGTGCTGGTGGTGGTGGTGATCCTCGCCATTTTGGCGGGCGTGGTCGTACCGCAGTTGATGAGCTACCCCGACGAGGCCCGTGTGACGCGTGCGCAGCAGGACATNNACCGAACAAGGCCTTCGTGCCTTGAATGCGAAACCCTCGGGCCTGCCCGAAGCGCCCAACTGGCGCGCCGGTGGCTATATTCGCGAGTTGCCGAAAGACCCTTGGGGTGGCGATTACGTGTTCCTGAATCCGGGCGCCAACGGTGGCGTGGATCTGTATTCGCTGGGTGCGGATCGTGCGCCGGGCGGCGAGGGTCCGAATGCCGACATCGGACGCAGCTCGGGCGGTTGAGAACGTGCCTGTGCCCGTCATGGCTTCTGTCTGGCGCGGCATACGCATGACGGCGGGTTCGCCAGCCTGTATGCCCAAAACGACGGTGCGCGGCGAAGCCGGATTTTCGCTCATCGAGTTGCTGGTGGTTCTGGTGATCCTTGCTGTATTGGCGACGCTGGTCGGGCTGTCGGTGACCGGTGTGGCATCGCGTCAGTTGGAAAATCAGGCGCAACGTCTGCAGGCGTTGCTGCAGTTGGCCTGCGAGCAAAGTGTGATGACCGGGCGTGAGCTGGGTTTGCGGATGGCGGTGGCGCAGTGGGAGTTCGTCTACTTCAGTGGCGAAAACTGGGTTGGCGTCGAGCAATTGACCGGCGTCGAGCGCGCACCGCTGGAGGCCTTGCGTTCGCGGACCTTGGAAGACGGGCTGCAATGGCGCGCCGAACGTGATGGCGAAGCGCTGTCGCTCACCGAAGCCTTGCCCGAAATGCCGCAGTGGGTCTGCTTCGATTCGGGTGAGATGACGGCCTTGAACCTCTGGATGACGCGCGCTGACGTCGACACCGAGTGGTCCCTGCAGGCGCGCGCCAACGGCGAGATCACGCTGGAGTCGAACGATGGCATCCGTTGAGCGCCGGCAGCGCGGCTTTACCTTGTTGGAAGTGTTGATCGCCCTGCTGGTGCTGTCCTTGTCGCTGGTCGCGCTGGTCAAACTCGCGGGCTTGCAGGCCGATCATCTGCATCACCAGCGCGAATCGATGTTGGGGCAATGGGTAGCTGCCAATGCCGTCGCCGAACTGCGCTTGAATGGTCTTCCCGAAATCGGCGAACACAACGGTCAAGAGCGCATGGCAGGACGCGAGTGGATCTGGCGTGCAGACGTGGAGTCGACCGATCTCTCTCGACTGCGCCGAATCGAGATGCGCGTGTTCTCGGATGCCGCAGCCGATGCGCCGGTGGCGCATCTGACGGCCTTTGTGGCGCCATGAGCGTTCAGCCGACGCGCAACGTGCATCGGCTTGCCCAGGAGGCCGGTTTCACCCTGCTCGAAGTCGTCGTGGCGGTCGCTCTGTTTGCCGTGGTTTCGACCCTGGCCTACGGCGGCTTGGCGGCGGTGCTGCGCAGTCGCGAGCAACTGAGCGAAGCCTCTGCCCAGTTGGCTCAACTGCAATTGGCAATGCAGATGTTCGAGCGCGATGTGCGGTCTGCGGTGCTGCGTCCGGTGCGCGACGGCTACGGGGAAGTCCTGCCCGCCTTGATGGGGGATTCCGACAGCCTTGAGCTGACCCGCGCGGGCTACTCGAACGGATTGCAGCAGGCGCGCGCGGATCTGGAACGGGTGGCGTGGCGGCGCGACAAGGACGGCTGGCAACGCGGCCGCTGGTGGGTGTTGGATCGCGCGCCGTCGAGTCACCCCGAAGTGCTGGATGTCCTGCCCGGCGTTAGTCGCATGCAGCTTCGCTATCGCAGCCGAGATGGCCGTGAAGCCGATCATTGGCCGCTGGATGGCGTGGACGAAGCCCTGCCGCAAGCCGTGGAATTGCGATTGGAAACCCGCTCCCTCGGCGAGATCCGGCGTTTGGTTGAGTTGACGCCCGGTGGTTGGCAATGAGTGCCCTGATGATGAGCAAACAGAAGGGCGTCGCGCTGCTGGTGGCCTTGCTGGTGGTGGCGCTGGCCAGCGTGTTGATGATGGCGGGTATCGATCAGGCCGAGACCGCCACCGCGCGGACTCGCAATGCACTGCGTGCAGAGCAGGCCTGGCAGATGCAGCAGGCCTTGGAGGCATGGGCCGGGGAAGTGCTGCTGCAGGATGTGTTGGCCAACGGCGAGGTGGATTCTGCCAGTGACACCTGGGCCACGCCCATGTCGCCGACCGAGATTCCAAACGGGCGTGTGCAGGGCCGCTTACGCGAACTGGGCGGTTGTTTGAACGTCAATTCCCTGCTGCGCAACGACGCGGACGACGAGGTACAGCAGAAGCGCATGCAACGCCTGTTGCAAACGCTCGGTCTGCCACCGGCATTGCTGCCGCAGATGCTCGACTGGATGGATCGCGACCCGCAACCCCGTCCGGGTGGCGTGGAGGACATCGGCCTGCAGGCGATGACGCCCGCGCGGCGCAGTGCCAATCGTCTACTGATGCATGCATCAGAACTGCGTCAATTGCCGAGCATGACCGCCGATCACTGGCGCAAGCTGTCGCCCTTCCTCTGCGCCTTGCCGCCGGAGACCGGCATGAACCTCAACATGGCCGCCCCCGAGCTGTGGATGACGCTGGCGGATGGGATGTCCTTCCAGCAAGCGAGGCAACTGGCTCGCGACGGCCAGGCTAACTACAGCAATCTGGATGCGGTCATGCAGGAATTGGAGCGACTGCGCATCGGACCTGTCGCGTCGCAAGGCTTGGATGTGGGCAGTCACTACTTTGTGGCCGAGTCGGCCATCCTGCTGGATGGCATTCCTTTCCGCTATTCCTCCTTGTTGGCGCGCGAGCAAGGTGGCGTGCGGGTGCTGGCGCGAGTGCGTGGGGCCTGGTAGCAGCGGCGCAGCTGCCGACTGAGCCGTATGGCTGGGGCCAGCGTACAGCGTCCTTGCTACACTTCCGCCGAGCCGTCGCGGACACAGACCGCGTGGCATCGGACTCTTTCACGGATCGCAGGAAGCCCATCCCTCCATGACAAACGAAGTCATTCTCCGACTGTTCGCCGATGAGCGCATCGAGTGGTGTGCGGTGGGTGGCACGACGATCCGTCGGGATGAGTGGCCGGTGGCTGGCAGTGTGATCCGGTGCCTGCTGCTGCCTGCGGAGTGGGTGCTCAGGCTGGAAACGCCGCGCGTGTCGCGCTCGCTGCAGACGCTGCGGCAGGCGATTCCTTACGCCATCGAGGATCGTCTGGTCGCGCCGGTCGAGCAGGCGCATGTGGCTTTGGGTGCGGAAGATGACCCGGCCAGCGTGGTGGTTCGCGTGGTGGATCGTGAGCGCCTGCGCTCGGCCTTGGATGCCTGCACGCAGCATGGCCTGACGATTCGTGCCGCGTGTTCGGAGGCCGAGGTCTTGCCAGCGGATGCGGAAGCGCTGTTGTGGTTCGAGGCCGGGCGAGTGCTGTTCCGGCCCACGCCGCAGGCGGCGGTGGTGGTGAGTGAGGAAAGCGCGCTGCCTGATCTGCTGAAGGCGTTGCCAGTGGCGACCAATCGTCGATTCACGGTATGCAGCGAGACCGCTCTGAGCGACACGCAATCGGCGGCGCTGGATGCGCTGTTGGGCCCTGCGCGCTGGGCGCACGTGGCGACCGGTCGGTCGCTGTGCCTGCCGCTGGCGGGTGCCACGCAGGATGACCGACGAATCACCTTGGGAAATCTGCTGCAGCAGGATTTTGCGGTGCGACCGGCCTCCGGCGACGCATTGCAGTGGTGGAAGCGTGCTGGCTGGGTGGCAGCCGTTGCGGTCGGTTTGTTGCTGGTGAATGGCGTGATGGAGCGTCAGCAGCTGCAGGCGCAACTCGCCGACACTCACGAAAAAATGGCGAATGTGCTTCGCGAAGCGGTGCCCGGCGTGTCGCAAGTGGTGGATGCGCGTACCCAATTGGAAGCGGAATTGAATCGTCTTCGCCGGGGTGCCAGTGGCGGCGATGACGCCTTGACGCTGCTCGCGCAGGTTTCGCCCGTCTTGGCGGGAAGCACGCGTTACACCTTGCAGGCGGTTGACTACCGTGCGGGAACGCTGGAGCTCACCCTGTCCGGTGAGGATGTGTCGACTCTGGATGGCGTTCGCGAAACCCTCGCCGCCTTGCCTGGGCTGCAGGTCGAGTTGGCGGGTGTAACGCCGGGCAAGGGCGTCGTGGAAGGCCGTTTGCGCATTCGTGGAGGTGCCCGGTGAATGCGTTCCATCTGTGGTGGTCGGGCTTGAGTCCACGGGATCAGCGTGTGCTTGCTATCGGTGGTGCCTTGGCCGCGCTGTTGCTGGCCTACGCAACGATCTGGTTGCCCTTGCAGCGCTCGCGCGACAGTCTGCGCGCGCAGACGGCAGCCGCCGAGGCCAGTTTGCGCTGGATGCAGAGTGCGGCTGCCGAAATCGCCGAGCGGCGCGCGCAGGATGGAGGGCAATCTACGAGTGTCGACCGTCGCTCGCTGTTGACGCGGGTCGATGCGGGCGCACGCGAGCAGGGACTGGGCAGCGCCTTGTTGAGCGTGGAGCCCGCCTCGGACGGGCGTGTGAGTGCGGTCTTCCAGCAGGCATCGTTCGATGCCTTGGCGCAGTGGCTGGAATCGCTGTCGCGCAGCCATGGGACACGCATTGTCGAGTTGTCTGCACAAAGCACTGGCGCCACCGGGCAGGTGGATGCGCGCGTGATGCTGGCGGAGACGCCATGAATTTCTGTTTGAAGGGAGAGGCGCCATGCGTCTGTTGAAGGGATTGTTGATCTTGCTGCTGGTGGCGGTTCTGGGGCTGGCGGCGCTGTTTCACCTGGTGCCCGCGCGAGCCTGGGTTGCCTGGTTGCTGCCTGCCGAGGCGCCCTTGAAGCTGGAAGGTGTGGAAGGCAGTCTGGTGAATGGGCATGCCGCGCAACTCAGCTGGCGTGGCCGGGCCATGGGGCCGCTGGATTGGCACCTGCATCCGATGGGGTTGTTGCAGCAGCGCGTCCAGATCGACCTGGATTTGCGCGGCGAGGTGTATGCGGGGCATGGGTACGTAGACGCCGGGCGCGATCAGGTCATCCGTCTGCGCGATGTGTCGCTGCGTGTTCCCGCCGAACACCTGGCGGGTCTGATCGACACGCCCGCCTTGCAGATGCTGGGTCACATTCAACTTGAGCTGGCGAATGCCGAGCTGAATCACCTGTTCCCGACTGCGCTGAGCGGTACTGCTGTGTGGAAGGACGCCGCCGTCATGGGTGCGGCGCAAGCCAGCCTCGGCGAGGTGCGCATGAGCTTCGAGCGCCAGAATGACGGCCGTATCGTCGGCACGGTCACCGATAACGGTGGACCTTTGCAGATCGAGGACGGACAGTTTTCGGCTGACCTCAGTGGCTTGAAGGCTAACGCGCGGCTGCGAGCACGCGACGGCAATGCGCAGGTTCAACAGGCCTTGGCCTACATCGGTCAACCGCAATCCGACGGCAGTTCACTGTTCCAATTGGAGGCAAAACTGATTGGAAGCGCGCCGTGAGCGATCTCCTGAGTGACGCCTTTCTTCAACACGCCTTGCAGGTCGCGCGCGATGCGGCACGGCGCGCTGGTGAGTTGATCAATCACTATTACGGTGCGGGTGTCGATGTCGTTCTCAAGGCCGACGCCAGTCCGGTAACCCGTGCTGACATCGAGTCGGAACAGGTCATTCGTGAGACCTTGCTGACGGCGTTTCCCACCCATGCGATCTATGGTGAGGAACACGGTTTCAGCGGCGAAGGCGACTTCCTCTGGCTGGTCGATCCGATCGATGGCACCAAGAGTTTCGTGCGGCGTTATCCGATGTTCTCGACCCAGATCGCGCTGATGCATCGCGGCGAACTGGTGTTGGGCGTCTCCTATGCGTCTGCTTTCGGTGAGATGGCCTGGGCGGTGCGAGGCGGTGGTGCCTGGTTGGATGGCAATCCGATTCGCGTTGCCGCCATCGATCAACTGGCGCAGGCCACGCTGTCCACCGGCAACCTCAAGTCGCTGGCCGCGTCGGCGGGCGGTTGGCAAAGACTGGCCGAACTGGTCCAGCAGGTGTCGCGCATTCGCGGCTATGGCGACTTCTTCCACTACCACCTGTTGGCACGTGGCGCGCTGGACCTCGTCATCGAGTCCGACGTGAACATCCTCGACATCGCGGCGCTCGCCGTCATCGTGCGTGAAGCGGGCGGCGTGTTCACCGACCTGGATGGTGCGCCACTGAACCTGCAGACTCGCTCGGTCCTGGCGGGCACGCCAACCTTGCATGCGCAGGTCCAGAACCTCATGCGTCACTGGCGGGAAGGAACCCATGACTGAAAAACGGCCACTGCCGATCATCCATGCCATTCACGACTTGGACTATGGCGGACGCTTTCAGATTGAGCAGTTGGATCTGGAGTTCTCCAACGGTGCGCGACGACGCTTCGAGCGCATGAAACCGCGCGGCTTTGGCGGTGTGGTGATCGCCGCCTTGCGTGATGAAGAGACTGTTCTGTTGACCCGTGAGTATGCAGCGGGTCTGCATCAATACCTGCTGGGCTTGCCCACGGGTCGGATCGATCCGGGCGAAAGTGCCTTGCAGGCCGCCAACCGCGAACTGAAGGAAGAGGCGGGTTTCGGCGCGCGGCGTTTGACCGTTCTGCGTGAATTTTCGATGTCGCCGACCTTTTTCAATCAGTTGACGACCCTGGTGTTGGCAGAGGATCTGTATGACGAGCGCTTGCCCGGTGATGAGCCGGAGCCGCTGGATGTGGTCCCGTGGCGCTTGGATGAACTGGATCAGTTGATGCTGCGTGAGGACTGTTCGGATGGTCGCGCGTTGGCGGCGCTGTTCATCGTTCGCGAGTACCTGCGGCTGCGAGCCAATCCATGAGACTCGATGTGACGATGCGCGAAGCAGTGATCGCACTGGCCCGTCAGGCTGGCGAGCAGATTCTGCGCATCTACGACAGTGAATTTGCGGTGCAGGCCAAGCAGGACCGCAGTCCCTTGACGGAGGCGGACATGGCCTCGCATCGACTCATCGTTGCGGGTCTGCAGCGGCTGACGCCAGACTGGCCGGTGCTGTCCGAAGAGTCCGCACCGCAGGACATTGAAGCGCGCCGGGCGTGGACGCGCTTCTGGCTGGTGGACCCTTTGGATGGCACGCGGGAGTTCGTCAAGCGCAATGGTGAGTTCACCGTCAACATCGCCTTGGTGGACGGCGACCGCCCGGTGTTTGGTGTGGTGTATGCGCCGGTGCTGGATCAGTTGTTCTGGGGCGCGCCCAGCGAGGGCGCGTGGTTGCGGCAGTCTTTTGAGGCGGACGTCGCTTTGAACGTTTGTCGCCCCGCGCCGCGACCCTTGCGCGTGGCGGTATCCCGCTCGCATCTCGACCCGGCCAGCGCCGCCTTGATTGGCAAACTGCACGCGCCATTGCAGAAGCCATTGGGCTCATCGCTGAAATTCTGCCAATTGGCCGAGGGGCTGGTCGATCTGTACCCGCGCTTCGGACCGACTGGCGAGTGGGACACCGCTGCCGGTCAGGCCGTGCTGGAAGCGGCTGGCGGGGCCGTGCTTGATCTGCACGGCAATGCGCTGCGTTACAACCAGCGCGATGGCCTGATCAACCCGGATTTCATTGCACTGGGCGACACGGATTTGCCCTGGAGAGAGTGGCTGTGACCAAGGCAGAAGCATTGCAGCGCGTTCTGGCGCAGCCCGCAGGTTTGCCCCGATTGCTGGCCATCATGGCGCAGTTGCGCAATCCTTATGGTGGCTGTCCCTGGGATCTGGAACAGACGTTTTCGACGATCGCGCCCTGCACGATCGAAGAAGCCTACGAGGTTGCCGATGCGATCATCCGTGGCGACTTCGACGACTTGCGTGATGAGTTGGGCGACTTGCTTCTGCAGGTCGTGTTCCATGCACGAATGGCGGAAGAGGCTGGGCGCTTCGACTTTGCTGCCGTGGTCGACGCGATCACCGACAAGCTGATACGACGCCATCCACATGTCTTCGAGGATCGCGAAGCCAGCGACGCGGACGGCGCGCTGGTGCAGTGGGAGTCGCGCAAGCGCGAGGAACGCGAGGCCAAAGGTGACCCGGACCGCAGTGCGCTGGCCGGTATCACCCAAGGTCTTCCAGAGTGGCAACGCGCGCACAAGTTGCAGAAGCGCGCTGCCAGCGTGGGCTTCGATTGGCCGGATGTCGCGCCGGTAATCGCCAAACTGCATGAGGAACTGGACGAAGTGCGAGCCGAGTGGAAGAACGGCTTGGGCACCGACGCGCTGGAAGACGAGATCGGAGACGTCCTGTTTGTGGCGGTGAATCTGGCTCGCCATGCGAAGGTGGATGCGGGCAGTGCGTTGCGCCGTGCCAATCGCAAGTTCGAACGGCGCTTCCGCGCCATGGAGGCCTTGGCCGCCGCACAGGGCAGGGTGTTTTCGGAGCTGGATCTCGCGGCGCAGGAATCCCTTTGGGAACAGGTGAAGCGCGCGGAGCGCCAGGAAGTCAGCGCATGAGCAACGAAGTGCCCGAGTCAGTGCGGTTCACGTCCTTCAACGAGTTCTATCCCTACTACCTTGGTGAGCATCAGAACCCGACCTGTCGGCGCTTGCATGTGATCGGCAGTACGGGCGTTCTCGTGTTGTTGGCGTTCGGACTTGGCGTGCCCGACTGGCGCTTTCTGCTTGCGATGCCGCTCTGTGGCTATGGCTTTGCCTGGGTAGGGCACTTCTTCTTCGAACACAACCGTCCTGCGACCTTTCGCTATCCGCTCTGGTCGCTTATGGGCGACTGGGTGATGTACCGGGATGTCCTGCTACGCCGAATTCCTTTCTGAATCGTTGAACGCGACCTCTGTCGCCATGCTGCGTGGCTTCACACTTGCCTCACCGCACCCTCTGCATATTCACGCTTGTGAATAACCACGCTGGAGCTGGGCAATGAAGGCACGCGAAGAGTCCCAAGGGTTGGTTCTGCTGGTTGAAGACAACCGCAATATCTCGGAAATGGTGGGCGAGTATCTGGAGCGCAAGGGCTTTGGTGTCGACTACGCGACCAATGGCAGCGATGGTCTGCGTCTGGCCACGGAAGGCAGCTACGACGTCATCGTGCTCGACCTGATGCTGCCACGGATGGACGGTCTGGAGGTCTGTCGGCGTCTGCGCAACGAGGCCAAGAAATCCACGCCGGTGCTGATGCTGACCGCGCGCGACACCTTGGACGACAAGGTGCGCGGACTGGAAGTCGGGGCCGATGACTATCTGGTCAAACCATTTGCGATCCAGGAGCTGGAAGCGCGCATTCGCGCCTTGATCCGTCGCGACCGTCGGCAGGTCAGCGCGGAGATTCTGGAGGTGGCTGATCTGGTGCTGGATACTGCCACGCTGCGTGCCACACGCGCAGGACAGGAACTACAACTGTCGCCGATTGCGCTGCGCCTGTTGACGATCCTGATGCGCGAGTCGCCGCGGGTGGTCAGTCGTCGTGATATCGAACGGGAGATTTGGGGCGATGGCTTGCCGGATTCCGACACGCTTCGCAGTCACCTCTACAATTTGCGCAAGATCATCGACAAGCCCTTCAAGTCGCAATTGCTGCACACCATCCACAGTGCGGGCTATCGACTGGCTGAACTGGAGACGGAACCCACGCGCCGGGTCGGGTAATTGCGTCGAACATTGCAGCAGGAGAGCTGAATGCCCAATTCGCGTGGATTGCGCCGCAAGATCTGGGCCGCCTTCATTGTTCAGGTGGCGGCCATCAGTGGTGCCACGATCCTGGGTGTTTACGGCGCATCGGCGGTCCTCAAAGACGTCCTGATCAAGCGCGCGCTGGTCGACGAGGCCGGGCACTTCTGGAAGCGGTTTGCGATGGATCCCGCGGCCTCGCTGCCCGACACCTACAACATGCGTGGGTACCTGCTTCAGCCCGGTCACGATGTTGTTGAGCTTCCGACCTACTTGCGGCCACTGCAGCCTGGCTATCACAGCCTTGCGCAGGCCCATGGTGGCTGGCTTGTGCTGGTGGATGTCCAGCCAGAGGGGCGCCTGGTTCTGGTGTTCGACCAGGACCAGGTCAACGCCTTGGCCTTCTATTTCGGCGCGGTTCCCTTGGTGTTGGTGCTGGTCGTCATTTACGTAATCGCGTTCCTGACCTACCGGATTTCGCGGCGTGCGGTCTCGCCGGTGATCTGGCTCGCGAATCTGGTGAAACAGTGGGATCCCAAGCTTCCCGAGATCGAGGCGCTGAAGCCTGAGCATCTGCCCTTGGACGTAGAGGGCGAGGTGCAGGTGCTGGCGCATGCGCTGCACGACTTCGCCTCACGCATCGACGCCTTTGTGGAGCGCGAACGCAACTTCACCCGTGACGCTTCGCACGAATTGCGAAGTCCGTTGACGGTCATTCGCATCGCCTGTGATTTGCTTGTCAGCGAACCACAGTCCGACTATTCGCTGCGGCAGATCGAACGCGTCCGGGTCGCGGCGCGAGACATGGAAGCGCTGATCGAGTCGTTCCTGATTCTGGCGCGCGAGAATGACTCGGGCCTGCCTGAAGAGGACATCTGTGTTGCCACCTTGCTGAAAGAGGAGCTCGACAAGCTGCAGCCCATCGCTTCCGCAAAGGG
>DEHW01000218.1:0-7104 GCA_002352135.1 Lysobacterales bacterium UBA2790
AACCCATTGGCAAACAGGACATTGCTGATGCACTGGTTGACCGGGCCGTTGCAGGGGTCAGTGACGCGAATGCCTGCCAGCGGAAACTCCACACCGTCGGACACGCCGTCGCCATCGGAGTCGGCCAGATCGACGCGGGTGTTCAACAGTCGCTCGAAGCCGTCGATCAGGCCATCGCCATCGCTGTCAACGTTCGGGTAGGCGTAGCCGATGCGGCTGGCGCTACCTGCGGGATACACCGCCGTATAGCCCTGCGCTTCGAAGGTGGCGCGGTCGCGCTCCAGAAACAGGGCGCAATCGTCCTCGGTCACATTGCACTTGCGATACAGGCGCTCCGCACCGGCGGGGATACAGGTTGCCTCCGGTGTGCATGGCGCATACACATAGCCCTGCAAGCCACGGAAGGTATAGCCGTCGGCATACGCGGTCTGCACGTGGCTGGTGGTGGTCATCAGCAGAAAGTCGCGATTGTTCAGATTGCAGGCGGGGCCGGACAAGCAACCCAGCGGTGTCGGGCGTGCACGGTCCAACCAGTACAGCGGCAGCAGCGGCGGCGTGCTGGCATTGGGTTGGTATTCGGTGGTCAGCACATACAACGCCGCTTTGGGTGCAGGCAAAGGCGGTGCCATCGATGTTCCGCCGGGAAACGCGGGATACGCCGACACCGCCGCGCCCTGCGAGGCGTAGCCGCCCTCTTCATTGATCAACAGCGCAATCGCCGCCTGCGGCACCGTCACCTGCGCCCAGTCGGTTGCCGTGGCACCGTACAGGTTGAACAGCGGCGTCAAGCGATTCTTGATCGTGCGCCCGGCCACCGCCCCCAGCATGGTTTGCACCGCGCCTTCGGCATTGGGTATGCCGTAGCCATACTTGGGATCCCACGTCGTCAGCCCGCCGGGCACGGCGGCGTTTTCGACGATCGCATCGCGAATACCCAGGGCATCCACGGTGGATTCCGGGTTGCCCGGCATCACCAATGGATTGATCGAACGCAGAATGCCCGCCAAGCCCGAATACAGCGGTGCCGACATGGACGTACCACTGCACTCACCGCGACCATTGCCTGCATCGGTATCGCCATAGCTGTCACCGCATTGCAGATAGGGATTCCAGTTCTGCCCGGTGTAGATGGTGGAATAGACATTGCGAGCCGCGAAGACGACTTCCTGACGGCGTTCACCGGGTCGAGTTCCGGTGAAATTCGAGCCGCATTCTTGGCCGTATTCAGTCACACCACCTGCAGCCGGATCAGGACAGCCGTTCGCAATTCCTGAAGGCAGATCCAGGCGGTCGTTCCAGAAGGTCTTGTCGGGCTCCAAGCCGCCTACAGCGGCTACGCGTACATCCAGCGCGGGGAAATTCAGTTTTCGGCGATCATTGCCGGATGCGGCAACCATCAGCATGCCGCGTTGCTCTGCATGCTGCATGGCGAGGCACCACGGATAATTCGGTTGACCAGCACAGAGGTCCAGTTGGCTGATGGCACCGCCGAAACTCTGATTGGCGACTTGAACGCCCACATCGGAAGCATAGGTCAGGGCAGCAACGATGGCAGTTCCCGAGGTCGATGATCGCACCTTGTCGTCATCGCAGTACAAGAATGAAACGCGCCACGGTGAAATTCCGCAGTGCATGCAGGCACCCTTGGTGTCATCGCTATTGGCATGGCTTGCCCCAATCAAACCCGCGACATGTGTCCCGTGGCCCGCGTAGAGGTCCACCACCCAGCCATCACCATCGGTATCGCAGCTCGCCAGGCTCGGGTCCAAGCTGGAGACAGGCTCGCGTTCATCAACGTTGAAATCAATGGCATAGGGATCGGTATCGGTCACCCGTCCCACGTCGACGCCATAGGCGGTCAGGAAGTTGCCTGCCAGATAATTGCCATTGGCATCAAAACTGCGCAGGTCGGGATGATCGATCTGCAAGCCATTGTCGATAGTCGCTACCAGGCTCCATCCACCCGCCCACAGCCAGGCGCGATCAAAACGGTGGTCGGTGATCCAGCCCTGACCCGGGCTACCGGTGCGAGTCGGCGGTTGCACAGGGGCGGCAGGCGTGTCTTGACCCACAGGCAAGGGTGACCAATTGAGGTCTTCGTAGGTAAACGCCGCCAGGATATGTGAATCTGCCGCCATGGCTACCAGGGCGTTGTCCAGATTGGCACCTTCCGGATACTCAATGATGACGTAGCGTTCCAATTTGGCGCGCGGGTCCTCAGGGTTGGTCAACAGCCACAACTTGAAGCTGCCATAAGCGCGGCGCGTCAACAGGTAGTAGGCGCGGATCGGGTCTTCGGCCTGAAACCCGGAACTCAACTGACCCAGGTAGCCCGAGCTGAAACTGATCGGCTCCACCACCATCTGCGGCGTGGGCGTGCCCGGCGCATCCGACAGCAGCACCAGCAGGCGACGATCTTCCGCACGCGCTGCCAGCGGTAGCAACAGGATTACCGCAAGGATCAAGGTCGACCCACGGCGTCGCAAGGCCCATGTTGCCAACAGGGCCATCAGGCTGGCGAATGCCATCAACAAAAACGGACGGCTTGCAGGAATCGTTTCAGGCGCAGCCGCTGTCACGGTCAGCGGCGCGGATGACATCAGAAACGTCTGTTGGTAGGAATAGAAAGCATCCACCATCCAGACTTCGACCGAATACTGTCCCACGGGAAGAACCCCAAGGTTGAAGTCATCTGTTGTTACTGGAACGTTACAGAATCCGCTCAGATGTGTTGCGCCAGCGACGATGATTTGGATGGTCTGACCAACCCTTTCTATTCGCAGGGGCGGCGAACCGGGCGATGTAATATCGAGCGCATGACAAACTCCATTTCGCACGTTCGCCGTCACCGCCTGTTGCGAGGTAGGTTGGGCGGGCGTGAAGACGGGGGAATCCACAAAGGCAAGTGCGGGCGCGGCGAGCAGCGAAAACACCAATGTGATGCAAATCACAATAAGACGGTGATGCCAGTTCATCGGAAGCTCCAATAAAGATGGGCCGTCGCCCCAATCGACGGTGAGGTGGAACCTAGAGAGCGAATCTGTGCTCGTCAAGTAGAACAATTCAATTTATGCGACGTTGATTGCAACGAAGATGAAAAAAATAAAATTAGCGCCTGCATATTCAATGCATCGGAAAGCAGTAGCAGTAGAGGATGACCTTCTGCCTGTGCCGCCGGGCTCAAGGCAGGCGCTGTCGTCACGAAAAACGAGGTCGCCAGCCGTGCTATCACACTGGCGAGTGGGATCAATACGATTTGATGGCTGACAGCACGGGCGCCAGCGACGCTGTCAGGTCCGCATCGTCCAGCACATCCAGCACTTCGATCAGAAACGCCTGCATCAGGAGTGCGCGGGCGTCGGGTTTAGGAATGCCGCGTGATTGCAGGTAGAACAGGGCCTGCGCATCGAGTTGACCGACGGTGGCGCCATGTGCGGCTTTCACTTCGTCGGCATCGATCACCAGGACGGGCTGCGTGTTGACCTCGGCGGTGTCGGCGAGCAGCAGATTGCGATTGCTGAGTTGGGCATCGGTGCCGTCGGCACCTTGGCGGATGTGGATGCCGCCAAAGAAGCTGAGCTTGGCGCGTTCGGTGGCCAGACCACGCCAGCGCAAATCGCAGCGGGTGTCGAGGGCGATGTGTTCGAGCTGCAGACGCGTATCCAGCAGCCGTTTGCCATCGGCCAGCATCGCACCGCCGGAGATCATCGAAGCCGCTTCACCCTGCAGCGAGGCATTGCACTCGTGGCGCGACACGGCGGCCCCGAGTTCCAGATCTACCCGACGATATTCCGCACCGGCGGCGAGTACGGCGTCGGTGCGATACAGCAGGGTGGCGTGCTCGCTGGCGTTCTGCTGGCGGACATGACGCAGCACCGCGCCGGGCTTCAGATGCACATGGCAGAGGGTGTTGTCGAAATGCGCGTGGGCATCGGCAGCGAGTTGATGTTCGATCACGCTCAGGCAGGCACCGTGGCGCAGCTCGATCAGATGCCGCAGATGCCAAGCGACATCAGCCGCTTCCGATGCACCGATGCTGACCAGATGCAGAGGCGCAGTCTGCTGCACGTTTTCTTCGAGCTGGATCACCGCGCCTTCGACGGCCAGGGCAGCGTTGAGGCGCGCGAAGCTTTCGTCGGCATCAGTGAAGAGGCGTCCCATCCAGGCCACGTCGCGCGGATGGGCCTGATGCAGCAATCGCCCCAGCGATTCCACCCGCACGCCTTCGGCGAGTCCACTCAGATCGCTCAGACTGCGATCACACCAGCCGTTGACGAAGACCAGTCGCGGCGCCGGAATATCGGACAGCAAGGCGGCATCGACGCTGGCGCCGGTAGCGGCGCGAAACACGCGCTGTGCCATCGGTCGCAGCGGGAAATAGCGCCAGCGTTCGGCACGCGCGGCAGGCAGATCATCCCGCAACGCGGCGGCAAGCGCCTTGCTGCGCGACTCTGCCAATCCACCGGCGGCACGCAAGGGCTCGGGCAGGGCCGCGTACTGCTGCGCGAAGGAATCCAGCAAGGCGCTCATCACGCGATCTCCGGACTCAACCGTTCCTTGACCCAGGCATAGCCATGCGATTCGAGCTGCAGGGCCAGCTCGGGGCCGCCGCTTTCGACGATGCGACCGTCGGCCAGCACGTGCACCACATCCGGCACGATGTAGTCGAGCAGACGCTGGTAATGGGTGATTACCAGAAACGCCCGCTCGGGCGAGCGCTGCGCGTTGACGCCATCGGCCACCGCCTTCAGCGCATCGATATCGAGACCGGAGTCGGTCTCGTCGAGGATGGCCAGCTTCGGTTCCAGCACGGCCATCTGGAAGATCTCGTTGCGCTTCTTTTCGCCGCCCGAAAAGCCCGAGTTGACGGCACGATGCAGCAGCTCTTCCTTCAGGCTCAGCACCTGCAGCTTCTGCCGCACGAGCTTGAGGAACTGGATCGCATCCAGCTCCTCTTCACCGCGTGCCTTGCGCTGTGCATTCAGCGCCGTGCGCAGGAAATAGGTGTTGTTCACACCGGGAATCTCGACCGGATACTGGAAGGCCAGAAACACACCGGCCGCCGCGCGTTCTTCAGGCTCCATGGTCAACAGATTCTGGCCGTTGAACTCGACCGTCCCGGCGGTGACTTCATAGCCTTCCCGGCCAGCCAGCACATGCCCCAGCGTGGATTTGCCCGCACCGTTCGGACCCATGATGGCGTGCAGCTTGCCGGGTTCGAGCGTCAACGACAGGCCCTTGAGGATGTCGCGCTCACCGGCGCGGACGTGGAGGTTTTCGATCTTGAGCATGGTCGGGGTCTTCAGAGGGTCACACGGGTGTGGCACGGAGCCAGAATGAGGCGATGAAATGATGGGCAGCATGGATCGGAGGCGGAATAGGCGATGTTCGCTCTGGCAGCCACCGACGCGCCAAGGCGTCATTCCGGACTTGATCCGGAATCCAGCTGTTGCACCACCACGCCCGACGGCGAACCGCTGGATACCCGCTTTCGCGGGTATGACGACTTTCGGGGTCGGACATCACCGGGCGCTCGTCATATTGGCCCGCCGAAACGCAACGCTTGATCGAATGCGCTTCGCTACGGAATAGCATCGGTCTCGACGCGTCCACGCTGCAGCCGATCATCCCACCGCCCCTTCCAAGGACACTTCCAGCAACTTCTTCGCCTCCACCGCAAACTCCATCGGCAGTTCCTTGAAGACCTGCTTGCAGAAGCCGTCGACGATCATCGAGACGGCGTCCTCTTCGCCGATGCCGCGCGAGCGGCAGTAGAACAACTGGTCGTCGCTGATCTTCGAGGTGGTGGCTTCGTGTTCGACGATGGCGTCGGCGCGGCGCACTTCGATGTAGGGAAACGTGTGGGCGCCACAGCGCTTGCCGATCAGCAGGCTGTCGCATTGCGTGTAATTGCGGGCGTTGGCGGCATTTTTCTCTACCTTGACCAGACCGCGATAGCTGTTCTGGCCGTGTCCGGCGCTGATGCCCTTGCTGATGATCTTCGACTTGGTGTTCCTGCCGAGGTGAATCATCTTGGTGCCGGTATCCGCCTGCTGGCGATGATGGGTGAGGGCGACCGAATAGAACTCGCCCACCGAGTCGTCACCGCGCAGGACGCAGCTCGGGTACTTCCAGGTGATCGCCGAACCGGTTTCGACCTGGGTCCAACTGATCTTGGATTTGGCGCCACGACATTCGCCGCGTTTGGTGACGAAGTTGTAGATGCCACCGACGCCATTCTCGTCGCCCGGATACCAGTTCTGCACCGTGCTGTACTTGATCTCGGCGCGTTCCAGCGTGACCAGCTCGACCACCGCCGCGTGCAGTTGATTTTCATCGCGCTGCGGGGCGGTGCAGCCCTCGAGGTAGGACACGTAGCTGCCTTCCTCGGCGATGATCAAGGTGCGCTCGAACTGGCCGGTCTCCGCCGCATTGATGCGGAAATACGTCGACAGCTCCATCGGGCAACGCGTGTTCTTCGGGATGAACACGAAACTGCCATCGGAGAACACCGCCGAATTGAGCGCGGCAAAGTAGTTGTCACCCACCGGCACCACGCTGCCCAGATACTGCTTCACCAGTTCGGGATGCTCGTGCACGGCTTCGGAAAAGCTGCAGAAGATCACCCCGGCTTCGGCCAGTTCCTTCTTGAACGTGGTGCCCACCGACACAGAGTCGAACACCGCATCGACGGCCACACCCGCCAGACGCGCGCGCTCGTGCAAGGGCACGCCGAGCTTTTCGTAGGTTTCCAGCAATTTCGGGTCCACCTCGTCGAGCGAGGCGTATTTCTTTTTCGGCGCGGCGAAGTAGCTGATGTCCTGATAGTCGATGGGCGCGATCTGCAATTTGGCCCAGTCCGGCGGCGTCATGGTCAGCCAATGCCGGTAGGCCTTCAGACGCCACTCGGTGAGCCATTCGGGCTCATTCTTCTTGGCCGAGATCATCCGCACGACGTCTTCGTTCAGGCCTTTCGGCGCGATCTCGGCGTCGATGTCGGTGACAAAGCCCGCCGCGTACTGGCGCGACAGGGCGGCTTCAATTTCGGTGCGTTCGGTGGCCATGGGCTGCCTCTCGCTTCAGGCGAACAGGTGGATTGGAAGA
>DEHW01000218.1:7191-8014 GCA_002352135.1 Lysobacterales bacterium UBA2790
TCGCGTGCCAGTCGATAGCCGCCACTCGCGCCGCGCGTGCTGTTGACCAGTCCTGCCTGCCCAAGCTGCTTGAGAATCTTGGCAACAGTCGGCAGTTCCAGCCCGGCGCGCTCGGCCAGACCGGTTGTGCTGTAGACGCCGTCGGTGCGCTCGGCCAGGACGGTCATCAGCAGGGTGGCGTAGTCGGTGAGCTTGGTGACACGCAGCATGGCGGTGCCTGGAATAAAACAGGACTGAAATTGTACGCTTTGGATGCGGGCGCAACAATCGACACGCCGTGAAGACGCGGGCGCGGTCTCGGCAAGCCTGCCCGTTACACTGTGCCAATGTCCCGCATCCCCGACAGCTTCATCGATGCCCTGCTGGCGCGCACCGACATCGTCGAAGTGATTGATGCGCGGGTGAAGCTGCGTCGCGCCGGGCGCGAGTACACCGCCTGTTGCCCCTTCCACGACGAACGTTCGCCGTCGTTCACCGTCAGTCCGACCAAGCAGTTCTACCACTGCTTTGGGTGCGGTGCGCACGGCACCGCGATCAAGTTCGTGATGGAGTACGACCGTCTGGAGTTTGTCGATGCGGTCGAAGAACTGGCCAAGCGCGTGGGCATGGATGTGCCACGCGACGAACATCAGAAGAAAGGCCCGCAGGATGATTTTGCGCCGCTGTATGCGGCCACACGGGAAGCCGCAGATTGGTTTCGTCAGCAGTTGGGCAATGCGCCGACGGCGAAGGCCTATCTGCAGAAGCGCGGTGTGGATGCCGCCACCCAGGCGAAGTTCGAGCTGGGTTACGCGCCCGGCGGCTGGGATGCGCTGTTGTCGGC
>DEHW01000218.1:8026-11467 GCA_002352135.1 Lysobacterales bacterium UBA2790
CCGCTGTTCCGCAAGGGTCGTGAGCTGTACGGGCTGTGGCAGGTCAAACAGGCGCATTCGCGGATTCCGCGATTGATCGTGGTGGAGGGCTACATGGACGTGGTGGCGCTGTTTCAATACGGCATCCACGAAGCCGTCGCCACCTTGGGCACGGCGACCACACCCGACCACGCCGAGCTGTTGTTCCGCAATGCCAGCGATGTGTATTTCTGTTTTGACGGTGACCGCGCTGGACGTGCGGCGGCATGGAAGGCACTGGAGGCCGCATTGCCGCGCATGCGGGATGGTCGCCAGGCCTACTTCCTGTTTCTGCCCGAGGGCGAAGACCCCGACAGTCTGGTCCGCAAGCAGGGCGCGGACGGGTTTGATGCCCATCTGAAGGCGGCAACACCCTTGTCGACGTTTTTCTTCAACGAGATGAGCCGCGATATCCAGCTCGACTCACTGGATGGCCGTGCGCGACTGGCCGAGCGCGCTCGGCCACTTCTGCAGAGCGTGCCGGATGGCGCGTTCCGCGATCTGATGTGGCAACGTCTGAATGAACTGACTGGGCTGCAACAACCCGCGCCGCGCGATGCGACCGAGGTGCCGCGCAAGGCACCCGTGCGTGGCAGCCACAGCACGCGGCGCTCGATGGTGCGCATCGCCATCGAGTTGTTGTTGCAGCGGCCAAGCCTGGCGCAACGGATCTCGCCGCCCTACATTTTCGAACAGCTCGATCAGCCCGGCGTGGAACTGCTGATCGCGCTGTTGGATCACTGCCGCTCGCGACCCGACATTCACACCGGCGCATTGCTTGAGGCATGGCGCGACAGCCCGGATCTGCCTGCGTTGACGAAACTGGCCACCTCCGAGGTCCTGATTCCGGACAGTGGCCTGGAAGCCGATTTTGATGGTGCCTTACGCGGTCTTGAACTGGCCGCGCTGGAACAGCGAGAGCGCGCTCTCCAGGTGCGCGTTCGCGAGGTGGGCCTGAGCGGCTTGAGCGTTACCGAGAAGGAAGAGCTGCGCGTCTTGCCGCAACTCAAGGCGACTCGCCGGCAACGCGCCTGAGCACGGGGCGCGGTGACTCAGCGCCTGCAGATCTGCTGCAGGAACTGCTCGGCGGGCAGCGCAGGACTGTAGAGAAAGCCTTGATAGGTGTGACAGTTGCGCTGGTGCAGCCATTCCAGCTGATGTTGGCTCTCCACGCCTTCCGCCACGATGTCCATGCCCAACAAGTGGCAAAGGCTGATGACCAGCTCCGCAATCGGCGTACCACTGTCCAGCGCGGCGATGAAGGAGCGGTCGATCTTCAATGAACTGAAGGGATAGCGTTGCAGGTAGGCGAGGTTGGAATAGCCGGTGCCGAAGTCATCGATGGCCAGGCGAAAACCCAGAGCGCGCAAGCCGTCCAGGGTGGCCAAGGTGCGCTCATCGTTACCAAGCAGCATGGATTCGGTGACTTCCAGTTCCAACTTGCCTGGCTCGCAGCCTGTCTCTTCCAGCACCTGGCGGCATGTCTCCAGCAACACCGGGCTGTTGAACTGCATCACCGACAGATTGACCGCCACGCGCAAATTGCAGCCCAGCTCGGCCCAACGCACCTGCTGCCGGGCGGCTTCCAACAGCACCCAGTCACCGATCGCATCCATCAAGCCGCATTCCTCGCAGATCGGGATGAACACCGTCGGCGGCACTTGGTCATGACCGGGACGATTCCAACGTAACAGTGCTTCCGCACCCACGACTTCGTTGCTGCGGATATCGACGACAGGTTGGTAGTGCAGTTCGAACTGACCACGGTGCAGCGCGTGTCGAAGTTCGTTTTCCAATGCCAGACGGGTATTGGCGATCCGAGTCATGTCCTGATCGAACCAGGCCATGCGATCTCGTCCGCCATCCTTGGCGCGGTACATTGCCAAGTCCGCGTGCCGCATCAAGGTGTGGATGTCATGCCCGTTGTCGGGGAACACGCAGATTCCCAAAGAGGCGGTCACCTGCACATCGGTGTCGGCGATTTCGACGCTACGGCCCAAAACCCGAAGCAAACGTTGCGCGAGGTGCGCGACATGTTCGCGGATATCCGGCGATTCGATCAGTACCAGAAACTCGTCGCCACCGAGACGTGCCACCAGATCCCTGTCACGCAGTTCCGCGCGCAGGCGTTCTGCCATCAGCACCAGCAACTGGTCACCTGCGGCATGGCCGAGTGAATCGTTGATGTTCTTGAAGCGGTCCAGATCGATGAAGATCAGCGCGGCGGCACTGCCCTGATCACGAATCGCGTCCAGCCGTTCCTGATAGCGATGCAGCACGAACTGACGATTCGGCAGGGCGGTCAGCGGATCGTGATGTGCGAGGTATTGCGCACGGGCCTCCGCGCGCTTGAGGTCGCTGATGTCGACTTCGCTGACCAGGCAGGCGACTTGGCCGCTGGCCGGATCCAGACACTGCTGCGCAGAAATGTCGTGCCAGCGCTCGCCCTGTGCGGTGCGCACTCTCGAGACCAGTCGCGCGCGTCCACGCTGCTTCAACTGTTGGAACAGACTCCGCGCATCCAATGGATCGACAAAGCGCCGCACGCCGCGCTCCAGCAAGTCGAAACAGGATTCACGCGCCGCGGGGTTGCGATACAGCCCGCGAGCATGTTGGTTGTAGAGGGTAATCATCACCGGAGTGTGGATCAGCGCATCGGCGCTGCGCAGGTTTTCCGGGTCAATGCGGTGCTCGCCAAGCACCTCGCAGAGCAAGGCCATGCGGCCGTCCGCCAGGGGAAATCCGCTGAAGACCAGACGCAAGGTGTGCGGAACACCGAGCGGGTAGATGGTCCACACCTCGCTGAAGCTCACATCGTGATCGATGATGTCCTGCTGGTACTGGCGCAAGCGTGCCGCGACCGCGGGTGACATATCGGACTGCATATCGCGGGCGCGCAGCGCATCCAGCGTTGGGGCATGCCAAAGCCCGAGCGCGGTGTCGTTAGCCCAGTGAATTCGGCCATTGTCGACATCGAAAACCCATAAGGCCTGACTGAGTCGACTCAACACCAGCAGGCGCGGATCCACGCCGCAGGCACGATCACCCACGCCACAAACGAAGCCCATCTGGTGACTGCGCGCCGCCATGCCCTGCATGGTTCATTCGACCGTTCTAGAAAACAGAGTGCTTGCCATGCAATTGACTTGCCAATGGCTCAACCACGCCATTTGCTTTCACTGATGTGAATCAGGGATGGCGCGCTGTCAACAAGTCGGCGCCCGGCGCCGACGACTCTTCCGGCAACGGTTTGCGTTGCAGGCGAACCAGTTGCCAAGCGCTGAAGGCCAAACCCGCTGCCAAGGTCGCTCCGCCGAGAAAAACACTCAAGGAACCAAAGCTCGCGAGCAATTTATGCGTCCAGACAAACACCACATCGCCTCCGCGGTAGACCACGGTGTCGATCACCGCCTTGGCCTTGTA
>DEHW01000165.1 GCA_002352135.1 Lysobacterales bacterium UBA2790
CACCTATTCACGCCGTCAAATCAGCTTTTTTGTACTGCCATTTGACGCGATGACCGCGAATTGATCGTAAAAACCACCACAATGATGAATAACACAGCGAATTGCGCTGAGAGTGTTTGCCACGACGGATAGATGCCCAGCAGATCAATGCGTGGGATCGATATTGGGCTGGTATGCAATAACCCTGCTTCTTGCAGACCTGCGATGCCCTTGCCTGCCAAGACCACGGCAAGTATGGCCACCAGCAGTGAGCTGGCAGCGAAGAACTGGCCAATCGGCAGGCGCGCACTGGTGCGCAGCAGCACGACTGCCAGCAGGGCCAGGATTCCCATGCCAGTGCCCAAGCCCGCCAGCAGGGGCCAGCCATTTCCTTCTGTCCACAGCGCTGCGTAGAACAGCACCGTCTCGAACACCTCACGGTAGACGGCGACGAAGGCCAGCGAAAACAAGAACCATGCCGTGCGCTTGTTGAGCGCCGAAGACAGCTTTTCCTTGAGGTAGACCTGCCAACGACCGGCAACGCTCTTCTGGTGCATCCACATGCCCACACCCAGCAAGACCACGGCGGCAAAGAGTGACGAAAAGCCTTCCGTTAGCTCCCGGCTTGCCCCACTGACGCCGACCAAGTAAGTTGCCACTGCCCATGTAATGCCGCCTGCGGCCAGCGCGGATGCCCAGCCTGCATGCACGTAGATCAATACGTCTTTCCGTTCGGCTTTCTTGAGAAACGCCAGCATGGCAACGACCACCAGCAGGGCTTCCAATCCTTCACGTAGCAAGATGGTTAACGCACCGATGAAGGCCGCCACGGCATCGTCGTCGGAGGGGGCAAGCACCTTGTCCGCTTCATCCAGCAAGCCGCGCAAATGCAGCTCCGCTGTCTGCACATCGGCAGGCGAACCATTGGCTATCAATGCCCGGTAGGACACCATCGCGGCTTCGATCTTCTCGAACAGCGGCCGATTGCGAGTGGCCAACGCCGGTTCGACCGGCTCGAAGCCATCGAGGTAAGCAGACAAGGCTAGCTTGGTCGCACCTGCACGGTCGTCAGCCAGCAATGCCGTCACGCTCTCACTGAGTTTGGCTTTGGCAATCGCGGTGCCCTTCGGACTGCTGATATTCAGCGCGCTCGGATTGGCGCGCAAATAGGCCGTCAGGGCTCTGGCGGAAGGCTCATCCAGCCTGTCCGCCAAGACATGCTCAGATGTTTGCGTCAGCACATCCAGACTGGCGAGCGTCTGGCGAACCTGCGCGTTGGCTTGCCAGAGCTTGGCTCCTTCGTCCTTGTCGCTTTGCGTATAAGGTAGCGTGCCAACAAAGAACGCCAATGCCCATCGGTCTTCATCCGACAACGCGCCAAAGCCCTGCATAGCGGTGCCCTGGACACCGTTGCTGATAATTTGGTGTAGCGCGAATAAGCTGCGCTCGCGCGCCCGCATGTGATCGGCCAGCGCGGTCGGCTTGGGGTTGAGGGATGCCGCTAGGGGGCCATCACCGCGCCCTTGCTGACCGTGACAGGCCGCACACTGGGCCTGAAACAACTGCCCTCCCTTCGCTAAGACCGGCATGGCAGTCGGTGCGACTGGAAACGGGTACGCCTTTTGCACCGCACTGGACAGCGCGTGCGCCAGTTTTGCTACGCTGGCCGGATCGGCTTTGGCAGCTACCGCAGCACGCAAAGCGGTCGCTTGTTGCAACAAGCGACCCTTGTCGGTCTGGTCAGGTAATTCTCCCAGTTGACGTTCGGCTGTCGCTGAAAATTCCTGCATTTCAGCGTACTCCGACGCTTTCAGGACAGCACCGTTGGCGACCGCGCCGCCGTAATCGACGGCGACGTAGTCCAGAAGCTGCCAAATCTGTTTGGCTTTGAGTTCGGTGGTGTCGGCTGCGTAGCTTGGCCCGCCAATCAACGCGCAAGTCGCCAACAGCAAAGTCATCAGCCAGCGATAGGTTGCTCGGCAAGTCATGGAAACTCTCGGATTATATCATTGTGAATGATTATAATTCCCATTTGCACCGGTGTCCACCGCCTTGCCTTGGGTTAGCATCTGCATGATGAGCAAAGCAGCACCCGATGTGATCGCCACATCTGCGAGGTTGAAGGCGGGCCAGTGCACAAGCTGCCAATGGAAGTCGAGGAAATCGACAACCGATCCACGCAGCACACGATCCGCGACATTGCCGAGCGCACCACCAAGGATCAGGCTGTAGCCCATCGCTTCGAGACGTGGCCGTTGCTGGCACAGCATGCGCCCCAGCCAAGCAGAAACAGCCAGACCCAGCGTGATGAAAAAGTAACGTTGCCAGCCACCAGCGTTCGCCAAAAAGCTGAATGCCGTACCCGGATTCAGGACATGAACGAGGTTGAAAAACGGGGTGATTTCGACTTGCTCACCGTAGGCAAACGTGCGGATGATGGCGAACTTCGTGAGCTGATCGGTCATGACAGCACTGGCGGCCACGGTGAACCAGACCCAAGCCGATGTGCGGCGGGCCGATTGCCACACAGGGGCGGCCAACGGCAGCAACCACCCGGCGAGTGCCGTGCAGCTCCATCCCAGCGTCCACCCCGCCAACACATCGGCCGGAAAGTGCATTCCGGCCGCGATGCGCGACCAGCCGACCAATGTGGCGTACAGCATTAAACTGAGACGACCACGGCGGCCCATCAAAGGCCAGAGCGCGCCGACCACCAGCGCGGCATAGGTGGCATGCCCGCTGGGCAGGCTGTAGTGAAGCTCTTTGTCCCCGATGACGCGCGCCAGGTCGCCAAGGACGGCAGGCGGGCGTGGAAAGTCGAACCATAGCTTCAAGGCGGTGGCGACCAATAACGCCAGCAAGAAGGCCGCGCTAAAACCAATAAGGCGATGCCGAACGGCCGTACCACGCGCCGGGTTTGTAGCCGATTTCGACCACCACCACAGACCCAACAGCATCAGCGGCGCTGTCCAGTAACTTCCCACGAGGCCAAAGAACCATGCCAGTGGTTTCAGCGTGGCGGGCGTGCCTGTGTTGATGGCTTGAAACAACGCGATGTTCAGGCCACCCCAGTCATAGAGAAAGAGTTTCCAGCTCATCGGCGCAACAACCTCAAGCCGTTGCCGACAACAAGCAAGCTGGCACCCATATCGGCGAACACAGCCATCCACATGGTCGCGTGACCCGTGAAGGTGAGCACCAAAAATACCGCCTTGATGCCAAGGGCCAGCACAATGTTTTGCATCAGCACCTGTGCTGTCGCACGCGACAGGCGCACGAAGGTCGGAATTTTGCGCAGGTCATCGTCCATCAGGGCCACGTCGGCGGTTTCAATAGCGGTATCTGTGCCCGCCGCTCCCATTGCAAAGCCAATGTCCGCACGCGCCAAGGCCGGTGCATCGTTGATGCCATCACCGACCATGCCAACCTTGCCGTTTCTGGACAATTGCTCCACTTCGCGCAGTTTGTCATCGGGCAGTTGGTTGCCTTGCGCGCGGTCAATGCCGGCTTGTGCGGCGATGGCCTGTGCCGTGTGGGGGTTATCGCCGGTCAACATCACGGTGTTGATGCCCAGAGCATGCAGCTCGGCGATGGCTCTCTTGCTGCTGTCCTTGATGGTGTCCGCAACGGCGAATAAGCCATGTACCCCTTTTGCGCCCACCAGCATCACGACGGTCTTGCCTGCGGTTTCCAGCGCTGCGATGCGCTGCTCCAGCTCTGGTGTGCACTGCCCCAGCTCTTCGAGCATCCGGTGGTTGCCCAGATGGTAGGTCTCCCCGTCGATTTGGCCTTGCACACCCCGACCGGGCAGCGCGCTGAACTCGGCCACGTCGAGCAAGGCAACCCCATCCCGCTGCGCAGCCTGCGCCACCGCTTTGGATACCGGATGGTCTGAGCGGTCCGCCAGACTGGCAGCGATGCTGCGGCTATCCGAGGCGAGTGCATGACCCCATGCGACAAAATCGGTCTGAGCAGGCTTGCCGTGCGTGATTGTGCCGGTCTTGTCCAGAGCCAGCCAGCGCAGCTTGCGGCCTTCTTCCAGATAGACACCGCCCTTAACGAGAATGCCGTGGCGGGCAGCGGCGGCCAAGCCGCTGACGATGCTGACCGGCGTGGAGATCACCAAGGCGCATGGGCAGGCAACCACCAGCAGAACCAGTGCACGGTAAATCCAGTCCATCCATGCCGCGCCCATGAAAAGCGGGGGCAGCAGTGCGACGGCGATGGCTAGGGCGAACACGAGAGGCGTGTACCAACGGGCGAACTGATCGACAAAACGCTGGGTCGGCGCACGGCTACCTTGTGCAGCCTCTACCGCGTGAATGATGCGGGCCAAAGTGGAGTTGCTGGCCAAGGAGGAAACGCGGTACTCGAAGGAACCGGATTCGTTGATCGTGCCCGCAAACACCGGATCGCCGGGGGACTTCTCGACCGGGAGGCTTTCGCCCGTGATCGGGGCTTGGTTGACCGTGGAGCGTCCGTCTAGCACCTCGCCATCGAGCGCGATGCGCTCACCCGGTCTGACCCGGACTCGGCTGCCAATGGCGATTTGCTTGGCGCTTGCCTCTCGCCAGGTGCCGTCAGGCTGTTGCACCGTGGCCTGCTCCGGGGT
>DEHW01000191.1 GCA_002352135.1 Lysobacterales bacterium UBA2790
GCGGTGGAGCAGTTTGCCGGGCTCGACATTGGCAACACCCTGCGCTTTCGCGGCGCGAGCTGGACCATCGTGGGGCACTTCGAGAGTGGGGGCGCCTATGACTCCGAACTCTGGAGCGATCGCGAAACCGTGCAGGGTGCCTTTGGCCGCGCCGGGGTGTCGTCCGTACTGGCGCAATTGCGCTCGTTGGACAGCTTCGAGGCGATGAAGACGCGCCTGACCACCGATCCGCAATTGGACGTGGACGTGCGTCGGCAGCGCGATTTCTTCAGTGGGCAGAGTGGCAACCTCACCACGATCATCGGATCGCTGGCCGGAATCGTCGCGACGATCATGGCGTTTGGTGCGACGTTCGGTGCGCTCAACACGATGTACTCGGCGGTATCCGCCCGCACGCAGGAAATCGGCACCTTGCGCGCGCTGGGCTTTGGCGCCTTGCCGGTCATCGCCTCGGTGATGGCGGAGGCGCTGTTGCTATCGCTCGCCGGTGGTCTGTTGGGCGCGGCGATTGCCTATCTGCTGTTCAATGGCTACGCGGTGTCCACGTTGGGCGGCAGCTTCACCCAGATCGCCTTCCAGTTTGCCGTCACGCCAGGTCTGGTTGCACTGGGTGTCGGTCTGGCGCTGGCAATCGGGTTTATTGGTGGACTTGCGCCCGCCATTCGTGCGGCGCGATTGCCGGTGACAGCGGCTTTGCGGGGAGGTTGAGGTTGGTCGGATGTGGAATGGCGTTGCGCAAGGACTCGCCGATCTGGATCGTGCTTGGAGGGCAAAGCTCAACCGCGTTCGTGCTGTCCTTCGGCCAGCCCGAGTCACCTTTCTTTGCGTCGCCAAAGAAAGGTAACCCAAAGAAAGGCGACCCCGGCAAACCGTCCGCCTTTGGCCGATGCGCGCGCAGGCTCGGGTGTTTTCGACGGCACATCTGTGTGCCGACGAAAACATCGCCCGCCTCCCTGCGGGCGACCCCATGGGCTGATCCAAGCCTGTGCGCCGGTTGTGCAGGGGGCTCGAAGGGCAACAGCACGCGATTATTGGATCATCGCGACCCATCCTTGCCCGCCGAGAAAATGCATTTGGCGGGGCGACTGATCGCTTGCTTGGTCGGGTTGGTGAAGGATATGGCGCATTCGGAGCTGTCTTTGTGAGTCATCCTGTAGTTGATCGTCGCGGTCTGCTGGCGGCGCTGTTCGCGTTCAGTGCCTGGGGCGTGTTCCCCTTGTATTGGGCATTGCTCAAGACGGTGCCTGCGTGGGAGATCGTCGCCCACCGCGTGGTGTGGTGCGCGTTGTTCGTGGTGTCGTGGCTGTGCTGGCGCGATGGCCTTGGCTGGTTGCTGGCCGCACTGCGTCAGCCGCGTGCGGCGCTGTTGCTGCTGGCCAGCAGTGTGCTGATCAGTCTCAACTGGGGTTTGTATATCTGGGCCGTCACGCACGGTCATGTGGTGGAAAGCAGCCTGGGCTATTTCATCAATCCACTGGTCAATGTGCTGCTGGGCGTGACCGTCCTCGGTGAGCGTCTGAATGCGCGGCAGTGGATTGCGGTGGCTTTTGCGACGGCGGGCGTGTTGTGGCTAGGGCTGCATCAGGATCGGCTGCCGTGGATTGCGCTGGGCTTGGCGTTTTCGTTTGCGCTGTACGGACTGATCCGCAAGAAGGTCAGCGTCAGCTCGGTGCCGGGCCTCGGCATCGAGAGTCTGATTCTGTTGCTTCCCTCACTGGCCTGGTTGCTGTGGTTGGAGCACAAGGACAGTGGCGTCTTCGGGCAGTGGAACCTGCACACCGACGGCTTACTGGTGTTGGGCGGCGTGATCACGGCCTTGCCTCTGATCGGCTTCGCCGCTGCCGCGCGGCGTTTACCCTATTCGTTGCTGGGCATCCTGCAGTACCTCAGCCCGACTCTGCAGTTGCTGATCGGCGTGTGGTGGTTTGCCGAGCCGTTCGGCGCGGATCGTTTGAGTGGCTTCGCGCTGATCTGGTGCGCGTTGATCATCTATGCCGTCGACGGCATTTGGCGACAACGTGAAAGCCGCACGAGCACCTCAGGCGCGTGATCGGGTGATCAGCACGACGCCAGACAGAATGATGGTCATGCCGATCAAGGCGAAATGGCCGATCTGCTCGTTGAGCAGCAATACGCCCAGCAGTACCGCAATTGGCGGATTGACGTAGGCGTAGCTGGTCGCCAGTGCCGGACGCACATGGGTCAACAACCAGACATAGGCACCAAAGCCGAAAATCGAGCCGAATACCGCCAGATGCGCAACGGCAATCCCCGCCTTGAGGGTCGGCCAGTCGACGATGCGCTCGCCCATCAACAGGCCGCCAATCAGCAGATAGCTGCCGCCGACCAGCATCTGCGCGGCGGTGTTCATCAAGGGCGCAGGCAAATCACGACCACGACTCCAGGCCGAGCCAAATGCCCACGAAATCGGCGCGATGATCAGGAGCAAGGCACCCAGCGGGCTACCGGTCAATTCCGCATCGAAATTGAGCAGGACCACGCCGCTGAACCCGAGCAGCAAGCCCGCCCATTCGGCGGCGCGCGAACGTTGTCCCATCAGGCGACCGAACACCGCCGCCCACAGCGGCATGCTGGCGACACCGACCGCAGCAAGTCCGGAGGACACATGTTCTTCGGCCATGCAGACGAAGCCGTTGCCAATCGCCAGCAGAACAAAGCCGAGCACGGCGATGTTTTTCCACTGCGCCTTGGTCGGCAGCGCCGCACCGCGCCAGACCTGCCATGCGAACACCACGGCACCCGCCATGAGAAAACGCACCGCGCCCATCAGCAGCGGAGGGAAACTCTCCAGCGCGACACGGATGGCGAGATAGGTCGAACCCCAGAAAACGTAAACGCTGGCCAGTGCCAGGCCGATCTGCCAGCGCGACGGCGGTGCGGAAGAACTCACGAAAACCTCGCGACGCGGCGTCGATCAGTGATGCCGCGTGGATAAAGAAAATCGCATTGCGCAGGTGAGGCGGATCGGCACTCGATCCGCCTCACCAACGAAGTCTCAATCTGTCAGCGTGCCGTTCGCCTTGGGATACACCTGCGCTGCCAATGCCTTGTCAGCTTTCAGCAGTTCGATGGCATCGACCAGGATATGCGCGCTCTCGCGCATCAAGGTGTCGATTTCGGGCTCGGCATCGGCGTTCAGATCTTCCTTGATGTCACGCTCGTCATCCTGCAGACCATCGTCTTCATTGGCCGCAAGTGCCTCGTCCTCGGCCTTGCCCAGCGCCTTGCGGGCTTCGGCGCGGGCCTTGCGTTTGGCTTCGTTTTCCGCGCGTTCGGTGCGTCGCGTGGCTTCGTTGAGCGAGATCAGCTTCTTGTCCCGCTGTGCCCGGTAGTCGGCGACATCCTGCGCCCACCAGATGAACTCCTGATCGGTGGCGGCGCGGGCATCATGCTGGGCCTGCAGACGCGGCACCAAGGGCGACAGATTGCCCACGCTGGCATAGTTGGCCTTGCCAATCTCCGCCCAGGGCAGTGCGTTGTCGTACATGCTCTCGCCGTACTCGCTGGCATCCAGGGTGACCGGAAAGGCGATGTCGGGCACGACGCCCTTGTGTTGAGTGGAGCCACCAGCAACGCGGAAGAATTGCGCAACGGTCATTTTCAAATGGCCGAGTTGGGACTCGCCACCCGGTGCAAAACGATCCAGATCAATCAAATTCTGCACCGTGCCCTTGCCAAAGGTGGGTTCGCCGATGATCAGGCCGCGACCATAGTCTTGAATCGCGCCGGCGAAAATCTCCGAAGCAGACGCCGATGCGCGGTTGACCATGACGGCCATCGGACCATCCCAGGCCACACCGGGCTTGGTGTCACTTTGCACGGCAATTCGGCGGCCTGCGTCGCGAACCTGCACGACGGGGCCTTGATCAATGAACAGCCCGGTGAGTTCGATGGCTTCGTCCAGCGATCCACCCCCGTTTTGACGCAGGTCGATCAGTACGCCGTCCACTTTTTCCTGCTTGAACTCGGCGAGGATCTTTTCGACGTCACGCGTGGCGGAGCGGTAGTCCGGCTCGTCACGACGGCGACCTTCGAAATCCTGATAGAAGGTTGGCAACAGGATCACGCCGATGCGGTGCGCCTCCTCGCCTTCGCCGACATCGACGATGACCTTTTTCGCCGCCTGTTCTTCCAGCTTGATCTTGTCGCGCGACAGCGAAACCAGGGTGTGTTCGCCATCCAGACCCGCCTCGGCGGGCAACACGTCGAGGCGGACCTTGCTGCCTTTCGGACCACGAATCAGCTTGACCACGTCATCCACGCGCCAGCCGACCACATCGACCATCGGACCTTCTTCCTGGCCGACTGAGGCAATCCGGTCACCCACCTTCACCTGTCCTGACAGACCTGCCGGGCCACCGGGGACGATAGAGCGGATCACCGTGTATTCCTCGTCATCCCGGCTCAACACCGCGCCGATGCCTTCCAGCGACAGACTCATGGCGATGTTGAAGTTTTCCGAGGTGCGCGGATTCATGTAGGCGGTATGCGGCTCGATGGCGCCTGCATAGGCGTTCATGAAGGTCTGGAACACGTCTTCGGAATCCAGTTCGCGCATGCGCTCGGCAAAATTGCGATAGCGCTTGCGCAGGGTCTTGCGAATGTCGTCCATCTCCTTGCCAGCCAGACGCAGACGCAGGATGTCGTTCTTCACCCGCAGTCGCCACAGCTCGTCCAGCTCGGCGCTGTCCTTGGCCCAAGCGGCGTCTTCGCGGTCCCAGCTATAGCTTTCGTCAACGGTGAAGTCCCAGTCTCCATCCAGCACCGCCAACTGATGCGCGATGCGTTCGCTCACGCGTTGCGTGTAGACATTGAACATGTCGAACGCTGGGCCGAGGTCATTGCTGGCCAGCGCGTCATCGAGCTGCAGACGCCAGGCACCGAACTTGTCGATATCGCCCTGCAGCAGGAACAGTTTGTCGCCGTCCAGGCTTTCGATATAGGCGTCGAACATCGCGCTGGACAGCTTGTCGTCCAGTGCGTGCGGGCTGTAGTGGAAGCGTGAGTTGCTGACCAGTTGTTCAACCCAGCGTGCCGCCATCACCTGCGTGTCATTGGCTTGCAGCGCCACGGTCGAACTGTTGCTGGACTCGGCATGCGTGAGCAGCGGTATGGCCAGTGCAGCAGACAGGAAAAGGGCGATTCGGGAGACGCGCAACATGCAGGAATCCTCAAAGATGGGCAGCGGACGGTCCGCGCCGCAAAAGTGGCAATGGGAACGCAGTGTGCACCGCGAGTTCCCACGATGCAGCAGATTGCCTTGCTGAAGTATGCATCGGCCTGTGCCTTTGGTCGTGCACGGATCGTCAGCGCAAGCGGTGGGTTCAGGCCGCTTCCTGCAGTTGCAGCCCGATGATGCCGACGATGATCGCGCCGACACACAGCAGCCGCATCGCATTCGCCGGTTCCTGCAGCCAGAGGATGCCAATCGCCGTTGCGCCGATCGCGCCGATACCCGACCACACCGCATAGGCCGTGCCGACCGGCAGCAGCCTCATGCTCAGACCGATCAGCCATACGCTGAGGATGCCGGTGCCAATCGACAGCAGGCTCGGCCAAAGACGGGTGAAGCCTTCCGAGTACTTCATGGCGATGGCGAAAACCACTTCCAGCACACCGGAGACGATGACCGCCGTCCAGGCGGCAAAGGGCGTGGTGAGACTGAGCATGCAGACACTCCTGAAGCAGCAGGGCAGGGACCTGGCACGGTGCGGACACATCGGCCTGCTACCATCCTCGCACCTGTTTGCCGGATGTCGCCATGACTGCTTTTCGCCCCGCTCTACTGAGTTTCGCTTTGCTGCTGTCGGCCTGTGCCAGCACACCGACGGCCTTGCCGCCACCCGCCATGACAGCGACCGCCGCCACAGGCGTGCACGACAATCTGAATGCCACGCTGTGGATGCAGAGCGCTGCCGAGTATCAGGCCGCCACGTTGGGCAGCTATGCGCAGGCGCGGCAATCGCTCGACGCCGCCCTAGCCGACACCGCGATCAACGCCTTGCCCGTATCCGAGCAGAGCCAAGGCTTCGAGTCACTGCCGCCCGCGATCATCACCGACGCGGACGAAACCCTGATCGACAACTCGCCGTTTCAGGCGCGTCGCATCCGTGACGGCGGCGATTTCGATCCGGCCACCTGGGCGGCCTGGTCGAACGAACGCAAGGCACGCGCCATTCCGGGTGCCGTGGCCTTCGCGCAATACGCCGCCCGTCGCGGCGTCACCGTCTACTACGTCACCAATCGCGACCACGCCAGCGAATACCAGGCCACCGCCGACAACCTTCGCGCCTTGGGATTTCCGTTGGCCGAAGACAACAGCAACCTGCTGCTGCGTGGCGACCCGCGCGCACCCGGCAAGGAGAAGGGCGAACGGCGGCGTCTCGTGGCGAAAGATCATCGCGTCGTGCTGCTGCTGGGCGACAACCTCGGCGATTTTCTCGACGGCGTGGGCGGCGATGTCGCCGCACGCGAAAACCTGATCGCGCCGTATGCCGATTGGTGGGGCAGCCGCTGGATCATGTTGCCCAATCCTTCCTACGGCTCGTGGGAAAGCGCCGTGTTGAAAGCTTGTGGCGAACAACCCGCCACCGCCTGCAAGCGCGAGGCGCTGCGCTATGACTGAGTTGCGCGAGCGCCTGATCTTCGCGCTGGACGTGCCCACCGCAGATGAAGCAAGGCAGTGGATTGCGCGGCTTGGCGATGCCGTGCAGTTCTACAAGATCGGCATGGAACTGCTGACCTCCGGTGACTACTTCCGCGTGCTCGACGAACTGGCCGCCGCAGGCAAACGCATCTTCGTCGACCTCAAGTTCCACGATGTGCCTGCCACCGTCGGCCACACTCTCAAGGGACTCAGTCGCCATCCCGTCGACTTCTGCACCATCCACGGCCAGCAGCGCGCCATGATGCAGGCCGCCGCCGACAACAAGGGCGACATCCGCCTGCTCGCCGTCACCGTGCTGACCTCTATGGATGCCGAAGACCTGCGCGATCAAGGCATCCAGCGCAGCCCCGCCGAACAGGTCGTGCAACGCGCCCAAGCCGCTCGCGACAGCGGCTGCGATGGCGTGATCGCCTCCGGCCAGGAAGCCGCCCTGATCCGCGCCGCCACCGCCGACGACTTCCTCATCGTCTGCCCCGGCATCCGTCCTGCTGGACCGGCGGGCGACGACCAGAAACGCACCGTCGACGTCCCCACCGCCTTCAGCAACGGTGCCCACTACATCGTCGTGGGCCGCCCCATCCGCCAAGCCCCAGACCCGCGCGCAGAAGCGGAACGGATACAGGCGCAGATCGCGGTTGTGTTGGGGAAATGAGGCGAGTTAGCGCAGACCCTTCGCCGCCTTTGCCAAGGCCTCGATCCGTGCCCAATCGCCACTCTGCACCGCGTCTGCCGGGGTGAGCCAAGAGCCGCCCACGGCGTGCAGGTTGGGGAGTTTCAGGTAGCTGGCGGCGTTGTCGGGGCCGATGCCGCCGGTGGCGACGAAGCCGAGCTGCGGCAGTGGGCCGCCGATGCCTTTGAGGGCGGCGACGCCGCCTGCGGCTTCGGCGGGGAAGAACTTCAGCAGTCGATAGCCTTCGTCCATCAGATGCATGCATTCGCTGGCGGTGGCAGCACCGGGCAGCCAAGGCAGTTCGTGCTCGCGTGCGGCGGCGAGCAGGCGAGGGCTGCTGCCAGGGGAAACGGCGAAGCGCGCACCGGCTTTCCAGGCGGCATCGAGTTGTTCTGGCGTCAGCACCGTGCCGACGCCGACCACCGCGCCTTCCACTTCGGCGGCGACGGCGCGAATGGCTTCCAGGGCAGCCGGTGTGCGCAGGGTGATTTCGATGGCGGGAATACCGCCCGCGACCAGGGCGCGGGCCAGTCCGACCGCTTGCGCGACCGCATCGACAACGACGACGGGAATCACCGGTGCCAGACCGGCGATGTGTTGCAGCGTGGCGAGTTGCTGATCGTTGGGCATGGTCGAATCCTCAGAAAATGCTGGCGCCAAGGTCGGCGCTGCCGACGCGTTGCCTGAACACGCTGAACAGTTCGCGACCGAGACCGACATGCGCGGCGCTCAGATCTTGCGTGGCCGCTGTGCGGGCGGCCCATTCCTGCGCATCGACGAGAACTTGCAGGACTCCGTTGGCGGCATCCAGACGCACGATGTCGCCATCGCGCAGACGGGCAATCGGTCCGCCGTTGGCGGCTTCCGGGGTGATGTGGATGGCGGCGGGCACTTGTCCCGAGGCCCCCGACATGCGGCCATCGGTGAGCAGGGCGACACGCAGGCCGCGCTTCTGCAGCACGGCCAGCGGCGGGGTGAGCTTGTGCAGTTCGGGCATGCCGTTCGCTGCCGGTCCCTGGAAGCGCACGACGACGATCACGTCGGCGTTGAACTCGCCGCGTTCGAAGGCGCGTTTGACCTCGTCCTGCTCGTGGAAGACGCGCACCGGCGCTTCGATGCAAAAGCGATCCTCCGGCACCGCCGAGACCTTGATGACGGCTTGGCCGAGTTCGCCCTGCAGCAGGCGCAGGCCGCCATCCGGGCGGAAGGCTTGCGTCAGCGGGCGCAGCACCTCGGTATCGGCGCTGTGCTCGGCTACCGCTGACCATTGCAGTTGATCGTCCTGAAGTTGCGCGACTTGCGCGTAGTCGGCCAGCGAGCCACCCCAGACAGTTTGCGCGTCAAGATGCAGCAATCCTGCGCTACCCAGTTCGCGGATCAGAAAGCCCATGCCGCCAGCGTGCTGGAAGTGGTTCACGTCGGCCTTGCCATTCGGATAAACGCGCGCCAGCAGCGGCACAACGGCCGACAACGCGTCGAAGTCTTCCCAGCGCAGTTCGATGCCTGCCGCACGCGCCATCGCCACCAGATGCAGCAGGTGATTGGTCGAGCCGCCGGTAGCATGCAGGCCGACGACCGCATTGATGAAACTGCGTTCGTCGAGCAGTCGTCCCAGCGGGCGGTAGTCGGTGCCTTGCGAGGTCAGTTGCAGCACGCGTTCGACGGCGGCATCGGTCAGTGCGCTGCGCAGCGCGGTGCCGGGATTGACGAAACTCGCACCGGGCAGATGCAGGCCCATGATTTCCATCAGCATCTGATTGGAATTGGCGGTGCCGTAGAAGGTGCAGGTGCCGGGGCTGTGATACGAGGCGGCTTCGGCTTCCAGCAATTCATCGCGGTTGGCCTTGCCTTCGGCATAGCGTTGGCGGACGGCGGATTTCTGTTCGTTGGGCAAACCGCTGGGCATCGGTCCGGCGGGAATGAACACGGTCGGCAAATGCCCAAACGACAGCGCGCCGATCAGCATGCCGGGCACGATCTTGTCGCAAATGCCCAGACAGACCACAGCATCGAACATGTCGTGCGACAGGCCGACGGCGGTGCCCATGGCGATCAGGTCCCGCGAGAACAGCGACAACTCCATGCCCGCCTGTCCCTGGGTGACGCCATCGCACATCGCAGGCACGCCGCCGGCGACTTGCGCGGTCGCGCCAAGACGGCGCGCGGTGGCGCGGATCTGCTCGGGATACAGCTCGTAGGGCTGATGCGCCGACAGCATGTCGTTGTAGGCGCTGACGATGCCGATATTGGGTGTGCGCAGGCCGCGCAGATGCTGTTTGTCGGCGTTATTGCAGGCCGCGAAGCCGTGCGCGAGATTGCCGCAGGACAAGGCGCGGCGCTGCGTGCCTTCGGCGCGCGCGGCATCGATGCGCGCCAGATACGCGGCGCGACGGGCGGCGCTGCGTTGACGCAGGCGTTCGGTGACTTCAACGAGGACGGGATGCAATGGAGCGGACATGATGGTTCTCCTCACGACTCAGTCGCAGGTATGCACATCGGCGCGGGCACCGGCGGCGGCCAGCACGCGGGCAATCGGCAGATCGCGGCTCGCCAGTGCTTGGCGCAGCACTTGTTGTTTGCCTTGTCCTTCGATGTGCAGATGGATATGACGCGCGCTGGCCAGCGTCGGCAAGGTCAGCGTGATACGCGGCTCGGGTGCGCCGGGCGCGTGCATCGGCAGCGCGATGTCGCTGCAGTCCGGTGCCATCGCGCGACTGAGCTGATCGCCTTGCGGAAACAGCGATGCGGTGTGGCCATCATTGCCCATGCCGAGCAGCAGGACATCGATCGGCAGGCAGCAGTCGTACAGCGCGGTGCTGTATTCGCGTGCGGCATCGTCAATGTCGAGATCGTCGCGGAACATCGGCAGAAAGCGCGCTGCGGTGGCCGCATTGCGAAGCAAGGTCTGCTCGGCCAGCGCTGCATTCGAGCGCGGATCGCTGTTCGGCACCCAGCGTTCGTCGGCCAGGGTAACGGTGACCGCCGACCAATCCAGGCTGGTTTGCGACAGTGTTTCCAGCAGACGGCGCGGCGTGCTGCCACCCGAGATCACCAGCAAGGCTTTGCCGCGCGCGGCAATGGCCTGTTGCAGTTCGGCTTGGATTTGCGCCGCGAGTGACTCGGCGAGCACCGCCGCAGAGGCGTGTGTGGTGATTCGTGGATCAGCCGGCATCGTCGTTCCAGGTGCGTCCGTCGCGTTCAATCAGGGCCACGGCGGCACTCGGTCCCCAGCTGCCTGCGGTGTAGGGTTTCGGTGCCTCGTGGCTGTTCGCCCACGCTGCCAGAATCTGATCGGCCCAGCGCCAACCGGCTTCCACCTCGTCGCGACGCATGAACAGCATCGGATTGCCGCGCACCACATCGCCGAGCAGTCGTTCGTAGGCATCGACATGACGGACATTGAAGGTTTCCGCAAAGCTCATGTCCATCGCGACATGGCGTAGACGCATGCCGCCTGGACCGGGCACCTTGTTCATCAGCCAGAACTTCACGCCTTCGTCCGGCTGCAGTCGCAGCACCAGTTTGTTCGACTGCAGTGGACCGGCGCTGGGTTCGAAGATCGAATGCGGCACGCTGCGGAAGGTGACGACGATTTCCGACAGGCGTTCGGGCATGCGCTTGCCGGTGCGCAGATAGAAGGGCACGCCCGCCCAGCGCCAGTTGGCGACTTCGGCCTTGATCGCGACGAAGGTTTCGGTATCGGAGGCGTGGCCGAGTTCGTCGATATAGCCCGGCGCGCTCTGGCCGTTGGCCGCACCGGCGCGATACTGGCCGCGCACGGTCAGTTGTGCCGCGTTGCTCGCATCGATAGGCTTGAGTGCGCGCAGCACCTTGAGTTTTTCATCGCGAATGGCATCGGCGGAAAACGCGGCTGGCGGCTCCATCGCCACCAGGCAGAGCAACTGCAGCAGATGGTTCTGCACCATGTCTCGCAGCGCGCCGGACTTGTCGTAGTAAGGTCCGCGCGATTCCACGCCGACCGTTTCGGCCACCGTGATCTGTACGTGGTCGATGTGCGCCGCATTCCACAAAGGCTCGAACAGCGCATTGCCAAAGCGCAGCGCGGTGAGGTTCTGGACGGTCTCCTTGCCCAGATAGTGATCGATGCGATAGGTCTGCTGCTCGGAGAAGAAGCGTCCCACGGCATCGTTGATGCGTGCGGCGCTGGCGAGGTCGCGACCGATCGGCTTCTCGATCACCACCCGCGATTGCCCAGCGGCCAGTCCGTGGCTGTGCAGGCCTTCGCAGATCGGCACGAAGATGTCCGGACTGGTGGCCAGATAGAACACCCGCACGCGCTCGCCGACCCGCAGCACCTCCTGCGCAAAACTCTGCCAGCCTTCGGCGCTGGTCACATCTAGGGCGTGGAAGTCGAGCAATGGAAGGAAGTCCGCCAAACCGGCGTGGTCGCCTTTTCCGCTCAGTGCTTGCTGGACGCGCTCGCGATACTGCGCGCTGCTGAAACCGTGGTCGCGGGCGACAGCGATCACCCGGCTCCCGGGCGGCATCTGGCCATCATTGAAGCGATGCAGCAAAGCAGGCAGCAACTTGCGCATCGCGAGGTCGCCGGTACCGCCAAAGATCACCAGATCAAAGGGCTCAACCGGCGCGGAATGCGGTGTCATATCGACTCCAGTGACAATACCAAAAAAATACCACATGACGTTTTGTACCGCACAATTTACCGTCTTGCGCAGTAAATACAAGCAGTGCATGCTTTTGTGGTCTTTCAGTGGTATCTAAAATGAGCGATCTGATTCAAGAGGCTTACCAAGCAGCGGTGTCCGGGGTGGCCTCGGCGCGGGCACTGGCCTACCAGCGCTTGCGCGAGGCGCTGCGGCAGTTGATCGACAGTGGTCGCCTGCCGCCGGGCAGCGGACTGCCGAGTGAACGCGAACTGGCGGAACAATTGGACCTGTCGCGCGTCACCGTGCGACGTGCGCTGGCGGGCTTGGTCGAAGACGGCCTGTTGGTGCAACGCCAAGGCGCGGGTACCTTCGTTGCGGAGCGATTGCTGAAATCGATCTCGAAGCTGTCGAGCTTCACTGACGACTTGCGTGCACGTGGGCTGCGGCCGCGTGCGGTGGTGCTGGAACGCGAGCTTGGCGAGGTCACGCCCATCGAGGCGATGGCGCTGAATCTGTCGCCGGGGGCGGGCGTCAGTCGGATGACACGACTGCGTTATGCGGGCGACGAACCTTTGGCCATCGAGCGCAGCGCGGTGCCGGCGTCGGTGCTGCCGTCACCGGATTTGCTGGAGGACTCGCTCTACGAACTGCTGGATCGTCTGGGCGGACGACCCAAGCGCGCGCTGCAGCGCGTGCGCGCCATCGGGTTCAATGCCGAGCAGGCACAATTGCTACGCTTGCCGGTGGGCAGTCCGGGCCTGCTGGTGGAGCGGCGCGGCTTTCATGCCGACGGCCGCGTGATCGAGTTCAGTCGATCCTATTACCGCGGCGATTCCTACGATTTTCTGGCCGAGCTGCACAGCGATTGAGGTCGCGCCCGCGCCGGTCTTCAGCTCTCGTTGCACTGCTCGGCGCGTTCGTAGAGGACGAAGCGTTTGGTCGTGGTCTGCACGACTTCCCAGGTGCCGACAAAGCCACGCGGAATGACGAAGCGCATGCCAGCGATCAGACGCGTGCAATGGCCTTCGG
>DEHW01000171.1 GCA_002352135.1 Lysobacterales bacterium UBA2790
TCTAGGCGCCTGCACATTGCTGATCGGCAGCGATGCTGGCAAGGCGTACTGCGAGCAGAAGTGCATGGGACGCGAATCGACCGGCGTCACGTCCTGTGTTCCCCATCTGGTCCAGCAGCCCAATGGTTCAACCTGCACGGTCTATGAGCCGGATTGTGATTGCGAGCCGATGCTGCGTGATGGTTTGACCACGACGGAAAGCCTCGACCATGGGATTCTGCTCGACCTGCTCAGCAATCCCGCAAACCTGATCCATCGCAACCCTCCGGCCCTGGAAAGCCGCGACATCAGCCCGTAGTGCATCAGCGCGCGTTGACCAGATTTCCGCCAACGCGCGTTGGACCTTTGATTGGATCACCCCGGACACCCTGCCATAGCGGAGCACGGCGAGAAAGCTGACCGTGATCTGCGTCTGCTTGGTTGACCAAGGACTTTCGGAGCGAGGCTTGCCATGCGGAGTAAGGGGATTCACGGGGTTGTCGCCCTGGTAGCGACCATGTGTTGTCCCGCGGACGAAGCGCGGGCTGCTTGGCCGCCTGCGCCACCGGCTCTGCCGGTTGTATCGGTCATCGATAACGGTGGTGTCGAGCGTATCCGGCACATCGCACGTGGCGGCCTGCCGTTTGCCGCATCGCAAGCCGTGTTCGATGCATCGCGACTGCGCCTGTTGTCGTCGGATGGCGCCGAAGTGCCCGCCAGCTTTACTGTTCTGTCGCGTTGGCTGGGTCAGGCAGACGACATTCAACACCCGATCCAATGGGTGTTGGTGGAGGCAGAAGTACCATCGACACAGGTACCCATGCAGACGTATCGGGTGCGCACGGATGCACCTCTCGGGTCGGGTCCGATAACCACGTTGGCGCTCACCGTGATACCGCAGGCGGACGGCTTTGCAATCGATACGGGCGTAGCCGAGTTTTTTCTGTCCACGCAGACAGGCTCTGCCGTGGAGACAATCAGCAACAGTGAGGGCCTTGTCGTTGCCCAAGGTCAGCCAGTCAGCGTCACCGTCGAGGGTCAGACGTGGACGACAGCCGACTTGCGATTCGCCCGGATCGAGCGGCAGACCGCGCATGGCGTGATTCTCAGCATGGAGTGGACCCTGAATGCGCCATCGCTGGGTGACGGTCTGCTCGCGCTGCGACGCCAGTACCAGATCAATGCGGGCGATCTTGGCGTGCAGATTCGTAACGAGCTGCGTTGGGAAGGCAGTCGGTGTGCCGTCTACGAGCGATCCTGCGATGCGGGGGTGAACGCCAGAATGGTCGAACAGGTGCGCGACAGTTGGATGCGGGTTGACGGCGATGGCCGGGTGGATCTTCTGGCCGACAACGACCTACCGACCACAACACAAATGCTGGTGCCAGACCAGAGCTTGGCGCTGCGACAGTTGCAGCGCAGCGTTCAGAGCGAGCCTTCACGCTTCGTTGTCGAGCAGGACGGTGTCGCAATCCAGACGGGTGTTGAAGCCGACGGTGGGGTACTGGCCGCGAATGCCGGTGTGCATAGCATCGGCGTAGCACTCTCGGAAATGGAGCGCTACGAACCTCAGGCACTGCGGGCTGTTGGGGATAGTCGACTGGATGTTGACTGGGTTGCTGCGCCAGGTGTGCCACTGGGTAACCACCAAGGCCTGTTTGCCGATATGCGTGTCGCCCTCTTGCCCGCCAATCCCGACACAACGACCTTGCTGCGCGAACTNNGCTGCCTCACAGGCCTTGGGGGAGCTGCCAACAGGATCGCTCGCCACCGCATACGCGAATTTCGACACGTTGGTGGAGGGCACCCTGCAGCGGACTGCCAGTCGATTCTTCGACAAGGGACTGAGTGGCCTGATGACCACCGGCATCTGGCCCTTCTATTGGGGTGAGTCGTGGGCCGGTCCGATAGACTGTGGTGAGGATGATCCGACGCCGCAGACCGCCGCAGACGATGCCTATTGGTGCGCCTCGTGGACGGACTATCACAACGCCTCACTGGTGGCGACGCTGGCCGCCATTCGACAGGGCAATCCGCAATGGTTTGACCGCATTGCGGTGCAGGCGGCTAAACGCATGTTGCACAGCGTGCGCATGCAATGTGCGCCGCAAGATCCCTGGTTCTACTGCGACCAGTTTCCTGCCGGTGGCGGCGGCTATCGCTACAACAACAACAGCTCGCATGCTTACGTGGAGGGCCTGGTTGCCTACTACTTCTTGACTGGCGACCCTTGGGTGACGGATGCACTTTTGCGAGGCGCGCGTTCGATGCGCGGCTACCTCTGTCCGGCACGAGCGGGTTCCTCACCTGGGCCGATGTGCAGTCCCACCGAGGCAGGCGGTGATCCATGGCTGCAGGTGTCCGATCGCGCGGCCAGCCAATGGTATAGCGTGTTCCATTTTCTCGGTGAAACCCTCGACGCCAGCTATCTTGAGGACTGGCGGGGAGGCTTGGCACGCTGGCTCAGTCTCTGGTGGGCGCAGGGCAGTTTCGATGGCCAGACGCTTGGCCTGCTGGCGCCGTCCGGTGTGGGTACAGGTGTGTCCATCACATTGCCGGGGAGCTACGACAGTGCGCAGTTGTGGATGGCCTCGGGTTACGACTTCGAGCAACTTGCCCGCTGGTCCATCGCCGCGCCGGGGCAAGCATTGGGCGAACCCGCTCTCCTGCCGGAAAGTGTCATGAGCGCATGGGCACGCACCCTGGCGCACGCGGCCAACCATCCGCCTGGCGATGGCAGTGCTGCCGGGGTGTGGCCGAACAGCCTGGACTTCACCTGGTCAGTCCAGCGAATCGGCGGCGTACTCAGCGATGTGCGTCCGTTCTGGTTGCCGGATCCGCAGCCTTCACCCTGCGTGGATGCCTGTCTCTACGCCCCGGGCAAAGCGTTCCTTAGCGCCGCCTTGGTGCGTGGCGCCGAGTTCAGTGGCGATCCGATGCTGATCGCGCTGGCAGATGATGTCGTGCGGTTTTCCATTCAAGCGGCTATCAACGCTGACCTGCCATTGGGCAAGGAATCCGGTGAGTATCTGGTTCGTTTGGGTGCGGCGGTCGCACGCCTTTCCGCCATGACGGACGAGCGTCTGTTTGACGATGGATTCGAGTAGCGCGGTGAGAAACCCCGCAGCCTGGTGCGTCACATACACACCACAGCCCACGCCCAGGTGCGACATGTTGAATAAACGGCCATTGATTCATCGCCTGTATCCAGTCTGGATGGCGTTCCTTATCGGCATCCTTGTGGCGCTCCCACCGATGGCCAGTGCCGTCACGATTCGCGTCGGCGCGAGCAACGATCCGGCCTGCTCGGCCTTTTCCATTCAGGGGGCAATCGCCCAATTGCCCCCTGGACTAACCGAGCATCGCCTTCTCCTGTCCAGCAATCAGACCTACACCACCGCGGGGGTCATCACGGATCGCCATCTGCATATTGAGGGTGGCTACGCCAACTGTTCAGCAGCAGAGCCAACACCCGGCGCACGCTCGCAGATCGGTCCTGACGCGACGGCAACGGCTCCTCTGTTGACGCTGTTCGGCACGACCGGCATCCAGTTGCCCCTCACCTTACGCGCCTTGTCCTTCGTTGGGCCTGCACCGCAAGGTGCAGTTCGTGCCAGCGGCAATATGCGTGTGTATGTCGAGGACACCTGGGTGATGAATGCGGGGGACCTGTTCCTCGATAACGCCGGGGGTATCGCGATTGAAGATCAGACAATCCTGCACCTGCGTGGCACCACTCAGATTGTGGGCAACACGGGCGGCGAGGGGGGTGGCGTGTCCTGCATCAATGGTGAGGTGCAACTCGAGGGGGGTGCTGTCCTCATTGGCAGCAACCGTGCGCGGTTGTTTGGTGGTGGCGTCGCTCTGGTCAACTGCGAGATGGATTGGGTAGGGAGCGATGCGGTCAGTTCGGGCGGCATCACCTTCAACTTGGCGACAGGAGGAGGCGGCATCTCCCTGCGCGACAATTCACTTCTGTCCGGGTTTGCGTTGGAACGCACGCACCGGCGCGTGGTGTCCAACTCGGCGGAGTATTTCGCAGGAGGAATCTATGCGGAAAGCTCCGCCATTTCTGCGAGCTCGCTGGAGTTGCGCAACAACGTTGCCGGCCTGAGGCCTACGCCAGCGCCGGCGGGCATGGGCTATGGTGGTGGTCTGGCTGCCTATAGCAGCGTGATTTCCGTGTTCCAGCTTCGCGTTGAGGATAATCGAGCCGAGCGGTACGGAGGCGGAATTTGGCTACAGAGTGGCAGCCGCTTGGACGCAGCCAATTCTCTGACGTGCCCCTCTGGTCAACCCTGTCATTACGTGAGTCGCAATGAGGCTGGTGAAGCGGGTGGTGCGGTTTGGCTCGGTACAGACGCGAACGTTTCCGTTGATCGCGCATGGNNCGACAACACGGCGACATCCGCGCTGATTGCCCTGAGCAACAGTCAATTGACCCTCGCCTTGAGTACCCTGGTCGACAACAACACCGGCAGCAGCATGGTGCTTGATTTTGGCGGTAATACACACGACTGGCGCGCGTCCTTGCTGTATGGCACGCCGGGCAGTGTGGTGCTCTCGGCACCCTTCGGAACCACACTCACAACGGACTGCCTGATCGGTCACGAGAATGCCAGTGTGTTGGCCGCCGGCGGCGACGTGTTTGTCGATGACGATCCGGGTTTCGAAAATCGTGGATCGGCGGATTTTCGGCTGCGTGCCGACTCGGGCGCGGTGGACGTCTGCAGCTACAGCGATCCAAGCGGCATCGTGCTGGACTTGCAGGGCGTGTTGCGTCCTGTAGAGCTGTCGAATCCGAATGTGGCCGGCGCATTCGACGTCGGTGCGTTTGAACGGGTGCCTGACGCCATGTTCGGGAATGGCTTTGAATGAACGCACAGCGGAATTTGGCCACTCGCGCGCGCCGGTCAGCATCATCTGGACGTAACGGTCA
>DEHW01000081.1 GCA_002352135.1 Lysobacterales bacterium UBA2790
TGCGTCGATTTCCCGTGTCCACTTGGCGTTGACGTAGAGCAGCCACAGTGGACGCGGCTGGCGTCGCAAGGACGCGCTCACCTGTTGCAGATGGGCGCGCAGCACGTCGGCGGAAAAGGGGTTGTAGAGATACAGGTGGCTGTAGTCATCCAACGCGGCAAAGGTCGCCGCATCGCCTGCGTGGACTTGGCATCGTGATGGCTCGACGCCTAGTCGGGCGAAGTTCTGTCGTGCGATCTGCACCAGATCCTCGGCGAGTTCCAGCCCGTCGACGCGGGCAAACGGATAGTCGAGCATCACCCGCATGGCGCTGCCCTTGCCGGAGCCGACATCCAGAATGCAGTGCGTCGGCGCGATGACCAGCGAGTCCAGCAAGCGCTGCAGCGCCTGATCACTGGACGGCGTGCTGCGCACCGCATGACGTGGATCGAGGCCGACGTCTTCCGGTAGCACGACCCCTGAGAAATCCAGACTAGGGTCCTGTTCGCGCCGCGTGTAGAAACGATGCTCCCAACTGGCCGGTGCCCAGCGCCGTCCGAGTTGATGCAATTTCGTCCACCAGTGGGATCGATGTGGCTTACGCATGCCGTGCTGTTCCGGGGTGTTCCGCCACCGCGCATTGCGCGCGCTGCCGATGACAGTCTCGCGGCAGTCCGATGACAGCGGCTTCATCGCGCCGACACGGCAGCGTCATTTGCGCCACGTGTACTGCACGGCGGATTGCCCCGCTGCGGGGCGTGCGAGAACGCCATGAGCACCAAGACCCTGATCGATTCCGCCGTCATCAACTCCACCACGCAAGGGCGCAAGGGCTGGTCGGATCGCCTGTTCGCGCACTGGTTCAATCGACTGGTGTATGCGCAGATCTGGGAAGACCCGGTGGTCGATCTCGAAGCCCTGCAACTCAAGCCCGGCGCGCAGGTACTGAGTATTTCGTCGGGAGGATGCAATGCGCTGGCCTACCTGAGCGCCGATCCGTCCGCCGTGCATGTGGTGGATCTGAATGCGGCGCATCTGGCGATGCTGGAACTCAAGCGCGCAGCCCTGCGTGGCCTGCCCGAATCCGGCGATCTGCTGGCGTTTCTTGCTGATGCGGCACAGCCGGAGAATGCGCAACGCTATCGCGAGCACATCGCGCCGCTGTTGCCTGAAGAGGCGCGCGAGTGGTGGGAAACCACCGACTGGCTGGGTCGCCCGCGTTGGCGCATGTTTACTCGCCATGCGTACCGACACGGGCTGCTCGGGCTGTTCATTGGCTTTTCGCATTGGCTGGCGAAGCGACTCGGCGGCGATCTGTCGAAGATGACCGAGGCTCGCTCCATGGACGAACAGGCGGCCTTGTTCGAGCGCCATGTCGCGCCGCTGTTCCGCACTCGCCTGCTGAAGTTTCTCTGCGAGCGCCCGGCCGCGCTTTACAGCTTGGGTATTCCACCCGCGCAGTTCGATGCGCTGAAGGCCGATGCGGCTGCCGAGGGCATGAGCCTGCCGGCGTTGTTCGAAGATCGCATGCGTCATCTCGCCTGCGATTTCCCGTATGCGGAAAACTGTTTCGCGGCGCAGGCCTTTGCGCGTCGCTATGACATCCAGCGACCGACGCAATTGCCGATGTACCTGCAACCGCAGCACCACGAAGCGATCCGTTCGCGCCTTGATCGCCTGCACCCGCGTCACATGACCTTGACCGCGTTTCTGCAGAGTCGTCCGGCGCAGTCGATGGATGCCTATCTGTTTCTGGATGCGCAGGACTGGATGGACGATGCGCAACTGATCGCGCTGTGGCGTGAGGTCAATCGCACCGCCGCGCCCGGCGCGCGTGTCGTGTTCCGCAGTGGCGGCAAGACCTCGCCACTCGAATCGCGCTTGCCTGCGGAGATTCTCGCGCAGTGGCGCACGGATCTGGCCTACAACGCGTCCTTGTATGCGAAGGATCGCTCGGCGATTTACGGCGGCGTGCATCTGTATCAGAAGCAGGCTTGAGTCGTGCGCCATCCGCTGGCTCGTACGGTGGTAGAGGACACGCCAGCAGGCAGCTGGGAGGCCGCGCAGGAAACCGCGACCGGTGAGGATTCGCTTGCCTGGATGGACGCGGACGGTTGCGTTGAAGCCGCGCACTGGGTCGCCAATGTCGATGCCCGTATCGTCCGTCTGCGGCATCAAGAGTCCAGCCTGCCACTGTTTCTGGACGGTCCGCACGCGGCGTACAACAGCTACGTGGCGGGTGCCCGCGCGGCGTGGCTCGAATACGCCGCGCACGAAGCATTGCGCTCCGCATCACCAACCAGACAGAGGTTGTTGAAAGGGCTCGCCATCGCGCCCTTGGCGCTAGCACGTGCCGCCTTTGCAGCCGCCGGATTCACCCGCGCGGCATGGTTCGACAATCCGCTGTTTTCGACACAACTGGGCTCGCCTGTGTTGGCGTCAAACGTGGCGCATTGGCGCGCCTTGGCCCTGCCACAGACGGCGGGTCGAGCGCTGTTCTGGCGCAATGTCTGTGCCGACGTGGAGCCCGTGTTGCCGAGCGCCTTGCGGGCGGATGGGTGGCGTCTGTTGCCCGCCCGTCTGGTCTATCTATGCGACCCGTCCAGCAGCGACTTGTGGAAGCGCAACCATGTGCGCCGCGATCACAAATTGATGCGCAGCGACGGTGTCGACTGGGTGCCGCACGCGCAATTGACGGTCGAGGATATTCCTGCCCTGAGGCGCTGTTTTCGCGCCGTGTTTTTCGACAAGCACTCGGCCCTGAATCCCGACTTCACGGATGCCTTCTTCGCCCGTTGCCTGCAGCCGGATTCGCCGCTGGAACTGCTCGCGCTGCGCTGGCAAGGCCAACTCGTCGGCGTGCTTGCGCTCTACATCCAGCATGGCTGGCTTACCACGCCACTGATCGGCTACGACACGACTGCGCCCGGTCCCTTGGGCCTGTATCGGCGACTGATGGCGCGACTGTTGTGGGAAGCCAAGGATCGCGGACTGCGTCTGCACTACAGCTCGGGTGCAGGCGACTTCAAACGTCACCGCGGCGGAGAACCGGTGCTGGAATTCACCGCCGTGCATAGCGGTGCGCTGAGTGGGCCGAAGCGCTGGATGTTCGAGCAGATCGCCGATCAGATCACGCAGCACGCACCGGCGCTGTTGATGCGCAATGGGTGAGTACGCGCAGGCAGGGTGAGTACGATCAACGGCGCAAGCCAGGCCGCCGATAGTGCACGGATCGCGCCGCCACGGCTCGCCGTGACCGGAGGGCTTCGAACATTCCGTGCCCGCCTGCCGGGTGGATTGTCGTCGACGAGGTTTACCCTCAGGCTTGGCCGGATACTCTGAACGCGGAAGCGGCACATTGACCATGACGGACCCCATGTCTCCGCAACGGCCATCGATAACGGTGCTGGTGACCGGTGCCAATGGCTTTCTCGCCGGCTTCATTGTGGCCGCGCTGTGCAAACGCGGCTGGAAGGTGATTCGTGCAGTGCGCTCGCCGTCGCACCGCAGTGACGAACGGCACTGCGATCTGGCGCACGCCGACGCGATTGACTGGACTCATTTGCTTGATGGCATCGACGCGGTGGTGAACGTCGCGGGCATTTTGCGCGAGACTCGCGGGCAGTATTTCGAGGCCATCCATCACACCGGGCCATTGGCATTGGCCCAGGCGTGCGTCGCACGCGGTGTGCGCGATTTCGTGCAGATCTCGGCTCTGGGCGATCCGGCCGATGGTGAGTTCATTGCTTCCAAGCATCGCTTCGATGCGGCCCTGCTGGCCTTGCCCTTGCGTGCCGTGGTGCTGCGACCCTCGGTGGTCTACGCCTCGCGCGGCTCCTACGGTGGAACCTCGCTGTTGCGGGCGCTGGCGGCGCTGCCCTGGGCGGTGCCGTTGCCCGGTCACGGTGCGTGGCTGATGCAGCCCTTGGAGGCCGAGGATCTGGCGGAACTGGTCGTCGCGGCCCTGAGCGGTGAACAGCTGGGCGTCTTTGAGGTGGGCTGCGCCGAGGCGATCAGCCTGCGCGACTATCTTCTGCAGTGGCGCGCGTGGCTGCGCATTGCCGGACAAAGGACCGTACGCGTGCCGGTCGCGGTGGTGGATCTGGCGGTGGCGTTCAGCGAGCGCATGGCAGCGGGCCCGATGGGACAGACGGTGTGGCGAATGTTGAAGCGCGGCAATGTCTGCGCACCCGATGCGCATGCCCGTCTGCAGCAGCACTTTGGAACCGCGCCGCGCGATCTGACGACCGTGTTGGCCGCGCAACCCAGCCAAGTGCAGGATCGCTGGCAGGCGCAACTCTACTTGCTGGTGCCAGTGTTGCGTATCGCGGTGATTCTGCTGTGCCTGCTCTCGGCTTGGGCGGGCTTTACGACGCCGGCCGCACAGATCGAGACGCTGTCGGCAGGAAGCCTGTTGGCTGACCTGCAGCCTGTGGCGTGGGCGCGCTTCGCGGGCGCTGCCGATCTCGTGTTGGCGCTGTGGTTGGGCAGTGGCTGGCGACCTCGTTGGGCGGTGTCTGCCACGCTCGGGATGGTGTCTGGCTACACGCTGGTCTTCGGCGCACTGTTGCCCGCCTTGTGGCTGGACCCACTTGGCGGCCTGGCCAAGAATCTGGTTCTGCTGCCCGCCTTGGCGGTGCTGTGGGTCTTGAGTGATCGGAGGTAGGGCGATGGACTATCTGTGGCTTAAGTGGATCCACATCCTGTCGTCAACCTTGCTGTTTGGCACCGGACTCGGCATCGCTTTCTTCATGTGGATGGCGCATCGGCGTGGCGACGCGCGGGTGATCGCCGCCACCGCACGCACCGTGGTCATTGCCGATGCCTGCTTCACCGCGCCCGCCGTGCTGGTTCAGTTGCTCACCGGCCTGCTGTTGTCGGCAAAACTCGGTTGGCCACTTGACGCCTTCTGGTGGCGCACCTCATTGCTGCTGTTCTTCGTGGTCGGCGCCTGCTGGCTGCCGGTGTTGTGGCTGCAGATCCGCGCGCGAGATCTGGCGCAGACTTCCGCAGCGACGAACGCCGAATTGAGCGTGAGCTACCAACGCGCCATGCGCGTCTGGTTCTGGCTTGGCTGGCCAGCGTTCCTCAGTGTGTTGGCAATTTTCTGGCTGATGGTCGTGAAGCCGACCTGATACCGCTCGGACCAGTCGGTCCCGACGACGACCCGCCTCGCCGCCAGAGCGGCGGGGTACGCGGCTTGCGTCCGCACTGATCAGTTCTACCAGTGGGCCGCGATGTGCGCGA
>DEHW01000215.1 GCA_002352135.1 Lysobacterales bacterium UBA2790
AAGGAAACCGTCGATTTCCAGCCCAACTACGACGAGAAAGAACTGGAGCCGACGGTTCTGCCGACCCGCGTTCCCAACCTGTTGGTCAATGGCTCGGCGGGTATCGCGGTGGGCATGGCGACCAATATCCCGCCGCACAACCTGTCAGAGATCATCGATGCCACGGTGGCGCTGATCGATGACCCGGAGATCGGCGTCGATGGTCTGATGCAGTACGTGCCGGGGCCGGACTTCCCCACGGCAGGCATCATCAACGGCTCGGCAGGCATCATCGAGGCCTATCGAACGGGTCGCGGCCGCATCTATGTACGTGCCAAGGCCGAGATCGAAGTCGATAGCAAAACCAATCGCGAAGCGATCATCGTCACCGAACTGCCGTACATGGTGAACAAGGCGCGGTTGATCGAAAAGATCGCCGAGCTGGTCAAGGAAAAGAAGCTCGAAGGCATCAGCGAGCTGCGTGACGAGTCCGACAAGGACGGTATGCGCATCTTCATCGAAGTGCGTCGCGATGCGGCCGCCGATGTGGTGCTGAACAACCTGTTCCAGCAGACACCGATGGAATCGGTGTTCGGCATCAACATGGTCTGTCTGGTCGACGGGCGTCCGCGCCTGCTGGGCCTGAAGGAGATGCTCGAAGCCTTCGTGCGGCATCGTCGTGAAGTCGTTACCCGCCGCACCATCTTCGAGCTGCGCAAGGCACGCAATCGCGCCCACATCCTCGAAGGTTTGACGGTTGCGTTGGCCAACATCGACGAGATGATTGAGCTGATCAAGACGTCGGCCAGTCCGCAGGAGGCGCGTGAGCGCCTGCTGGCGCGGCGCTGGGAACCGGGTCTGGTGCGAGCTTTGTTGTCGGCGGCAGGTGCGGAAGCCTCGCGTCCGGAGGATCTGCCGCTGGATCTGGGGTTGAGCGAGCAGGGCTACCAGTTGTCCGAGGCGCAGGCCAAGGAGATCCTGGAAATGCGCCTGCATCGTCTGACCGGACTGGAGCAGGAAAAACTCACCGACGAATACCGCNNTGCGTGAGCAATACGGCGATGTCCGCCGCACGCAGATTCAGGTCAATCAGGAAGACCTCAATATCCTGGATCTGATCGCCCCGGAAGATGTGGTGGTCACCTTGTCGCACTCGGGCTACGTGAAGCGCCAGCCGCTGTCGACCTATCGCGCGCAGCGGCGCGGCGGCAAGGGGCGTTCCGCGACCGCGGTGAAGGATGAGGATTTCATCGAGCGCCTTTGGGTGGTGAATACGCACGACATCCTTCTCAGCTTCACCAGCAAGGGTCGTGTGTTCTGGCCGAAGGTCTACCAGTTGCCGGATGCAGGTCCCAATTCCAAGGGACGGCCGATCATCAATTTCGTCACCCTGGAAGCAGGTGAGAAGATCCAGGCCGTGCTGCCGGTGCGCGACTTCCCCGAAGACCGTTTCGTGTTCTTCGCCACCGCGCAGGGCACCGTCAAGAAAACCCCACTGACNNGAGTCCGATGTGATGCTGTTCGCGTCCAATGGCAAGGTGTCGCGCTTTGACGAGAACACCGTGCGTTCGATGGGCCGCACCGCGACCGGCGTGCGTGGCATGCGTCTGGCGGAAGGCGAGTCAGTGGTCTCGTTGATCTGCGTGCAGGGCGAAGCGGACGTGTTGACCGCGACGATCAACGGCTTCGGCAAGCGCACGCCGCTGACGGAGTATCCGAAGAAGGGTCGTGGCACCCAAGGCGTGATCGCCATCCAGACCAGCGAGCGCAATGGTGCGCTGGTCGGTGCAGTGCAATTGCAGGATGATCAGGAAATCATGCTGATCTCCGATCAAGGCACCCTGGTGCGCACACGCGCTGCCGAGATCGCGCGCGTCGGTCGCAATACGCAGGGCGTGACCCTGATTCGACTGCGCAATGGCGAGCAATTGGTGGGCATCGAGGCCGTTACCGCTTTCGAGGAAGAGGTCGAGGACGTGCCTGCGGCAGATGCGTCAGCGACGGATGCGAATCCGGGTGAGCCGAACGGCGATACACCGCCGTCCGAGTAAGCGCCTGCGCGATCAGATCGTCATGGACTCGCTTCCCGCGAGTCCATGAGTCGCAGTCAGGGCATCGCGGGTGGTTTGCCATCGCTTGCCGGTGCCTTGCCCGATTGCTGAGTCGTTTGGTTTTCCGTTGTCGAGGTCGTCCGTGCTGCGGATCACTGAACTCAAATTGCCTTTGGATCATGCGCCGGACGCCTTGCGTCCTGCCGTGCTGGCGCGTCTCGGCTTGCACGAGGACGCGCTGCGGGATATCACCGTTGTTCGGCGTGCCTGGGATGCGCGCCGCAAGTCCGCCATCCTGTTGATCTACACGCTCGACTGCCAACTGCGTGATGACACACTCGAAGCTGACGTGCTGCGCCGCTTTGCCGATGATGTGCATGTGCGACCGGCACCTGACATGCGCTACGTTCTGGTCGGCAGCGCGCCGCCGGATTTTGCCGCGACGCAGCCGCTCCGTCCGGTCGTGATCGGCTTTGGGCCTTGCGGCATGTTCGCCGCCTTGGTGCTGGCGCAGATGGGATTGCGACCCATCGTTTTGGAGCGCGGCAAGACGGTGCGCGAACGCACCAAAGACACCTGGGGCTTGTGGCGACAAGGTCAGCTCAACCCGGATTCCAATGTGCAGTTTGGCGAGGGCGGAGCAGGCACGTTTTCCGACGGTAAGTTGTGGAGCCAGATCAGCGACCCGCGCCATCTCACCCGCAAGGTGCTCAGCGAGTTCGTTAAAGCGGGCGCGCCGGAGGAAATTCTCTACGTCGCCAAGCCGCATATCGGTACTTTCCGTCTGGTCAGCGTGGTCGAGCACATGCGCGCCGAGATCGAGACGCTGGGCGGCGAAGTGCGTTTCCAACAACAAGTGGTGGACGTCCTGATCGACGATCTGGATTCGGGCTCGGCTGATGGGCGCTCGCGCCGTATCGGCGGCCTGCGCCTGTCGAATGGCGAGGTCCTGCACACGGAGCATGTCGTGCTGGCGGTCGGCCATAGCGCCCGCGATACCTTCCGCATGCTGCACGAGCGCGGCGTGCACATGGAAGCCAAACCGTTTTCCATCGGCTTCCGCATCGAACANNTCCGAGCCCGAGCGCGTCGTCACCAATGGTATGAGCCAGTATTCGCGCAACGAGCGCAATGCCAATGCGGGCATCGTGGTCGGCATCACGCCGCAGGACTATCGGCAAGATGGGCGGAGTGAAGGTGCGGTCAGTCCACTGGATGGTTTCGCCTTCCAACGCTACTGGGAATCGCGCGCCTACGAATTGGGCGGCGGCGGCTATCAGGCACCGGGTCAGCGCGTGGGCGATTTTCTCAAACAGCGCCCCAGCACTGCCTTTGGCAGCGTTGAGCCCTCCTACAAGCCGGGTGTCTTGCCAACCGATCTCGCCGCGGCAGATCGCCCCAGTCTGCCGGACTACGCCTTGCTGGCGATCCGCGAAGCCTTGCCCGCCTTTGATCGACAGATCGCCGGTTTCGCGATGGCGGATGCGGTGCTCACCGGCGTGGAGACGCGCACCTCATCACCGCTGCGGATCAATCGTGGCAAGGACCTGCAAAGCCTGAATGTCGCCGGTCTGTATCCTGCAGGCGAAGGCGCGGGCTATGCCGGTGGGATCATGTCGGCGGGCGTGGATGGCATCGAAGTCGCCGAGGCGGTGGGCATCGCGATGTTGGGTCGCAAGGCCTGAGTCACCCACGCCGCCGCCAGTGGGTGCTGACGGCGGCGCGAGCGAGAGGTGTTACGGCGTTTCCACGCCATCCACACGTTGGAACCCGCGTGGCAGTGGATTGCCGCGTGAGGCGCGGTGGCCGCTGTAGGCCTGCAGATCGCGTCCGGCGAGAGTGAGTTTGCGCTGCCCGCAACTCAATACGAGTTCGCCGCCCTGACGCACGATGGCGAGATGGATCACGCGTTCTTCGCCCGATTTCAACTTGGCCGGCGGAATCTGGATCAGCTTGTTGCCTTTGCCGCGATCCAGTTCCGGCAATTCGGCAACCGGGAAGGCCAACAATTGGCCGGCGCTGGTGATGGCGACCAGCAGGTCGGTATCTGGATTGGCAACGCTCAGCGGGCTCATCACGCTGGCCTGATCATCCAGATTGAGCAGGGCCTTGCCCGCTTTGGCACGCCCGACAAAGTTCTCGAAGCGGGTGATGAAGCCGTAGCCGAAGCTCGATGCCAGCAGGAAGCGCTGATCGTTCTCGCCCATGGCCGCAGCGACAAAGCCCAGCCCGTTGGGTGGCGCGAAACGCCCGGTCAGCGGTTCGCCGTTGCCACGTGCCGAGGGCAGGGTGTGCGCGGCGGTCGAATAGCTGCGCCCGCTGCTGTCGAGGAAGGCGACTTGCTGCGTGCTTCGGCCCCGCACGGCGAAGGCCAGACGATCACCTTCGCGATACGACAGCCCAGCGGGATCGATGTCGTGGCCCTTGGCCGAACGCACCCAGCCCTTTTCCGAGACAACGACGGTAACCGGCTCGTTGGCGACCAGTTCGGTCTCGTCGATGGCCTGTGCGGCACCACGTTCCACCAGTGGCGAGCGCCGCGCGTCGCCAAACTTCTTGGCATCGGCCAGCAGTTCGTCCTTGATCAGCTTCTTCAGCTTGGCCGCCGAGCCAAGGATGCCGATGAGCTTTTCGCGCTCCTTGGCCAGCTCGTCCTGCTCGCCACGGATCTTCATTTCCTCCAGCCGCGCCAGTTGTTTCAGCTTGGTGTCGAGGATGTAGTCGGCCTGCTCCTCGCTGAGTCCGAAGCGTGCCATCAACACCGGCTTGGGCTCGTCCTCGCTGCGGATGATGCGGATCACTTCGTCCAGGTTGAGGAAGGCGATCAACAGGCCTTCCAGCAAGTGCAGGCGACGTTCGACCTTGTCGAGGCGATGACGCAGGCGACGACTGACCGTATCGGTGCGGAACTGCAGCCATTCGCGCAGGAAGGCTTTGAGATTCTTGACCTGTGGCTTGCCGTCCAGACCAATCAGATTGAAGTTGACGCGGTAGCTGCGCTCCAGGTCGGTGGTGGCAAACAAATGGCCCATCAACTGTTCGTAGTCAACGCGATTGCTGCGCGGCACCAGCACCAGACGGATCGGATTCTGGTGGTCGGATTCGTCGCGCAAATCTTCCAGCCAAGGCAACTTCTTGGCGCGCATCTGCTGCGCGATCTGCTCCATGATCTTGCCGGGACTGACCTGATAGGGCAGCGCGGTGATCACCAGGTTCTGCTGTTCGCGCACCCACGCGGCGCGCGCCCGCACGCTGCCGCCGCCGGTTTCGTAGAGTTTCCGCAGCTCATTGGCGGGCGTGATGATTTCCGCAGCGGTGGGGAAGTCCGGACCACGAATGTGTTCGCACAGGTCGGCCACCGTGGCATCCGGATCGTCGAGCAGGCGGATCGCGGCGCTGACCACTTCGTTGAGGTTGTGCGGCGGAATATCGGTCGCCATGCCCACCGCAATGCCGGTGGTGCCATTCAACAACAGATGCGGCAGGCGCGCGGGCAACCAGGTCGGTTCCTGCAGCGTGCCGTCGAAATTGGGTGTCCAGTCCACCGTGCCATGCGCCAATTCGCCAAGCAGCACTTCGGCAATCGGCGTCAGCTTCGACTCGGTATAGCGCATCGCCGCAAACGACTTCGGATCATCCGGCGAACCGAAGTTGCCCTGGCCCTCGATCAGCGGATAGCGATACGAAAACGGCTGCGCCATCAGTACCAGCGCCTCGTAACAGGCCGAGTCACCATGCGGATGGAATTTGCCGATCACGTCGCCGACGGTGCGAGCCGACTTTTTCGGCTTGTTGGCCGAGCTCAAGCCGAGCTCGCTCATCGCATAGATGATGCGGCGCTGGACCGGCTTCAGCCCATCGCCCACGAAGGGCAGGGCGCGGTCGAGCACCACATACATCGAATAGTCGAGATACGCGCGCTCGGCGTACTCGTGCAAGGGAATCTGTTCAAAGCCGTGAAAGGTGGGGCGCGCTTGGTCGGTCATGGTGTCCGTATCGGGTTCTGCTTTGCGTTGTGATTCTACTGGAACCCTATCCAGTGCTCCCGTGTTTGATGCATTGCCGCGTCACGTCTCCGGCATACAATCGTCGCGGGCTTCACCCAACCAACGGAGGCAAGCATGGGCGTTTTCGATTTCATCAAGGGTGAGCTGATCGAGATCATCGAGTGGACCGACGATTCGCGCGACACGCTGTCCTATCGTTGGCCGGATGATGACAAGGAGATCAAGAACGGCGCGCAGTTGATCGTGCGCGAGTCGCAACTGGTGCAGTTCGTGGCGGCGGGTCAGTACGCCGACTTGTTCGGGCCGGGCAAGCACACGCTGAAGACCGAGAACATCCCGCTGTTGTCGACTATTTCGGGCTGGAAGTACGGCTTCGATTCGCCCTTCAAGTGCGATGTCTACTACCTCAACACGCGCCTGTTCACNNATCGTGCATGCGCCGAAGTTCCTCAAGGAAGTGGCCGGTACGGATCAGAACTTCCGCCTCGACGAGTTCGCCGACACCATGCGTTCGCGCTTGATCAGCGTGTTCTCGCAGGCGCTGGCGACGGCGAAGATTCCCGCGCTGGACGTGGCGATGCGTTACAGCGAGCTGGGCGAGGCGCTGTTGCCGCTGGTCAATAGCGTGATGAGCGAGAAATACGGTATCGAGATCACCAGCTTCGTGGTCGAAAACGTGTCGGTGCCGCCGGAAGTCGAGCAGGCCATCGACAAGCGTTCGAGCATGGGTGCGGTCGGCAATCTCAACGATTTCGTGAAGTACCAGATGGCGCATGGCATGGGCCAAGGTGGCGAAGGCGCGGCTGCGGCGGCGGCACCTGCGCAGATGGCGGTAGGCTTTGCGATGGCGCAGGAGTTGGCGCGCAGCATGTCGGCAGGTCAAACCGCACCGGCGGCGGCAACACCACCGCCCATTCCGGCCACCGCAGCGCCCGCAGCGGGTCTGGAGGTGCTGACGCCCGAACAGGCGGCGCAGACCATGGGTGTGTCGGTCGAAGATGTGATGGCCGCCATCGACGCCGGTGACCTGAAGGCGCGCAAGATCGGCAATGCCACGCGCATCGCCAAGTCGGCCCTCGAAGCCTTCCTGCGCGGCGAATGAACGCCACGGTGAACAAACATCCCTGTCACAACTGTGGCGGGGAAATGCAGTGGAATGCGGCCAAGCAGGCGCTGGTCTGTCCCTTTTGTGGGACGCAGGCTGAGTGGGCACCGGCGCAAGTCGAGGCAGGTGGCATCGTCGAGCACGATCTGGGTTCGGCGCTGAGTGGCGTGCAGCCTGCGATGGCGGCACAGCAGCGCGAGGTGCAGTGTCAGAACTGCAATGCCATCACGGTGTTCAGTGCCGAGCGGGTGGCGCAACGCTGCGATTTCTGCGGCTCGCCCAAGATCATCGAAGTCGCCGCGCAGAGCGATGCCTTCGTACCCGAGAGCCTGTTGCCGTTCAAGATCAGTGATGGACAGGTGCGCGATCTGATTCGGCGTTGGTATCAGACGCGCTGGTTTGCGCCCAACCGTTTGAAGACCGCCGCGCTCACCGACACCTTGCATGGGGTGTATCTGCCGTATTGGACCTTCGACGCGCATGCGGATGCGCGCTGGACGGCTGAGGCGGGGTATCACTATCACGTCACCGTGAATGGCAAGAGTGAGCGCCGCACCCGGTGGGAGCACGCTTCCGGTGCGCTGCAGCACCATTTCGATGACGATCTGGTGCCCGCCAGCACGGGTATCCACGCCAAACTCTTGAGCGGTATCGAGCCGTTTCCGACGACCACGGATTTGAAGCTGTATTCGCCCGAATTCGTGCGCGGTTGGACGGTGGAGCGCTATCAGATCGATCTGCGCGCGGCGGCCGAAACCAATATGGCGCAGATGCAGGCCGCGCTGCGTCGCCTGTGTGCCGAGCAGGTGCCCGGCGATACGCATCGCAATCTGGATGTTCAGGCGCAGTATTCCGACCGTCGCTTCAAGCATGTGCTGATGCCGGTCTGGCTGGTCAGCTACACCTACGGGTCGCGAAACTTCCAGGTGGTGGCCAACGGTTACACCGGCGCGATTGACGGGGAACGGCCCTACAGTTGGATCAAGATCTTCTTTGCCGTGGTGACCGCCTTGATCGTGCTGGGTACCTTGTTCTATCTGCTGGAAGGGCAGTGAGTGCGGGGCGGCTTTGATGCCGCCCCGATGCCTTGTGCGTCAGCGGATCGGCAATGTCTGGGTCAGCAAGGGCTCGCCCTTGGCATCACGCAATGACAGGGTGACTTGCCGCACCGACCAATCGATATCGATGCGACCGAAGTTGGCCTGGCGGAAGATGCCGCCCTGACGTAGTGCGTTCGGCACCGGCACCTTCCACACTTCNNGCGCCGGTCTCGCGGATCAGGCCAATCAAGCGTTGTTGGTCGTGCGGGAAGTTGATCCAGCCTTCCCAGCCGGGAAAATCCGCGAGTACTTGCAGGCTGGAACCGACGATGCGCAGGTCGGCCGGTTCGCGCAGGCGCGCTTCCAGCCATTGCCATTGCGCTTCGCCAAGTTGGGTCGCCTTGGGATCGGGATTGCGGGCGTAGGGGCCGGGCACTTCTTTGCCCGAGTCGATCTGTGCCTTGGCCCAAGTTTCGTAGCTGGATTCGCTGTCCCAACGAGGATCCACGATCAGCGGACTGCGATTCCAACGCAGGTCGGGCAGGATGATCTGCACCCGCTGACCCATCGGCCCAAAGCTGTAGGCGGTGTAGATGCCCTCGCGTGACCAGCGCGGCGAGTCCTTTGGCTCGTGCCAGAAGTTTAGGAAGGCCTCGCGCGAGGCCTGTTTCATCGGATAGTCAGCACCGGCGTCGTTCTCGCCGAAATCGTGGTCGTCCCAGATTGCGATCAGCGGTGTCTGCGCCTTGAGCTGTTGGAAGCCGAGTTGATCGGCCAGACGCTGATATTTTTCACGCATCACCTGCGGATCGCGGGTGTCCAGATAGACGTTGTCGCCGAGAAATACGAACAACTCCGGTTGCGCCGCGTTGACGGCGTCCCAGATTGGCTGGGATTTGTTTTCTTTGGCGCAGGAGCCGAACGCGATATGGGTCAGTGTCGTGTCGCTTGATGGCAGAGCCAATTGCGCATGCGCGGGATGGATGTTGGCGATGGCGGTCAGCAGCAATGCGCAATGGACAAGGCATTTCATGGCGTGCTCGTTATCAAGGAAGAGGGGTGTTCGCGCGACAACGAAAACGCCCCGCCACCCTGGGGTGACGGGGCGTTGCGTGTCAGCACGTCATCAGAAGCGCGCGTCGAAGTTCAGGAAGAACTGGCGTGGCGAACCGGTCTGCAGCGTGTAGTTGAGTCCATCCGGGTCGGAGGTCGCAAAGCCGTTGCTGCCGACGGTGGCGAAATACTCTTCGTCCATCAGGTTGCTGATGTTCAGCGAGACGCGCAGCGACTCCAGCATGCCCAGCTTCTCGAAGGTGTAACCGGCGCTGGCATCCATCAGCCAGAAGCTGTCGACCTTGGAGTCGTTGAGGTAGGTGATATAGCGCTCGTCGGTGAACTTGGCGCCGAGGGTCGCGTCCAGCGGACCGGCAGTCCAGCTCAGTTCGGTGGCAAACAACAGTTCCGGTGCATCGACCACGTTCTTGCCGTCGGTCGGCACCAGCACATCGCCGTTGATGTAGTCAGAGCCGTACTCGGACCGGTTCCACGCGACCGAGTTGAACCACTCCAGGCCATCGCCAAAGTTCAGCACCAGGGTGGCTTCCACTCCGTTGGAGTTGACATCGCCGACGTTGGCGAAGCTGGACGGGCAACCGATAATGCCCGCGCAGCGGGCGATGCTGAGCAGACGATTCTGGAAGTCGACGCGATACGCCGCCAGCGATGCCTTGTAGCTGTCGCCGGACAGGCGAACGCCGATTTCAAACGTGTCCGAGGTCTCCGGTTGCAGATCGTCTGCAAACTCGTTGAAGCCTGCCTGCGTGGTCGAGAAGGGACCGCCAATGCCAGGGCGGAAGGCCGACATGTTTTCCGTATAGCTGCCGAACAGTTCGACGCCATCCATCAGGCCGTAGCGCAGGCCCACTTGCGGCATGAAGTTGTCCTTGGCGGTGATGCTGCCAACCGCACGCGTGCCGACGCGATTGACGGCATCGATCTCGACTTCGCTGCCCTTGAAGCCGACATCTGCCGTCAACTGGCCGTCCATCATGTCGATGCGGTCGGTCACGTAGTACTGCAGCGTGTCGGTGTCGAAGCGCTGGCTGAACACGCGGACCGCTGGGTCACGGTAGAAGAAGATCGCGTCCGGTGCGCCGCTCAGCAGATAGAAGTTGCGCTGCAGGCCGTGTACGCTGGTTTCGCTCCACAAACCGGCTTCGACCGTGTGCATGCCCAGATCCAGGGTCAGCGACGGCATGAAGCCCGTGCGTTCGATGTCGTATTCGGTGGTGCGCATGGAGATCGGCACGGCCGCCGAGGATGGGGCGTAGGGCGTCGCCCAATGGCCTTGACCTTCATTGCGGTGGTAGTAGCCCTGCAGCTTGGTGCTGAGCACATCGTTGACGTCCCAGTTCAGCGTCAACGAGGCGAGATCGTCATTGCGCAGGCCGCGACCCAGATAGTAGGCGTCGTCCAGCGAGTTCACGCCGCCGGTGTAGATGCCGTTGGCGGCATCGATGGCACGCTGCCAGTCGTTCTGGTAGTTGTCCCAGTCCCAACCGAGGCGCTGTTGCGATTCCAGCGACAGATCGCCGTAGTCGGTTTCTTCACGGCGCGAGGTGGCGGCATACGCGGTCAGCGACCACACGTCCTGCTGGAACAAGGCCTTGCCGTTGAACTGCCACTGCTGCTGCGGACCATCGCCCTTCCACTTGTCGGTCTTCGAGTAGACGCCACTAAGATAGGTTGAAAAGCCTTTGTGATCGCCGCTGTCGAGGCTGAGGAAAGTGCGCTGCGCGTTGTCGCTGCCCAGCATCTGCGAGACGCGGGCGCCGTATTCCATCGACGGATCGCGGGTGAAGAACTGCGCGGTGCCGCCGAGGTTGCTGGTTGAAGCGGTGCTCGCGGCACCTGCGCCCTGAGCCAGTTCGACGTAGTCGATGTTCTCGGCCATCGCCGCGCGGCTGATGTGCAAGCCGTTGTGATTGCCGTAGCTCATGTCGCCAAGCGGGATGCCATCCAAGGTGAAGCCGAGCTGGTTCTGATTGAAGCCGCGCACGGTGATGCGCGTGGACCATTCGTAGGCGCCAAACGGATCGGACGAGGTGAAGTTCACGCCCGGCAGTTTGTCCATCACCTTCAAGGGGCTGGTGCCCGGCACGGCGCGCTTCAGATCAATCGCCTGCAGGGTCTGCACCTGTCGGGTTTCGCCTTCGCCAATCACCGAGACGGCATCGAGTTCCTTGGCGCTCGCCGCGCTGCTGTCAGCCTCGGTCGCCGCCATCACGGTGGGTGTGGCCAGCACCAGGGCAATGGCCAGAGAAAGGGTGTTGCTGCGAGTGTTCACGTGGGCTTCCCGTCATCCAATAGATACCGCCTGTTGGCCCGATGTGCGCGGGGCGGCTGCAATGCGCACGGCCAGTCTTCGAACCGGCGCAGGATGTGGGTGGCGGATGACAGACGCGATGCAGCGAGGTGACAGATTGGCGACAGTGGGCAGGCGACGCGAAATGTTCGACGCCAAAACAACAACGCCCGCGTCAATGGCGGGCGTTGCGTGGGGGCGGCGGGATGGATCAGGGCTTCAGGACGGTCGCCATCGCGTCTACGAAATGCGCGAGGTTGCGTTGGTTGAGTCCGGCGATGTTGGCGCGGCTGGAGCCGACCATGTAGATGCCGAATTCCTCGCGCAGGCGTTGAATCTGTTCCGGCGCGATGCCGAGGAAGGAGAACATGCCCCGTTGCCGATCAATGAAGCTGAAGTCGCGTTCGACACCGGCTTCGCGCAAACGGCTGACCATCAGATGGCGGTAGGTATTGATGCGATCTCGCATCGCGGCCAGTTCGCTCAGCCATTGCGCCTTCAGCTCGGCATCGCCGAGGATTTCGGCCACGATCAGCGCGCCATGCGCGGGAGGCATCGAGTAGTTGTTGCGGATCGTGCTGAGCAGATGGGACTTTGCGATGACGGTCTGCTCGGCGTTGGCAGCAACCACACTGACGGCGCCGATGCGCTCGCGATACAAACCGAAGTTTTTCGAGCACGACGTGGTGTAGATCAACTCGGGTAAGGCGTTGGCAAGCAGACGAACACCGTAAGCATCGCTATCGAGATCAGTCGAAAAGCCTTGATAGGCCATGTCGACCAGCGGCACGAAGCCTTGTGTCTGCGCCATGGTGGCAAGCCGCTGCCAGTGCTCGGGCGCCAGATCGACACCGCTCGGGTTGTGGCAGCAGGCATGCAGCAACACGACATCGCCTGCGGGCACCTTGGACAGGGCGTCGAACATCGCGTCGGCGCGCAGCGACTGGGTGGCGGCATCGTAATAGGGGTAATCGCGCACAGTCAGACCCGCCGCCTTGAACACCGCCGGATGGTTGCCCCAGGTCGGATCGCTCATCCATACCGTCGCATCAGGGCGACAACGCTTGATCAGATCTGCGGCGATTCGCAATGCACCTGTGCCACCCGGTGTGTGCGCCGTGGCGACGCGCGAATCCGTCAGCGCGCGGGCGTCGCCCAGGCTGAGGCGATCCATCTGCGCGTTGAATCCCGGATCGCCGGCCATGCCGATATAGGTCTTGGTGGTTTCGTTGCGGCTGCGTCGCGCCTCTGCTTCTTTCACGGACGCCAGAATGGGGGTGTGCCCGTCCTCGTCCTTGTATACCCCGACGCCAAGATCGATTTTGAAGGGGCGGCTGTCCTGGCTGTAGGCGGCCATCAGGCCCAGGATAGGATCGGTCGGGGCGGCTTGCAGGTGCGAGAACATGGGAATCCCAATGGCGGTCGAAGGGCAGGGCTGACGAGCATAGGCAGTGCGGCGGTGTTGGACCAGTCTTGTGAAGTGGTCCGGCATATTTCGCCTAAAACGATCACGGTCGACGGCGATGACCTGCTAGGCTATGCAACGTCACACGGGAGAGATCGGCCCGTCCGACGCCGAAGGAGCAACCGCCCCGGAAACTCTCAGGCAAAAGGACCGTGTGACGGTCAAACATCTGGAAAGTGATGCGCCGGTGCCCCCTCCACCACGTGCGCATCCGCCGAAGGGATAACGTTCTCAGGTCAACCGACAGATTGGGGCGTCTGCATCACGCGATCCGGCGTGGTGCATTTCGCGCCTTCATTCTTTAATCAGTCGGTATTCCGCCATGACGATGTCTCTGCCGCGCCCTGCACATCCTGCCCGCCAATTTGCTGACCGCCATATCGGCCTGACTGCCAGTGACATCGACCAGATGTTGCAGACGGTGGGCGCGGAAAGCGTCGAAGCATTGATTGCGGAAACCTTGCCCGCTTCCATTCGGCAAGGCAAATCACTGACGGGCATGGAGCCTGCTTTCTCGGAGGTCGAAGCGCTGCAGCGTTTGCGCCAGATCGGCGCACGCAATCAGGTGTTTACCTCGCTGATCGGGCAGGGCTACTACGGTACCCACACGCCGCTGGTCATTCTGCGCAACATTCTGGAAAACCCCGCTTGGTACACGGCCTACACACCGTATCAGCCGGAGATCAGTCAGGGGCGTCTGGAAGCCCTGCTGAACTACCAGACCATGATCGTCGAGATGACTGGGCTTGATGTCGCCAACGCCTCATTGCTGGACGAAGCAACCGCAGCCGCCGAGGCCATGGCGGTGGCGCAGCGGGTGTCGAAGTCCAAGAGCAAAGCCTTCTTCGTGGATGCCGCCTGCCATCCGCAGTCCATCGCGGTGATTCGTACCCGCGCCGAGCCGCTGGGTTGGCAACTGATCGTCGGCAATCCCGCGACCGATCTCGATCCGAACGCCGTTTTCGGTGCGATCCTGCAGTATCCCGACACCTTCGGTCAGATCCGTGACTGGCGCGAGGTGATCGCGAACCTCCGCAATGCCGGTGCATTGAGCATCGTCGCCGCCGATTTGTTGTCGCTGGCGCTGCTGACGCCGCCTGGCGAGTTGGGTGCGGATATCGCCATTGGCAGCACGCAGCGGTTTGGCGTGCCGATGGGGTTTGGCGGGCCGCACGCGGCCTACATGGCGGTGAAGGACGCGCACAAACGATCCATTCCTGGCCGCCTGATCGGCGTATCCGTGGATTCACGCGGACAGCCCGCGTATCGCTTGGCCCTGCAGACGCGCGAGCAGCACATCCGCCGTGACAAGGCGACCTCCAACATCTGTACCGCGCAGGTGTTGTTGGCGGTGATGGCATCTATGTATGCCGTCTACCATGGCCCGGAAGGGCTGCGCAGCATTGCTCACGACGTGCATCGTCGCACCGCGACGCTGGCGGCCGGTTTGCGACGCTTGGGCTTTGCGCCGGAGCAGGACGCGTTCTTCGACACCATCACGGTCGATGTCGGTAGTCAGCGCGCTGCCATCGTCGAGCATGCGCTGGCGGCGAAGATCAACTTGCGCTTGATTGGCGACAGTCGGTTGGGTATCAGCCTGGATGAAACCACCACACCGACGACGGTCGAAGCGATTTGGGCGGCGTTTGGTCGCGTGCTGAACTACGCCGCCGTCGAGGCGGATGCGCCCTCGGCGATTCCGGCCAGTCTGCAACGATCCGATGCTTGCCTGAAGCACCCGATCTTTTCCAAGTATCACTCGGAAACCGAATTGCTGCGCTACCTGCGCAAGCTGGCTGACCGCGATCTGGCGCTGGACCGCGCGATGATTCCGCTGGGCAGTTGCACCATGAAGTTGAATGCCACCGCGCAGATGATTCCCGTCACCTGGCCCGAGTTTGGTGCATTGCATCCCTTCGCACCCAGTGACCAGACGCACGGCTATCGAGAGCTGTTCGAGGATCTCAAACGCTGGCTGGTCGAGATCACGGGCTACGACGCGGTGTCGCTGCAGCCCAACTCCGGGGCACAAGGCGAATACGCCGGACTGCTGGCGATTCGTGGCTATCACCTGTCGCGTGGCGATGCACACCGCACGGTCTGCCTGATTCCGTCCTCCGCGCACGGCACCAATCCNNTGCGCAGCAAGGCGGAAAAGCATTCGGCCAATCTGGCGGCGCTCATGGTGACCTATCCGTCCACCCATGGCGTGTTCGAGGAGCGCATCCGTGAGATCTGCGACATCGTGCATGCCCACGGCGGGCAGGTTTATCTCGATGGCGCCAACATGAACGCGCAGGTCGGCCTGTCCAAGCCCGGCCAGTATGGCGCGGACGTCAGTCACCTCAATCTGCACAAGACGTTCGCCATCCCGCACGGCGGCGGCGGCCCCGGCATGGGTCCTATCGGCGTGAAGGCCCATCTGGCGCCGTTCCTGCCCGGTCATCCCGAGCACGACGGTGGCAAGTCGCCGGTCGGCCCGGTCTCCGCCGCACCTTGGGGTTCGGCCTCCATCCTGCCGATTTCCTATGCCTACATTCTGATGCTGGGTGGCGAAGGACTGCGGCGTTCGACTGAGGCGGCGATTCTGTCGGCGAACTACATCGCGGCACGCTTGGAGCCGCATTTCCCGACCCTATACCGCAACCACAATGGTCGCGTTGCGCACGAGTGCATCGTCGACCCGCGCCCGCTCAAGGACGCCTGTGGCGTGACCGTCGATGACATCGCCAAGCGATTGATCGATTTCGGCTTCCATGCGCCCACGATGAGCTTCCCGGTGCCCGGTACCCTGATGATCGAACCCACCGAGTCGGAATCCAAGGCCGAGCTGGATCGCTTCTGCGATGCGATGATCGCCATTCGTGAGGAAATTGCCGCCGTGCAGGCGGGTCGTTATGCCATCGATCAAAGTCCCCTGCGCCACGCGCCGCACACGGTGCACGATTTGGTCGACGCCATTTGGGATCGACCCTACAGCCGCGAAGAGGCGGTCTTTCCGAAAGGCGTTGCACGCACCGACAAATACTGGTGCCCGGTCGGCCGCGTCGACAATGTGTGGGGTGATCGCAATCTGATGTGTCTGTGTCCGTCACCGGATGAATATCGCGCTTGATTACGTGCTGAGCTTCACTTAGGTTAA
>DEHW01000149.1:0-3581 GCA_002352135.1 Lysobacterales bacterium UBA2790
TACAGCGAGCTGCGTGCCCCCGCTGACGGCGTGATTGCCAAGCGCATGGTGGAAGCGGGCCAGGTGGTCGCGGCAGGGCAGGCGGCCTTCGTATTGGCGCAGGATGGCGAACGCGAAGTGGCCATCAGCATTCCAGAGCGCGATGCCGCCCGGCATGCAGTAGGCCAGTTGGTCCGCGTGGTGTTGTGGTCGCAGCCGCAGCAACCGCTCAATGGAAAGATCCGTGAAATGGCCCCCTCAGCGGACACCGCCTCGCGCACATTCGCCGCGCGGATTCAAATCGACGCGACGACACAGCCGGTCGAACTGGGCGGCAGCGCGCGGGTGTTCATCGGCACCGGCGAAGGCACGCAGCTTGCGCTGCCGCTGTCGGCCATCAATGCCGATGCCGGCGAGGCTTACGTCTGGGTGATTCACCCCGAGAGTGCCGCATTGCAGAAGCGCCCGGTGACTTTGGGACCGTATGGCGAAACCGAGGTGCCGGTGCTGAGCGGGGTGAGTACGACGGACTGGGTCGTGGCCGGTGGTGTCCACTTGCTGCGTGACGGGCAGCGCGTTCGCGCGGTGGACCGGGACAATCGCGCAGTCGACCTGCGTGCCGCNNTTGGGACAAAACGAAGACCCGCCGTTCACCTTCAAAGTGATGGTTGTGCGCACGCTGTGGCCGGGCGCCAGTGCGGAAGAAGTGGGCCGCCAGATCACGGATCGGGTCGAAAAGAAGCTGATGGAAACCGGTAGTTACGAGTTCATCCGTTCCTACTCGCGGCCCGGCGAATCGATGGTGTTGTTCGCGGCGCGGGATTCGATGCGTTCCAGCGAACTGCCCGAGTTGTTCTACCAGATTCGCAAGAAAATCAGTGACATCCGGCTGACGTTGCCATCGGGCATTCAAGGGCCGTTTTTCAATGATGAATTCGGCGACACCTTCGGCAACATCTATGCGTTGACTGGGCATGGCTTCGACTACGCCGTGCTGAAGGACTACGCCGAGCGGCTGGAGCTGGAGCTCACGCGGGTCAAGGATGTCGGCAAGATCGAACTGATCGGTGTCCAGCAGGAAAAGATCTGGATCGAACTCTCCAACACCAAGCTCGCTACGCTGGGCCTGCCACTGGACGCGGTTCAAGCGGCACTGGATGCGCAGAATGCGGTGGTGGATTCAAGCTTTTTCGAGACCGCCACCGACCGCGTTCGTCTGCGCGTGACCGGTCGCTTCACCTCGGTCGATGACATCAAGAATTTCCCCTTGCGTGTGGCGGATCGCGACTTCCGCATCGCGGATGTCGCCGATGTGTTCCGCGGCTTTTCCGACCCGCCTGAGCCGCGCATGCGCTTCATGGGTGAGGACGCCATCGGCATCGCCGTTTCGATGCGCAAGGGCGGCGACATCATTCAACTGGGTGCGGCCTTGGATGTGGAGTTTGCGCGTCTGCAGTCCAGCCTGCCGGTAGGCATGGAGCTGCGCCGTGTGGCCGACCAGCCGCGCGCGGTGCGCAATGCGGTGGGCGAATTTGTCCGCGTGCTGGCTGAAGCCGTCATCATCGTTCTGGTGGTGAGCTTCTTCTCCCTGGGCTTCCGCACCGGTCTGGTGGTCGCCTTGTCGATCCCGCTGGTGTTGGCGATGACTTTCGCAGGGATGTACTACCTCGACATCGGCCTGCACAAGATTTCACTTGGCGCGTTGGTGCTGGCGCTCGGCCTGTTGGTCGACGACGCAATCATCGCGGTGGAGATGATGGCGATCAAGATGGAGCAGGGCTTTGATCGCATGAAAGCCGCCGCCTTTGCGTGGAACTCGACCGCGTTCCCGATGTTGACCGGTACGCTGATTACGGCGGCGGGCTTCATTCCTCTGGCGATTGCGAAGTCCAGCACCGGCGAATTCACCCGTTCGATCTTTCAGGTGGTGACTCTGGCCCTGCTGGTGTCGTGGATCGCCGCTGTGGTCTTCGTTCCCTATCTCGGTGACAAGCTTTTGCCGGATCTGGCCCGTCTGCATGCCGAAAAGCATGGCAAGGCGCATGGCGCACACGACCCCTATCAGACCGGTTTCTACGTGCGATTCCGTCAGATCGTCGAATGGTGCGTGCGCTATCGCAAGTCGGTGATCGGCATCACCGTCGCCCTGTTCGTGCTGTCGATCGCGATGTTCCGCTTCGTGCCGCAGCAGTTTTTTCCGGCGTCGCCACGGTTGGAGTTGATGATCGACCTCAAGCTGGCGGAGGGCGCTTCGTTGACGGCCAGCGATGCACAGGCACGCAAGGTTGAGGCCATGCTCAAGGACAAGGCGGGCGTGGAAAGNNCCGAGCTTTGCGCAGTTCGTGGTGGAGACGCGCGATATCGAGACGCGCGAGTCGGTCCGGCAGTGGCTGATCGATACCTTGCCGCAGGCGCTTCCCGAGGTTCGATCACGCGTGACGCGGCTGGAGAATGGCCCGCCGGTAGGCTACCCGGTGCAACTCCGGGTGTCCGGTGAACACATAGACGAGGTGCGTCGACTGGCGCGCGCGGTGCAGGCGAAGCTGATCGAGAACCCGCATGTCAGTAACGTCCATCTGGATTGGGAGGAGCCCAGCAAGGTCGTGCAGGTGGTGATCGATCAGGCGCGAGCGCGGGCACTTGGTGTCACCTCGGCACATGTCGCGCAGTTTCTGCAGGGATCGCTTTCGGGAACACCGGTGAGTACCTACCGGGAGGACAATGAACTGATCCAGATCGCCCTGCGTGGTCCTGCCGAAGAGCGTGCCAGCCTGGCCATGCTGGGAAGCCTGGCGGTGCCGACCGCGAGCGGCACCGCGGTTTCGCTGTCGCAGATCGCGACGCTGGAATACGCCTTCGAGGAAGGCATCATCTGGCATCGCAATCGACTGCCAACCGTGACGGTGCGTGCCGACATTTACGGCAACGTGCAGCCAGCAACGGTCATTGCGGAAGTCATGCCAAAGCTGGACCAGGTGCGTGCCGAATTGCCCTCGGGCTATCTGCTGGAAGTCGGCGGTACCATTGAAGATTCCGCGCGCGGACAGAAGTCCATCATGGCGGGCATGCCACTGTTCTTCGTCGTGGTGATGACCCTGTTGATGATCCAGCTGCGCAGTTTCTCGCGCACCGTGATCGTGATTCTCAGTGCGCCGCTGGGCATGATCGGGGTCACGCTGTTCCTGCTGCTGCTGGGACGACCATTCGGCTTCGTTGCCATGCTGGGCACCATTGCGCTGGCGGGCATGATCATGCGCAACTCGGTGATTCTGGTGGACCAGATCGAGCACGACATCCGCGATGGCTCTGCGCCATGGAATGCCATCATCGATGCCACGGTGCGGCGCTTCCGGCCCATCGTGCTGACCGCGCTGGCGGCGATTCTGGCGATGATTCCGCTGTCACGAAGTGCCTTCTTCGGNNGAACCGATGCTGTGTCCGACCCAAGTCGGCATTGGTCGGCTTTGCCGCATGGCACTACAATCAAGGCCTTGCGTCCACAGTCGGACTAGCCCTCAGGAATTTCCCATGCCTCTGGATATGGAACACGCCCGTTTTGCGATGGTTGAGCAGCAGATCCGCCCCTGGGAGGTGCTGGATCC
>DEHW01000149.1:3660-9328 GCA_002352135.1 Lysobacterales bacterium UBA2790
GTGGAACGCGCACGTTTGCGTCTGCACGCGACGGGAATGACCAATGTTCGCGTTGAAGTCGCTGATGCGATGAGCTACGCGCCAGGCAGGGAGTTCGATGTGGTCGTGGTCACCGCCGCCGTGAAAGACCTGCCCGCGCATTTCGCTTCATGGGTCCGGATGGGTGGGCGTCTGTTCTACATCGGCGGCGACAGCCCGGCGCAGGAGGCAATTCTGCTCACGCGTACCGCCGCCGGTTGGCAGCGCGAGAGCTTGTTCGATACCGATATTTCCTATCTGCACGGAGCGGAACCCAAGCCCGCCTTCGTGCTCTGAGTTGAATTACCCGCGAGGAATCACTATGCAATTGCCGCTGCTGCGTCCCCTGAGTTTTGCGCTGCTGTTCGCCCTGGGTGGTCAGGCCGCGGCGGCGGATCTGCTGCAAGCCTACCAACTGGCACGCGAAAGCGACCCGCAACTTTCCGCAGCCGAGTCGCAGCGATTGGCCACAGGCGAAGGGGTGGTGCAATCGCGTGCTGCCTTGTTGCCGCAGATCAGTGGTAGCGCCAGTCTTTCTGACAGCGACTCGAGCAGCACGTCGTTCAGTGCGGTGCCGGACGAAAATGGCGATCTGGTGTTCGGTCGCGCTACGACGGATTCGGACAGCCGCAGTCGCAGCTATGGCGTCGACTTGCAGCAGTCGCTCTACAGTCACGCCAACTACACCCGCCTGCGCGCTTCCCGCGCCCGATCCGCTGCGGCGGAAGCTGATCTGGATGCGGCGCTCGACGGCTTGGCCTTGCGGGTGGCGCAAGCCTATTTCGGTGTGCTGACCTCGATCGATACTTTGGCCTTCGCCCGTGCGGATGAGCGCGCAGTCAAGCGTCAGCTTGACCAAGCTGAGCAACGCTTCGAAGTGGGTCTGACGGCGGTCACCGACGTACACGAAGCCCGCGCCCGCTACGACAGTTCACGTGCCTCGGCGATCACCGCCGAGAACGCGCTGGATGACGCGCGCGAGGCTCTGGCCGAGATCACGGGGACCTGGATGGAGAACTTCAAGGGTCTGGAAGACGGCTTTGTCCCCGTGCTGCCTGAACCCTCCGATCTGACCCAATGGGTGGACATCGCCCTGGCGGAAAGCCCGACCCTGCGCGGTCGTACCTTGGCGCTTGACGCGGCCGAACAGGACATTGCCACGGCGCGTGCCGGGCATCTGCCCTCGTTGTCAGCGTTCGTGAGTTACGACAAGGGTGCAGGCTGGGGTGATCGGGTGCTCAGCAGCGGCTTCAACGTGCCGGCGAACAGCGAGAACGATGGAACCACCATCGGCCTGAGCCTCAACGTGCCGATCTTCGCGGGTGGCGCCACGCAATCGGCGGTGCGCCAGGCCGTGTATGGCCGCGACGCGGTGGCCGATCAGTTGGAGCAACAGCGACGTGCGGTGACGCGGACCACGCGTAATGCCTATCGCGCCGTACTGGCGGGCATCAGCGAGATCGAAGCACGCAAGCAGGCGCTGGTATCCGCGCAGAGCGCCCTGGAAGCGACCGAGGCCGGCTTTGAAGTCGGTACCCGCACCATCGTTGACGTGCTGCTGTCGCANNCGACTGCTGACGCGGGATGCCGAAGCGGCGCTGGCGGCTGTCACCACCGAAGCACAATGATCAGTTGATTCCCTGCACGAGCACCTCATGCACAGGAGGTGCTCGGCTCGTTTCGACTGCTGCCGATCCCTGCGATCAATCGCCGCCCAGTCCGATCGATTCGCGCCACGCGGCGTAGAGCGACTCCAAGGCGAACTTGTCGTTGGCGGTCCAGTCCTTGGTCGCTTCCTGCATGCCGTGCCGATCACCCCAACGCTCCGGCAGCGCGCGCACGGCAGCCTTGTAGTAGCTCACCGCCAGTTCGCGATCACCGCTTTGCCAGAAGGCCAGTGCGAACAGCGGCGGTACCCAGTCCGGTTTGCCGCCGTGCAACTGTGCTGCGGTTTGCCACTGCTGGATCGCGCCAGCGGTATCGGCACTGCGCAGCAGCGCCCAGCCGTAATTCCAGTAGGCGTAACGCTGCAGCCGACTGCCTGCTTCCGCCACGCGAATGGCGTAGTCGAATTCCTGGGCCGCACGGGCACGTAAGCCTCGGTTCAATAGCACGTGCGCGTTCTGGACGCGCGCGGGGACATTACGTTCGTCATAGCGCAGCAGTTGTTCGAGTTGTTGCACTGCGCGACGATCTTGGGGATCGATGGCCTGCGCGAACTGCGCGGCGTTGTCGGTGTCAACGTAGTTGTCCTCCACCGACGGCAGTCCGTCCTGCCCATACAGACCGCCGGACGCGCCACTCAAGATCAGTGACAACAGCAACCCAGCGCTGTTCAGGACGTGGTTTCGCGCATCGGCGAATAGGCCGAAGGTCAACCTGCTCATGTGTTTCCCCCGAAAGATGAATGTCCATCGTCTGACGCGGACGAGGCGTCCTGATTGACGAATGTCAGCTTTTGCGTTGCAGCAATTTGCTGACGAATCATACCCATAGCCTTCGCAGCATGCTGCACCGTATACCGGACAAAGCTCGGGTGGAAAGGTTTCAAATGTTAGGATTTGTCGCTTCGCCCCCAGCCGGTCGCTCGTCCGATGTCTGTTCCCGTCTCATCGCCTGCCTCCCCGCTTGATCTGCAGTACACCCTGGATGACAAGTACACCCGCGAGGCGGGGCGTATTTATCTGAGTGGCGTACAGGCGCTGGTGCGCCTTCCACTGATGCAACAGATGCGTGACCGCGCCGAGTCACGCAACACGGCGGGTTTCATTTCCGGCTATCGCGGTAGTCCGCTCGGTGGGTTTGATCTGGAGTTGTGGAAGGCGCGCAAGCACTTGGCGGCGTCGGCCATTCATTTCACGCCCGGCGTCAACGAAGATCTGGGCGCCACCATGGTCTGGGGCAGTCAGCAGACCAACCTGTTCGAAGGCGCCAGGTACGACGGCGTGTTCTCGATGTGGTACGGCAAGGGGCCGGGTGTGGATCGCTGCGGTGACGTGTTCAAGCACGGCAACGCCGCAGGCACTTCGCGTTTTGGTGGCGTGCTGGCCTTGGCGGCCGATGACCACGCCTGTCGCAGTTCCACCTTGCCGCATGGCTCGGAGCTGGAATTCGTCTCCGCGATGATGCCGGTGCTGAATCCGGCCGGTGTGCAGGACATTCTCGACATGGGCCTGCTGGGCTGGGCGATGTCGCGATTCACTGGGCGCTGGGTCGGGTTCAAGACGATTGCTGAAACCGTCGAATCGTCCGGTTCGGTCAACGTCGATCCGCATCAGTTGCACATCATCACGCCGGATGATTTCGATATGCCGGGCGGCGGCTTGAATATCCGCTGGCCCGATCCGCCGATGGATCAGGAAATGCGCCTGCATCGTTATGCGGTGGCCGCTGCGCAGGCGTTTGCGCGCGCCAACAAGATCGACAAGGTGGTGCTGGATTCGCCGCGTGCGCGCTTCGGCATCATCACCACCGGCAAGAGCTACCTTGATGTGCTGCAGGCGCTGGAATACCTCGGCATCGATGAAAAAGTCGCCGCCGATATCGGTATCCGCGTCTATAAGGTCGGCATGACCTGGCCGCTTGAACCGCAAGGATTGCAGCGCTTCTGCGAAGGCCTGGAGGACATTCTGGTCGTCGAAGAAAAGCGCGCCTTCATCGAGTCGCAGGTGAAGGAATACATGTTCAACTGGCCGAATCACCCGAGTGTGGTCGGCAAGTACGACGAGCAGGGCAATTGGATTCTGCCCAGCACCGGCGAACTAACGCCCGCAACCATTGCGCAGGTCATCGGCAAGCGCGTACAGCGCTTCTTCAACACCGAGTCCATCGAGCAGCAGATGCGCTGGATGGAGGCCAAGGAAGCCGAATTGGCGTTGCCACGCGCCAACTTCCCGCGCGTACCGCATTACTGTTCTGGTTGCCCGCACAACACCTCGACCGTGATTCCCGAAGGCTCGCGTGGTCTGGGCGGCATCGGTTGCCACTATATGGTGACCTGGATGAACCGCCGCACCGACACCTTCACCCAGATGGGTGGCGAAGGTGCGAGCTGGTGTGGCCAAGCGCCGTTCACCGATACGCCGCATGTGTTCCAGAACCTGGGCGACGGCACGTACTTCCATTCCGGCTCGCTGGCAATTCGTCAGGCGATTGCTGCCAAGGTCAACATCACTTACAAGATTCTGTACAACGACGCCGTNNGTCGCCATGACCGGCGGGCAGCCCGTCGATGGCAGCTTGAGCGTGCCGGAGATCGCGCATCAGATGCGCGCCGAGGGTGTGCAGACCATCGTCGTGGTGTCGGATGACATCGACAAATGGTCGCGCCCGGAAATCTTCCCGAGCGGCGTCGAGTTCATCCACCGCGATCATCTGGACGCCGTGCAGAAGCGTCTGCGCGAGGTCAAAGGCACCAGCATCCTGATCTACGACCAGACCTGCGCCACCGAAAAACGGCGTCGCCGCAAGCGCGGCAAGATGGTCGATCCGCAGCAGCGCACGGTCATCAACAGCCTGGTTTGCGAAGGCTGCGGCGACTGCGGCCAGAAGAGCTTCTGCGTCTCCGTATTGCCCAAGGAAACCGAGTACGGTCGCAAGCGCGAGATCGACCAGTCCAACTGCAACAAGGACTTCAGTTGCGTCAAAGGCTTCTGCCCGAGCTTCGTCACCGTCAAGGGCGGCAGCCTGCGCAAGAGCAAGCGGGTCAGCGCCGAAGCCCTGCTGGCCAGCCTGCCCGAGCCAAGTATCCGCAGCGATCTGAGTCAGCCCTGGAATATCCTGATCACCGGCGTCGGTGGCACGGGCGTGGTGACCATCGGTGCCCTGCTCGGCATGGCCGGACATCTGGAAGGCAAGGGTGCCAGCGTGCTGGATCAAACCGGTCTGGCACAGAAAGGCGGTGCCGTCACCACGCACATCCGCATCGCCCGCACACCGGCTGATATTCACGCCGTGCGTATCGCGGCGGGTGAAGCCGATCTGGTGCTGGGGTGCGACATCGTGGTGGTCAACGACTACTGGGCGCTATCGAAAGTGCGCGGCGAACGCAGCCATGTCGTGCTGAACACCTACGAAGCCATGCCCGGTCCCTTCACCATGCAGCCGGACATGCAGTTCCCGGCCAAGGAGATCGTCAAGGCGGTCAACGTCGCGCTGGGCGGACGTGAGCCGATGCTGGTCGATGCCACGCAACTGGCCACTGCCCTGCTTGGCGACACCATTGCGGCCAACCTGTTCATGCTCGGCTACGCCTGGCAGCAAGGTCTGGTGCCGTTGTCACGCGAGGCCATCCTGCGTGCCATCGAGTTGAACGGTGCGGCCGTCAGCATGAATACCCAAGCGTTCCAGTGGGGTCGTCTGGCAGCGATCAACCTGACTGCCGTCATCGACGCCGCAGGCATCGATCACCACGCCGCCCCTGGTGAGCGCGTGCCCGATCCCTTCGATGACAGCCTGCTGTCCAGCTCGCTGGACGAACGCATCGCCCGCCGTGTGGCCATGCTCACCGACTACCAGAACGCCGCCTATGCCGAGCGCTATCGCGCACTGGTCGAGCGCGTGCGCGGCAAGGAAGCGCAGATCGCCGCCGGCAGCACCGCGCTGACCGAGGCCGTTGCCCGCTACGCCTACAAGCTGATGGCCTACAAGG
>DEHW01000079.1:0-3100 GCA_002352135.1 Lysobacterales bacterium UBA2790
ATGTCGCCGATTTCGTCGAGAAACAGCACGCCGCCGTCGGCCTGACGTAGCAGTCCCGGATTGCCCTGACGCCGTGCGCCAGTGAACGCACCCTCGGTGTAGCCGAACAACTCGGCTTCAATCAGCGCTTCCGGCAAGGCAGCACAATTCACCGCGACCCAGGGCGCATCGTGCCGAGCGCTGTGGCGGTGCAGGGCGCGCGCGAAGACCTCTTTTCCAGTGCCGGTTTCGCCTCGAATCATCACGCCCAGACCGGCATCCAGCAGGCGCGCGGCGCGCAGCAACTGACGCTGTTGTTCGGGCAAGCGGATTTCGCTGTCGCGAATGGGCTTGGTCTGGCGGGTGCGTGGTTCCTGTGCCGAGTTCGCCACACTGCGCGCTTTACGGTCGCGGCTGCCGTCCAAGCTGGCAATGAATCGCTCGCCCGCCCAGTCGTGCAGTTCGCCACGCTGATGCACGCGGGCGACGGGTTCGGCAAACAACTCGTCGAAACGGGTTTGCCCCAGCGTTGACCAGTTGAATCCAAAGGCCTGCTGCGCCTGCCGGTTGGCCGCATGCAGTCGGCCATCGCGGAACACCAGGATGGCCTCGGCGGGCGTGCCTAAAAGGGCAGGATCGCGATGCAAACGGATCACCACATCATCGGGAAAGCGCTCGGCGAAGGCGCGATGTTCGATCTGCCGCGCGGCCATCTGCACCAGACCCAAGGCATGCAGATGATGGGTGCGTGCGTCGCCGGACAGATCGAGAACACCGGCAAGCTGACCGAACGGATCGAGTAGTGGCGTCGCCGCACAGCTGAGGATGCGGTGGCGGTCGAAGTAGTGCTCGGCACCGCGCACTTCGATGGCACGCCGTTCGTGGATGGCGGTTCCGATGGCGTTGGTGCCGGTGCTGACTTCCTGCCAGCGCACGCCCGGACGTAGTGCCACGCGGGCGGCACGGTCCAGAAATTCCGTGTGGCCCACCGCATCGAGGATCAGGCCCTCGGGATCGGTGAGGATGACGATGCAGCCGGTCGAACGCGCTTGTTCGTGCAGGGCTTCCAGCTCCGGACGGGCGTGCTGTCGCAGCAGAAGGTGTTGATCGCGGGCTTGCGAGAGTTCGCCCAAAGGACAGGCCGACCAGTCGGGTTGCGATTCGGCGTTCAAACCACTGCTTAGGCAACGTCGCCAGGATTGGGCGATTTCACTGCGTAAGGACTGTGCGGGCAGTTCGCCCGCCGCGAAAAAGCGCCGTCGGATGTCGGAGAGATCAAGGCCAAGACTGGGATTGTGGCGCGACATGCCGACCTCCGGGTGTTGCAAAACGGGACAGTGTCCCGCGTCGATGTATCGATACAGGCCACAGCCTCAACGGCAATGCAAGTGCTTGTGGCGATTGGAAAATGGTGCGTTGCGGAAGGAATGACTGTTGATGCCTTTGACGTTGGGGAAACGTGGGTTGTTCGTTGCAACAACGCGATGGGTTGGCATGATCTCTGCGATGTACTGGGGGCAGGGCGATCTTGCCCGCATCCGGTTGTGCACGCCGCTCACGGCGGCACCTGGGTTCACACCATGCATTCGAGGGAGATGTCATGAGTCAGAGCAAAGATCCATCCAAGGTGTTCAAGCAGCGCTACGGCAACTTCATTGGGGGCGAATGGGTCGCTCCCGTGAACGGTCGCTATTTCGACAACACCAGCCCGGTCAATAATCAGGTGCTGTGTGAAGTGGCGCGCTCGGATGCGGCTGACATCGAGCGCGCGCTGGACGCCGCGCACAAGGCCAAGCATGCCTGGGGCAAGACCTCGGTGGCCGAACGCGCCAATCGTCTGAACAAGATCGCCGATCGCATGGAGGCCAACGCCGAACTGCTGGCTGTGGCCGAGACCTGGGACAACGGCAAACCCATTCGCGAAACCCGCGCGGCGGACGTGGCGCTGGCGATTGATCACTTCCGCTACTTCGCCGGTTGCATCCGCGCGCAGGAAGGCTCACTGGCCGAGATCGACGCCGACACGGTTGCCTATCACTTTCACGAACCGCTGGGCGTGGTCGGGCAGATCATTCCCTGGAACTTCCCCTTGCTGATGGCTTGCTGGAAGCTCGTGCCGGCGTTGGCGGCAGGGAATTGCATCGTGCTGAAGCCCGCCGAGCAGACCCCGGCCAGCGTGCTGGTGTGGGCAGAATTGGTCGGGGATCTGCTGCCTGCCGGCGTGTTGAACATTGTCAACGGCTTCGGACTGGAGGCAGGCAAACCGCTGGCATCGAGCAACCGGATCGCCAAGATCGCCTTCACAGGTGAAACCACGACCGGTCGTCTGATCATGCAGTACGCCAGCCAGAACCTGATTCCAGTCACCCTGGAACTGGGCGGCAAGTCGCCGAACATCTTCTTCGCGGACGTGTTGAACGAAGACGATGCCTTCTTCGACAAGGCCATCGAAGGATTCGTGATGTTCGCGTTGAATCAGGGCGAAGTCTGCACCTGTCCGTCGCGCGCATTGGTACAGGAGTCGATCTACGACCGCTTCATGGAGCGTGCCCTTAAGCGCGTGGCGCAGATCAAGCAGGGCAATCCGCTGGACGACAGCACGATGATGGGTGCCCAGGCGTCCAGCGAGCAGTTGGAAAAGATCCTGTCCTACTGCGACATCGGTCGACAGGAAGGCGCCAAGGTGCTTGCCGGTGGCGGTCGCGCGCATTTGGGTGGCGATCTGGAGAGCGGCTTCTATATGCAGCCGACCGTGTTCGAAGGACATAACCGAATGCGGATCTTCCAGGAAGAAATCTTCGGGCCGGTCGTATCGGTTACCACCTTCAAGGACGAGGCCGACGCGCTGGCGATTGCCAACGACACCCTCTACGGACTGGGTGCTGGCGTATGGAGTCGCGACGGTGCGATCTGCTATCGCATGGGTCGTGAAATCCAGGCGGGCCGTGTCTGGACCAACTGCTACCACGCCTATCCCGCGCATGCGGCGTTTGGCGGCTACAAGCAGTCGGGCATTGGACGCGAGACGCACCGCATGATGCTCGATCACTATCAACAGACCAAGAACCTGCTGGTCAGCTACAGCGGCAGTGCGCTCGGCTTCTTCTGAGTCAACCTTGGC
>DEHW01000079.1:3282-6363 GCA_002352135.1 Lysobacterales bacterium UBA2790
TTGACGCGCTCGCGCCTGTTTACCGATGCCGAGACGGCATTGCTCTCGCTTGTTGGGCCTCACTAGGCTCAAGGTTACGAACGGTGTGCGATTTTGCAGCACTGCGCTCCCGGAGTATGACAATTCGGTTGCGGAGATTTGACGGGCGCGAAAACGCCGTTGATTCGCGGCATGCGTGGCGGAACTTCAGGTCTCTGAGCCTGGATTTGGCTCTGCTTTCAGGGACGCTGTCACAATAGTGTCATACCAAGCCACGACCATATCGCTGCGCTGACATCACGGCGCTGCGCACGTTGCGCGAATCTCCTCCCGCTCAGGATTACCCGATGTTTTCTCTGCAGACTATTTTTGGCAAAGGCACGCGCTTCTACTCGCTGCTGGAAAGTGCGGCGCAAGGAGCGGAAGACGCCACCAAGGCGCTGCATGCGCTGGTGCGCGATCCCCAGCGGGAGCCCTCGCTGGAGGAGTTCAAGTTGGCGCGCCAGAAGGAGCGGGAAGTGGCGGAGGCGATTAGCAACGAGCTGGTCCAGACCTTTGTCACGCCGTTGGAGCGCGAGGACATCGAGGCGCTGGGTAGCGCGCTGTACAAGATTCCGAAGCAGGTCGAGAAATTTGCTGATCGCTACGTCTATGCCAAGCAGCACCTGCACGGCATTGATTTTGCCCCGCGTGCTGCCATGCTGGAGCAGGCGGCGCATGTCGTGGTCGAGATGGTCTGCGGCCTGCGCAAGATGAACCTCGATAGCATGAAGGTGCTCAGCGACAAGTTGCGTGCCATTGAGTCCGAAGCGGACCGGTTGATTCTCGAGCTGTATCGCGACCTGTATTCCGGCAAATACGACGGCTTGCAGGTCATCCTGATCAAGGATTTCTTTGAAATTCTGGAGAAGGCCATTGATCGCTGCCGGGAAGCGGGTGTCGTCACGTATCAGATCGTGTTGAAGAACTCCTGAGCCGATGTCAATGGAGCTGACCATCCTCTTGCTGTTCATCCTGACAGCGCTGGTTTTCGAGTTCATCAACGGCTTTCACGACACGGCGAATTCGATTGCGACCGTGGTCGCCACCAAAGTGCTGAGTCCGAATCAAGCCATCCTGCTGGCCGCAGGCACCAATCTGTTTGGTGCCCTGGCCGGAGAGGCCGTGGCAAAGACGATTTCCTCCGGGCTGATTGACGCGAATGTGCTGACCGTCACGTCGGAGATTCTGATGTGCGGTCTGGCTGGCGGAATCGCGTGGAATCTGCTGACCTGGTGGCTTGGCCTGCCGTCTTCGTCCAGCCACGCCATGATTGGCGGCTTGTGCGGCGCGTCAGTAGGGGCAGCGGACAACGACTGGTCGGTCTTGATCTGGTCGCAACCCGCCGATCCCTGGTTCAAGGGAAGTGGCCTGTTCTACAAGGTCGTTGTCCCGATGATCAGCTCGCCGGTGATCGGCTTCCTGTTGGGCGTCTTCATCATGGGGCTGTTGTTCTTCCTGATCGCCTGGCTTGGGCGACGACAGGGCTGGTTGGGGCGTCTGGCGAGGCCACGATGGGTCAACGCGTTCTTCGGCAAAGCGCAGCTCGCCTCGGCGGCGTACATGGGCTTTGCCCATGGGCTGAACGATGCCCAAAAGACCATGGGTTTGATCGCGCTCGCCATTGTTGGTGCCCACTCTGTCGGACAGCTGGACAACTTGCCGTCCTATCTCGACTTCCTTCGACCCAATGATGATGGCATCGACACGTGGATCAAGGTGACCTGTGCGTTGGTGATGGCGGCCGGAACGGCGGCGGGCGGCTGGAAGATCATCAAAACGCTCGGTCACAAAATGGTGAAGCTGCATCCGGTGCACGGTTTTGCGGCGGAAACTGCCTCGGCGACGATTCTCTCCGGCGCCGCCATGTTGGGGATGCCGGTATCCACCACGCACAGCATTTCGACCGCGATCATGGGGGTTGGCTTTGCGAAGAGTTCCCGTGCCCTGAAATGGAATGTGATCGAGCGGATTCTTTGGGCCTGGATTCTGACCCTGCCAGTCACTGGCCTGATGGGCTACCTGCTGGTTTGCGCGCTGAAAGGGTTTGGCGTGCTCTGAGCGGAATGGGTTCTTGGTACGGAAGCGGCGGCAGCCTGAGGCTGCCGCTTTGTTGACCGTGTGATGCTCAGGGCTACTGCGGGTCGGCTGGCCGCATTTCGATGCAATCGACCGGGCAGGGTGGCAGACAGAGGTCGCAGCCGGTACAGAGATCAGCGATGACGGTATGCATGCGTTTGCTGGCTCCGACGATGGCATCGACCGGGCAGGCCTGGATGCACTTGGTGCAGCCGATGCAGGTTTCCTCAAGTATGAACGCGACGCGCGGCGGCTTTTCTTCGCCATGGGCGGCATTCAGCGGCTTGGGCTCTCGGCCCAACAGTTCGGCCAAGGCGCGAATGGTGTCTTCGCCGCCGGGTGGGCATTGATTGATGTCGGCCTCGCCGCGCGCAATCGCCTCGGCATAGGGTCGACAGCCAGGAAACTGGCATTGTGCGCATTGGGTTTGTGGCAGCAGGGCATTGATGCGATCCGCCATGGGATTGCCTTGCACTTGGAAGCGCCGCGCTGACCACACCAGCATCAGTCCGAGCAACAAGCCCAGCAGGCCGATCAGCAGCGTGCCGAGCAGGCTCACCGATCCATGCCTGCGAAGCCCATGAAGGCCAGCGCCATCAAACCCGCGGTGATCAACGCGATGGGCGTGCCGCGGAAGCTGGCCGGTGTTTGCGCGGCCTCCAAACGTTCGCGCATCGCAGCGAACATCACCAGAACCAGCGAGAAGCCCAGGGCCGCGCCAAAGCCATACAACAAGGCATGCAGAAAACGGTGCTGCGTTTGCGCGTTCAGCAGGGCCACCCCCAGAACCGCGCAATTGGTGGTGATCAGCGGCAGATAAATGCCCAACACGCGGTACAAGGCGGGTGCCTGCCGCTTCATCACCGTCTCGGTGAACTGCACCACGGCGGCGATCAACAGGATGAAACCGAGCGTGCGCAGGTGATCCAGTTCCAGCGGCTGCAGCAGCCAGGTCTGCAGCATCCACGACAGACCCGCCGAAAG
>DEHW01000143.1 GCA_002352135.1 Lysobacterales bacterium UBA2790
TGTTGATTTCGTGCGCGACGCCAGCGGCAAGTTGCCCGATCGCCTCCATCTTCTGTGACTGCAGTAGGCGGTCTTGCGCCCGTTTCAGCTCCTCCAGCGCATCATGCAATTGTTGTCTCTCGCGTTCGAGCTCCCGGGTTTTTCGCGAGACGACGTCTTCCAGCGCGATGTTCTGCTCCAACAAGGCGAACGCCGAAGCGTCGCGTTGTTGCGGGCTTTCCAGTCGCTTGATCAGGACGTCGATGGTGCGATCGCGTGCGGCCAGCATGCGATTGAGATTGGCGATTCTGCGCGCCAGCGCGCCGGTGGCATCGTTGCCCAAGACTTGGGGATCCTGATCATCCAGCGGCTCACTCATGGGCTGGCTCCAAATGCCAGACCGGCGACGGACGCATTGAGGTGCTGTCCATTGAATTGCTCGCCGAAACTTCGCAGGGTGATCGTCGGGGTTGCGTGCGTCGGCGAGGATGCATCCTCGCGCCGGACATTCAACGCACAATCGATCAACAGCAAGCCGGCCACATTGTCGACCCGCATCTGAGCCCGCTGGACGAGGTCGTTGATATCGGTTGGGTGTCTTGCGGCCTCGCCAATGGTTGCAATCAAACCGCTTTCGACTGCCGACAGGCAAACCAGCGCGCCATCGCTGGCGATGTGGCTGATTGCACGTGCGACCTGATCGTTTCCAACGGTGACCATCAAGGGGTGCTGGCGCCAGATGGACGGCGTCAATGCATCTTCCCGTATGCCCAGCGCGGCGGCGTATACCTCTGCAGCGGGAAGTCCGTTCAACTGCAGTACCGCGCGTCTCTGGACGTCGGCCAAGGTAATCACCATCGGTTCGCCCCGCCCCCCAACGAGCTCCGACTGGAACAGAGAAATGGGGGTGTCAAGCTCAAACAGGCCGAAGACCGCCATATCGCTGTGGAACGCGCCCTGCCAATACACCGCGGTTCGTTCAAAGCGCAATTCATCGCCTGCCGATCCGCCAAGGAAGGGCACTTGGGGGAGTTTGGTGTACAGCGTGTGGGCCAGCCATTCTTCGGTGCGGCTCAGCCCGTCGACCAGCAACAATCCGACCTGATGGGCTTCGGCGCGGCGGTTCTGCACGGCATCCAGCAAGGCTTGCATCTTGGCGTCGGATGCCGCTTCCGCCAATCCTGACGACAGTGGTGCGAACGCAAACCGTTGCAAGCTCAGATTTGCCCCTCGCATAGCCATTGCTTGTATGGTTGGCGCCGACTCGGCGGAGGTGCAAGCAAGGACAGGAAGTCGCGTGTTCGCCAATTGCTCGGCGATAAGGTTGAGTGCATGTCCCGAACTGCAGAACAGGATCAGTGCGTCGGGCTGCATGTCGAAAAGGGCAGACTGCAGCGCTTCCCAAGCCAAACCGGTGTCAGGCTCGTGCGAAACCGCGACGCGCACGGTCAGTCCCACGGTCGCCCCCGCCATGTGTGGCACAGGCTCTCCACCGCGCTCGGCGGGGCATCAATTGATCGAACGGGGGTGTGCATGACCCATCGCCTGCATGCCGCATGCCGCGATCAAAGACGGCTTTTCATCGCGATGGATGTTGCTGCTTGCGCCGAGAATCGGCGGAAGGTCGCGCGCTTCCAGGGCGAGCGCCGATTCGTGGTCGTACAGACCGTTCGCGAGCGTTTATCGGCGAAACGGGCTGGCAGGAGCTGTCGGGTTCCCAGACTGCGCTGGCAAGGAGCAAAGGCTGAAACAATCAGTCCAACGGGCTCCAAGGGCGTGACTCCTCGATCTCAAGGCTCTGGGCGGCCTTCTGCGCATCAAAGAAGGCCATGACTTTTTGTGCCACGATCCAGGTGCCTTCGTGGGACAGTGCCGAGATCAGAAACCAGGGGGCCTTCCATTGCAGGGCTGACAATACGGCCTGGGCGCGGCTTTCGCGGACATCCGCATCCAGCAGGTCGCCCTTGTTCAGCAGCAACCAGCGCGGGCGCTCCAGAAGCTCTGCATCGAAACGCGCCATTTCTTGTTCGATGGTGCGGACCTCGGCGACGATGTGGGCAATGGCATCGTCTTCGTCGTCGCACATCGGCGCCATGTCCACCACATGCAGCAGCAAACGGTTGCGTTGGACATGCTTCAGAAACTGCACGCCCAAGCCAGCGCCATCGGCGGCACCCTCGATCAGCCCGGGAATATCCGCGAGCACGAAGCTGCGATCCTGCTCGACGCGCACCACGCCAAGGTTCGGATACAAGGTGGTGAACGGATAGTCCGCCACACGTGGCGTCGCAGCCGACACCGCACGAATGAAGGTTGATTTGCCCGCGTTCGGAAAACCCAACAACCCCACGTCGGCCAACAGTTTCAACTCCAGCCGCAGTTCGCGGTCGTCGCCCACGCTGCCAGGCGTGGCCTGCCGTGGCGCGCGATTGGTGGAGCTCTTGAAATGGATGTTGCCGCGCCCGCCTTCGCCACCCTGCGCGACCAGCAAGCTCTGGCCGTGCTCAGTCAGATCGCCAATGATCTCCTGGGTGTCGATGCTGATGATCACGGTGCCCACCGGAACGCGGATGGTGACATCCTCACCGGCCTTACCGTACATCTGGCGGCCCATGCCATTTTCACCACGCTGAGCACGAAACAGACGCTGGTGGCGAAAATCGACCAGCGTGTTGAGGTTTTCGTCAGCGACCAGATAGACGCTACCGCCGTTGCCGCCGTCACCGCCATCGGGTCCACCGAGCGGAATGAATTTCTCGCGCCGGAAGCTGACGCAGCCATTACCGCCGTTTCCGGCGATCACGCGGATATCGGCTTCGTCGACGAGTTTCATTGCAATCAGTAACCTTCAGGGTGTGCGGCAACAGGGCGATTTCCCGCTGCTGCCAACGAAATTACGCGTGGATCAGGCAGCTTGGGCGGAGGACTTTCGAGGGCCCTGCAGCAGGGCAACTTTGACGGCGTTGACAACCAGATCGACCTCGGCGCTGCTGACGTTGAAGTGCGGCGTGAAGCGCAGCGAGTTGGTGCCGCCATGAATCACACCGATGCCACGCTCACGCATGAATTCTTCCGTCGATCCAGCGCCATAGCATTTGAAATCATCGGCCAGTTCGCAGGAAAACAGCAGCCCAGTACCCTGCACCTTGGTAATCAGGCCCGGTAGCTCGTGCTGCAGTTTCTGCAGTTTTTCCACGAACTCGTTGCCGCGTGCGCGAATGTTCTGGCGCACCGCATCGGACAATTGCGACAACACGGCGCAGGCGACATCCATGGCGCGTGGATTGGTGGTCATGGTGTTGCCGTAGACGCCTTTGCGATACAAATCCGCCGCACGCTCATTGACGGCCAGCACGCTCAGCGGGTACTGACCCGCGTTGAGCGCCTTGGAATAGGTTTCCATGTCCGGCGCTTCAAGGCCCTCGAAACCGGGGTAGTCGACAATCGACAACACTCCGTGCGCACGCAGGCCCGCTTGGATGCTGTCAACCAGCAACAAGGTGCCGTGCGCTTTCGTGAGTGCTCGCGCCGCCGCGTAAAACTCGGGAGTGACCTGCCGACCCGGATCGCCTTCGCCCATAACGGGTTCCAGAAACATCGCTTCGACGTACCAGCCCTTGCTGTCGGCATCGGCGAAGGCTTGCTGCAACTCTTCCACCGAATAGGGCGAAATGGTAATCAGCGAAGATTCGTGATGCTTGTAGCTGGCCAGATGCTTGGCATAAGTCGGGCGCGTCGAATCTGAATACAGCATCGGCAGCTCCGTCCGGCCGTGGAACGCTCCCTTCACCGCGATACGCACGACACGCTTGCCTGCATGGCGGCCACCGGCATCGGTATGCAGCTTGGCATTCACGTCAGCGATGCGGCCAGCCAGAGAGACCGATTCGGAGCCCGAGTTCAAACACAGGAAGCGCGCATAGGGGCAGGCACCTCGGGTGTGTCCGATTTCCCGCCGCAGCGCTTGGCCCAGCTTCAACTGGGAGACACTCGGCGTCATGATGTTGGCCATCACTTGCGGTTTTGCCATGGCCGCCAGTACGCCCTCCGGCGTGTGACCGAATCCGAGCATGCCGTAGCCGCCCGAGTCGTGCAGCACCGCGCCTTTGAGGGTCACCACCCATGGCCCACGTGCCGTCAGCGCGACGTACGGATTCACGCAGTCATCGGCGTAAAAATTCACATAGTCCTGCTGCACAAGGCGCAACTGGGTGATCTCATCCGCGTCGATCAGATCATCCAAACCCTCGGTGCGAAGTGCATCAAAGGCATCACCCGCAGCAACAATGGCCTCTGATAGCTCTGGAAACTGAACCACCAATCGATCAATGCTCGCATCGTCCAAACCGACGGTTCTGGCGGGGCCGCCTGCGTGACGGAGTTTGGCGAGAATGGCGATCGGATTGGATGTGACGGTCATGACATGGCTCCAAGGCGGGACGTGCGGCGGGGAATACCCGTGCAAATTCGGAAGTCAGCAGCGCAGCGCTGCACCATGGCGCTCGAAGGATGTATCGAAGGCGAAGTCGGCGCACAAGGTCCGCCACGGGCGGTCGCGCATAGTACCATCGGGCATATTCTGGCCGTAACCCCGTTCCCGTGAGGCAATGCGCGCTTCGAATGTTTCAAGTAGATAAGGCGGAGTAAATTGATGCGAACTTTGTACCCGTCGGTCGCCCCGTTCATGACCGGCCAGTTGCAGGTGTCCGAGCGGCACCACATCTATTACGAGCAGTGCGGCAATCCGGCGGGCAAACCCGTGGTGATCCTCCACGGCGGCCCCGGTGCGGGATGTGGCGCCAAGATGCGCTGCTTCCACGATCCTGCGAAGTACCGGATCGTCCTGTTCGATCAGCGCGGGGCAGGGCGCTCCACGCCGCATGCCGACCTGGTCGACAACACCACATGGCATCTGGTCGCCGACATCGAACAGCTTCGCGCCCATCTGGGCATTGATCGCTGGCAGGTCTTTGGCGGCAGTTGGGGGTCGACGCTGGCCTTGGCCTATGCCGAGACGCATCCCGACGCGGTGACCGAGTTGGTGTTGCGTGGCATCTTCATGCTGCGTCGCTGGGAGCTGGAGTGGTTCTATCAGGAAGGCGCCTCACGCGTGTTCCCCGATGCCTGGCAAAACTATCTTGCCGCCATTCCTGTGGTGGAAAGACATGATCTGATCAGCGCCTACCACCGTCGCCTGACACACGAGGACCCGGCGGTGCGATTGGCTGCGGCGCGGGCTTGGTCGGTCTGGGAGGCGGCAACAAGCTTCCTCTACCAGGATCCGGCCTTCATGCAATCGCACGAGGAAGATGCCTTCGCCTTGGCCTTCGCTCGAATCGAGTGCCATTACTTCGTCAATGGCGGCTTCTTCGAGGTCGAAGACCAATTGCTGCGCGATGTGTCAAAGATTCGCGACATCCCCGCGACCATCGTTCACGGTCGCTACGACGTGGTCTGCCCGGTCGCCAACGCTTGGGACCTGCATCGTGCCTGGCCCGAGGCGGACTTGCGGATCATCGCCGATGCGGGACATTCCGGTTTTGAGGCGGGGATCACAGACGCGTTGATCAATGCAACGGATCGTTACGCNNGTTGTCCGAGGCCCGGGTTCTGGGGCTCGCAAGATTCGACCAACGGCGTGCTGAAAGGCTACAAACTGTCACAAGTTCGTGATAGCCTTCCGGCGGGGTGTTGGACGAAGTCCGTCCAGTTCAGTAACTTGCAGCACAAACTGCAGAGAGGGTTGCATGAAATCAATGACGAAAAATCTTATGGCCGCAGCGCTGCTGATGGCTCTTCCCGTGGGCGCAAGCTTTGCCTGCACCACGACCGCATGGAA
>DEHW01000024.1 GCA_002352135.1 Lysobacterales bacterium UBA2790
ACTTGATTCTTGAGACCGCCCTGGTCAGCGCCGCCAATCTCGGCCTTGACGGCGCGTGGTTCAACCCGGCCCAGTCGGGCCACGGCCTCACCCTTGCCCAAGCGACCGACACGACGATGGTCGGGATTTGGCACACCTACGATGCCGCTGGCAATGCGCTGACCCTGTACGCCGACCTTACCTTGGAAGGTGACGTCCTCAGCGGCACGGCCTACGCGCCCAAGGGCATGCGCTTCGGCAGCTTCAACCCGAACGATCTGCAATTGCCGGTCTGGGGTGAGATTTCCCTGAAGGTCGGTGACCAATGCAAGAATCTGGAGCTGAAATGGCAAAGCGCCCTGCCGATCTACGGCAATGGCGAGACCAGCCTGGTCCGGTTGGCGGGTGGTGCGAACCAGGCCTGCGCTGTGCAGTCCGGCGATTATCAATTGCTTTCTGGTACGTACACGCGGGATAACGAACCCAGTGCGAGCGCGATGGTTTTTGGTGCCATCGATGCGAATGGCAAGCTCTGGGTATTTCAATCCATCTCAGGCTTGGCGGTCCACGTTGTAAGGCCAGGCGCAACACTGATCGCTGAACGCGATCCATCTGCGTCTTCGCATTGGATAGGCAGCCTTGCGGCCACTCGTGCCAACGAAGGCAGTGCAACCATCAACGGAAATTCGACCTTCGATGCCGACGGCAACGAAAGCATCCGTTTCACCAAGACGTATTCCAGCGACTTCTGGACGTACGGAAGCTGGCTATTGCAGCCCTCCACAGATGAACCCCTGCCTTTGCGCACGATCAACGACCTCGCTGGTGAATACGTTAGCCCGGTCCTGGGGCAATTCGTTCCCGGCATTCTTCTGCCCATGAGCATTGATGCTAGCGGTCATATCTGTATCAATCCAAACCGGGTCTCCGGCGAATGCGGATGGAGCGGTCAAGCCGCGATTTCCAGTACGGATGGCATGTTTGATTTCACCGTCGGTGATGCGCACAGCAGTGCAATCGTTGTTGGGCGCGGCTGGAAGCAGACCGCGATTGAACCCCGGACGGGCGAAACCGACAACGTCTTGTTGATGGTCGGCAGGGACCAGAACGGGAACGGATTCGGCCTGGGCGCTTACTGAGCCACTGATTCACAGCGGAGAGGGTGCCGCATCGGCACCCTCTCAAGTCACTCGATGCAGCGACTCTCTTCGCCGCGTCCCCAACAACGCCGCCAGCGAAGAGCTTGTCCGCGCGCTTCCCGGAGACCCTATCCCTGGCGGGTTTACTGCCTACTTCGCCAGCCCCGTCTGCAACCGCTTGAGCTGACTGATCCACTCCGCATTCAATTGCTTGGCGTGGGCGGGCATGCGCGCGGCACGTTGCAGGGATTCGTGGCACAGCGCGACGGCTTCTTCTTGTGCGCCCCAGCCGCTGAGGATGGTGACGTAACGTGCACGGGCTTCGAGTCCGGCGAAGTGGTCGATCACGATGGCGAATTCTTCGCGCGCCTTGGCCTGTTCGCCCAGCGCGGCAAGGGCGCAGGCGTAGATCAGATGACCACGCGGCGAGCGATAGTTGGGGTGGCGTGCGATCAGGGCGTCGAGGGTGGTGCGCGCCGCCGCGGCATCACCACTCTCAAGTTGCGCTTCAGCCAGTTTCACTTCGACATCAGGATCGTCGGCATGTACGCCGGTCAGGGCGCGCTGGTACGCGGCGACGGCCTGATCGGCTTGGCCGACGCCGAACAAGGCATCGGCCAGACGGCGCAGATTGGCGGGGTTGGCGGATTCCGCCACGGCTTGCTGCGCTTCACGCACTTCGCGATTGGGATCGAGAATCTGGCGCACGCCGCGCTCCAGACGCCGACCGTGGCGGGAGACGCGCATCTGTGGCAACCAGACCACCAGGGCATAGGCGACGCTGCCCAGCAGAGGCACGACCAGCAACACCAGCAACCAGTAGCGCTCTTGCTGGGTGCGGATCACGTGCCACGCGAAATACAGCGCAACCAGAATGTGCAGCCCAATACCAAAAACATGCATACGCCGCGTCTCGAAAATTTCGGGCCGCGAGTGTAGCGGCCCGTCGGGCCTAGCAGCCTGTCGGGCTTTGGGAATCGNNTGGGCGAGGGCGGATTTCGCCGCTTTTGCAGGGTAATAGCGGGTTCTATTGCCCAAAAAAGCGGCGAAATCCGCACCGTTCAGACGGATTTGCAGCCGATTGTTCCAAAGTCCGACAGGCTGCCAGTGTCCGCGTGCGGCTTTGCCAATCAGCTCAGCAAGGTCGTCAACTCGGTCGGTGCCGCCACGACATGACTCGCACCCGCGTCGCGCAATTCCTGTTCGGTACCGAAGCCCCACAGCACGCCAATGCCCAGCATGCCGTGATGGCGGGCACCTTCGATATCCATGCGGCGGTCGCCGATCATCACCGCGTGGCGTGGCTCGACACCGAGCCGATCCAGCATTTCCTGGATCAAGTCGGGCTTGTGACTGCGGCTGCCATCCCAGGTCGCGCCAACCACTTCGTCAAACACGCCACCAAAGGGCAGATGTTCCACGATGCGGCGGGCGTAGGGCTCATTCTTGGCGGTGACCACCGACAGGCGCCGACCATCGCTGTCGAGTTCGGCGATGACCTCGGCCAGACCCGGATAGGGCGTGTGCTCGGACCAGCCGATGGCCTCGAAGCGCTCGCGGTAGAAGCCGACCGCTTGCTCGATCCGTTCGGGATCGCGCAGCAGCGGACGGAAACTCTCGCGCAAGGCGGGGCCGATCCAACTGCGCAACACGGCATCATCAGGAACGGGCTCGCCCATGCGTTCCAGTGCGTAGGCGGCACAGCGGGTGATCCCGACGGCGGAATCGATCAGCGTGCCGTCGAGATCGAAGAAGATTTCCCTCACCCGCGCGCCTCCAATGCCGCCACCGCAGGCAGCACTTTGCCTTCGCAGAATTCCAGAAACGCGCCGCCGCCGGTCGAGATGTAGCTGATGCCGGCCTCGACGCCGTACTTGTCGACCGCCGCCAAGGTATCGCCACCGCCCGCGATGGAGAACGCTGACGAGGCGGCAATCGCCTTGGCCAGTGCTTCCGTACCTTTGCCAAAGGCGTCGAATTCGAACACGCCGACCGGTCCGTTCCAGACCACGCTGCCCGCCTTGGCGATCAGCTCTGCATAGCGCGCGGCGGTCGCCGGGCCGATGTCGAGAATCATGTCCTCAGCGCCCACATCGGCAATCGCCTTGATAGTCGCTGGGGCATCCGCTGCAAAGGCGAGCGCGACGACGACGTCGCTGGGCAGCGGAATCTCGGCACCGCGCGCCTTGGCATCGGCAATGATCTGCCTGGCGGTGTCGAGCAAGTCGAACTCGCACAGGCTCTTGCCTACGGAATAGCCCTGCGCCGCAAGGAAGGTGTTGGCGATCCCGCCACCGACGATCAACTGATCGACCTTGCTGACCAGACTACCCAGCAGTTCCAGCTTGGTACTGACCTTGGAGCCCGCGACGATGGCCAGCAGCGGACGCGCGGGATTCAACAGCGCCTTGGCCAGCGCATCCAGCTCGGCCATCAGCAAGGGACCGCCACAGGCAACCTTGGCGGCACGGATCGCGCCATGGGTGGAGGCCTGCGCGCGGTGCGCGGTGCCGAAGGCGTCCATGCAATAGATATCGCACAGCGCCGCGTACTTGGCCGACAGTTCGGCACTGTCCTTGCCTTCACCGACGTTCATGCGGCAGTTTTCCAGCAGCACCAGTTCACCCGCCGCCACGTCAAAGCCACCGTCCACCCAGTCGCGGATCAGGCGCACTTCGCGGCCCAGATGATGGGCAAGCCGTGCCGCCACCGGCGCCAGCGAATCCGCCTCGCTCCACTGACCTTCGGTCGGACGACCGAGATGCGAGGTCACCATCACCGCCGCGCCTTTTTCCAGGGCCAGACGCAAGGTGGGCAAGGCCGCCGTGATGCGCTGCTCGGAGGTGACCTTGCCGTCCTTGACCGGCACGTTCAGATCCTCACGAATCAACACGCGCTTGCCAGCCAGATCAAGATCAGCGAGACGCAGAATGGCCATGACGAAACTCCCTGAAGGTGAGAAAAGACGCGCAGTATGGCGGATCGTCTCGAAGTCCGATTCATGCAATGCGGACGCGCCAGCGTCATCATAAGAGCGCCGCATTGCAGCAAAGGAACCCGTTTGAAAGCCCCCATTCCCCCGCGCCTGCAAGGCGAACGCATTGTCCTGCGCGGCTTTACGCGTGCGGATCGCAACGCACTGTTCGCCCTGTTCAGCGACACCCGCGTCACCCGCTATTGGAGTCATCACGCTTGGACTGAAATCGCTCAAGCGCAGCGCTATCTGAATGGCATTGCGCGTGGCTGGCGTGATGGCAGCCTGCAGCAATGGGCGATTGCCGATCTGCAGACCGATCAGGCCATTGGCAGTCTGACCTTTTACGACATCGTGCCCGCCCACGCCCGCGCCGGGATCGGCTATGCCTTGCAACCAGATCACTGGGGCAAGGGGCTGGCCGCAGAGGCCGTCGATCTCGCCCTGCGGCATGCCTTCGACAGCTTGGGCTGGATGCGCATCGAAGCCGATACCGATCCCGACAACGCGGCTTCCATTCGCTTGCTGGAACGCGTCGGCTTTCAGCGCGAAGGCATCGCACGCGAGCGCTACCGGCTGGACATGGGCGAACTCGGACAGACCCAGGACTCGCTGCTGCTGGGCCTGCTGAAGCGTGACTTCGTGCCGCGCGGCCTCGACGCATCCGGCTGTTAGCATTGCGGACTGATCGAACTGCCGGATGACCCTCGTGCCCCGCATTGCCATCGCCAGCGCGCTTGCTGCGCTTCCTCTGGATGAAGACCTCCCAGCCCTGCATGCCGCGCTGGATGCGGCGGGGCTACAGCACGAAACGCTGAGCTGGGACGATCCGACCGTCTCCTGGCAGCGTTTTGATGCCGTGCTGCTCCGCTCGACCTGGGATTACACCCAGCGCTTGCCCGAATTTCTGGCGTGGTGCGAACGAGTCTCGGCGCTGACCCGGCTGCTCAATCCTCTGCCGATCGTGCGTTGGAATACCGACAAACACTATCTCGGCGAGCTGGCCGCCAAGGGCGTGCCGGTCATCGACAGCTTCTACGTCGAGCCGGGGCAAGCCGCAGATGGTTTTCCTGATCTGGCCGAATTCGTGGTCAAGCCAACCGTCGGCGCGGGTTCGCGCGATACGCAGCGCTATGTGCGTGAGGAACGCGGTGCGGCGATTGCCCATGTGCAGCGACTGCTTGATGCGCAACGCGCAGTGCTGGTGCAGCCCTATCTCAGCGCGGTCGATACGCAGGGCGAAACAGCCCTGCTGTTCTTCGCTGGCAAGTTTTCGCATGCCATTCGCAAGGGCCCGCTGCTGAAACGCGGCGAAGGTCCGACTCGCGCGCTGTTCGCGCCGGAACACATCAGCGCCCGCGAACCGTCTGCGCAGGAAATGGCCACCGCGCGCAAGGTACTGGCCTCGCTCCCGGTCCAGAACCTGCTTTACGCCCGCGTTGACCTGCTGCCTTCGGCTCAAGGTCCGCAACTGCTGGAACTCGAACTCACCGAGCCNNGTTTGAGCATTCGAGTGTCGGCTCAAAGCGGCTACCGGTAGAATCGCGCGGTCCCTTTCACCGTCTACAGGAAGCCCCCTGCGATGAAGATTCTGGTCGCCTACAAGCGCGTCGTGGACTACAACGTCCGCATTCAGGTCAAGCCCGATGGCACCGGTGTGGTCACCGACGGCGTCAAGCTGTCGGCCAATCCGTTTGACGAAATCGCGCTGGAAGAAGCACTGCGCCTGCGCGAGAAGGGCGTCGCCACCGAAGTGGTGGTGGCCACTCTCGCCCCCGCCGATGCGCAGGCGCATTTGCGCAATGGTCTGGCCATGGGTGCCAATCGCGCCATCCATGTGGTCACCGATCAGGCCATCTCGCCACTCACCGCCGCCAAGGCCCTGCTGAAGCTGATCGAGAAAGAACAACCCGATCTGGTTTTGCTTGGCAAGCAGGCCATCGATGATGACGCCAACCAGACCGCGCAGATGCTGGCGACCCTGTGGGGCCGTCCGCAGGCGACGTTCGCCAGTCAAATCGACATCGCCGATGGCCAGGCAACGGTCGTGCGCGAAGTCGACGCTGGACTGGAAACCATGAAGGTTCAGTTGCCCGCCGTGGTCAGCGTCGATCTGCGCCTCAATGAGCCGCGTTTCATCAAGCTGCCGGACATCATGAAGGCCAAGAGCAAGCCGCTGGAAACCCTGCCTTTCGCCGATCTGGGCGTCAACGTCAGCGCCGGTCTGCAGACCTTGAGCTACGCCCCGCCTGCCAAACGCGCCAAGGGCGTGATGGTGAAGGACGTTGCCGAGCTGGTTTCCGCCCTCAAGGCCAAGGGCCTGCTGTGAGCTGCGCGTCCGCGCACCCAGTCGAATGAACAGGAGAGATTCATGAGCAAAGTTCTGATCGTGGCCGACCATCTGAATGGTCAGCTCAATTCCGCCGTCGCCCGTTGCGTCAGTGCCGCCAAAGCGATTGCCGGTGCCAGCGTCGACATCGTGGTGCTGGCCAACGATGCCGCGCCGATTGCTGCGCAGGCTGCCAGCATTGCTGGCGTCGACCAGGTCATCGCCATCAGTGATGGGGCTTTCAGCGCGCTGATCGCGCAGACCGTCGCGCCGACGGTAGCCGCGCTGGCCGCTGGCTACACGCACGTCTTCGGTCCCAGCACCTCGTTCGGCAAGGATGTGATGCCCTGCATCGCCGCCTTGTTGGATGTCGAACAGGTCTCGGACTTGATGACGGTCGAATCGGCCAGTCGCTTCACCCGTCCGATCTACGCGGGCAATGCCATCATCACCGTCGAAGCGCCCGCTGGCCGCACCGTGGTGGCGACCATTCGCGCCGCCTCCTGGCCTGCTGCCGCCTCCGGTGGCAGCGCTCAGATCGAAACCGCCAGCGCCAGTCACGCCGCTCCGACCCATTCGGAAGTGCTCGCGTTGCAACAGGGCAAGTCGGATCGTCCTGATCTGCAAGCGGCCTCACGCGTGGTTTCCGGCGGACGCGCGGTCGGCTCTGCAGAGAATTTCTCGGTCATCTACGCACTGGCCGACAAACTCGGTGCCGCCGTCGGTGCCTCGCGTGCGGCCGTCGATGCAGGCTATGTACCCAGCGATCTGCAGGTCGGCCAGACCGGCAAGATCATCTCGCCCGAGCTCTACATCGCCTGCGGCATTTCGGGCGCGATCCAGCACATCACCGGCATCAAGGATGCGGGCACCATCGTCGCCATCAACAAGGACGCCGATGCACCGATCTTCGAAGTCGCGGACTTCGGATTGGTCGCCGACCTGTTCCAAGCGGTACCTGAGCTGACCAACGCGCTGTAAGTCCTGAACCGGTCGGCGATCCAGTGCGGTCGCCGACCGGTCCATGCATCGACATCCACGAGGCTCGCCCATGACGCCCGCCACCCGCGAAGCCCTCGACCAACTCGCCCGCGAACTGCACAACCGCGCGGGGCAAGACCTGACCGCCGCGATTCTGGATCTGGAGTTCTTTCGCGGCCAAGCCCTGCCAAACGAGGATCTGGACCGACTGCTCGAGGCCTTGCGCAGCACACTGGAACAGGTGCGCGAGGCAACGCAGACGCTGCGCCAGTTGTCGCGCTGAAGCGGACTTCCGCTGCCTGCGACACTCTGTCGCATCGACAACGCGTCGACATGCCAAAAGACTGTGCGCCCTTTTCTGATCGCGCAAAGTCATGTCATTCAAAGCGCCCCAACGTCCTTGCAAACCTCTTACGGCCGCCCTGACCTTGGTCCTCATGCCCAACCTGCTGTGGGCGGAGTCCGCTTCATCCGATGCACAGAAGCTGGATGCGATCCAAGTTGAAGGCGCCGCGTTGCCGCCCTTGAAACGCGCCTCGCGTGCCGTCTCGCGTCTTGATTTGCCCCTGCAACAACAACCGATGTCGGCCGATGTCATCAGCCAGGACGCATTGCGCGCCAAGAGCGATGCGAGCTTCCTGGAAGCGCTGGAGCAAACGCCAGGACTGGTGCCCGCCTACAGCTTCAGCGTCATCAATCTCAGTGGCCGCGGATTTTCCGGTGTCTTCAATTCGCCGATTCTGTTTGACGGCGTGCGCTATCCAGGCTGGCAGGTCACACCCCGGCTGACGCTCAACTATCATCAGGTGGAAGTTTTGCGCGGTCCCGCCGCGCTCACTGCGGGGCAAGGTTCGGTCGCCGGTGCCATCAACCTGGTGCCGCGTCGCGCCGACGGCGATGCCAGCACTACGGCCTACCTGGGTTACGGCCGCTACGGCACGACCACCGCCGCCATCGGCACGGGTGGATCGATAGGCCATAGCCCACTCGCCTATCGTCTCGACCTCAGTCACCAGCAATCCGCCGAGCGCGGCAGTTTCGGCTACGCACGTGATACCAGCTTCGAGTTCCAGCACGTCAATGCCGAGATCGCGGCTCCCGTGTCCGACAGCCTGCGCTTGAGCCTTTCCTTCGAGCATTTCCTCGACGATGGCGAAGGCTACTTTGGTACGCCCTTGATCAATGGCCGCGTCGAACCGCGTATCCGCGACATCAACTACAACATCACCGACGACAGTGTGCGTATGGACGTTGACTGGCTGCGGGCGCGGGCCGAGTGGCAACCGGCAGACAACCTGCGCGCGTCTCTGGTGCTGTTCGGCAATCAGGAAGATCGTTACTACCGCAATGCCGAAGTGAATACCTGGCAGCCGGACAGCGGATTGGTTCGGCGCAGCGACTATCTGGAAATCAGCCACGATCAGAAATTGCGTGGTGCGGTGGCGGATCTCGCCTGGACGCATACGTTGTTCGGTCGCGAGCACCAACTGGTCGTCGGCGTGCAAGGCGATCGCAACGATCATGACCGCAGCAGCGACAGCCCCTTCCGCTTCACCGATGCGGTGAATCTGTTAGACCCGCAGAGCGGGATCTACCAGAGTCTCGACGTGTTTCAGCCACGAACGTCCACCGATATCGAGCAGCAGTCGGTGTTCGTGGAAAGTGCGCTGACCCTCGCTCCGCGCTGGCAACTTGTCTCTGGACTTCGCCATGACCGCAGCGACGTCGACTCGTTGAACATGGTCAGCGGCGTGCGCTTCGACAAGCGCTACAACGCCGGCACCTACCGTCTGGGCCTGAGCTTCAGCCCCAACGCGAGCACCACCTACTACGGCTCGGTGTCCAGCAGCAGCGAACCACCCGCACAAATCACCACGCTCGGCCTGGCGAATGCCACGTTCGATCTGACGGACAGCGATCAGCTTGAGCTCGGCATGAAACACAGCGGCGAGCGTTTCGATTGGACACTGGCACTGTATGACCTCTCGCGCACCAACCTGCTCAGTCGCGATCCCGAAGACGCCAATCGCCTGATCCAGATCGGCGAACAGGCGGCACGCGGCATTGAGGCGACACTGCGTGCGCCCATCGGTGAGGCGGTCCGGGTCGAGGCATCGGCGGCGATCCTGGATGCGCGATTTGAGCGCTTCGACGAGCGTGTCGGGTCGAGTGTCATCTCGCGACGTGGCAATGATCCCGTGGCCTCACCCGAACGAATCGGCACGCTGTGGGCCTACTACAGCGCCTCACCGCAGCTTGAGTTCGGGCTGGGCGTGCGAGGCGTCGGCGAAAGCGCCGCCAATACGGCCAACACCCTGTATCTGCCAGGCTACGCCACCGTGGACGCACTGATTCGCTACGATGCGCCCTTCGGTCGCGTCAGCCTTCGACTGCGCAATCTGGATGATCGCGTGTACGCCACGCGGCCCTACGGCACGGGTCAGTTCATGCTGGGAGAACCGCGATGGTACGAACTCACCTGGCAGCGCAGCTTCTGAGTCTGCTGGCCAGCGAATTGAGCCTGGCGCAAACCGCCCAGCTCGAACCGCTGCCTCTCGACATCGATGCCAAC
>DEHW01000115.1:0-55354 GCA_002352135.1 Lysobacterales bacterium UBA2790
GACAAGGGGCGGCGCTGAGCGACCTATGGGTCGGCGTTGCGCCTGCGCACTCAGTCGTGGCTGGCGGTCAGGTTCGAGTTGAGGATGGATTGCAGAAATTCATCCCGACTCAGGCTTGCCGCAGGATGCTGGTCCTGCAATTCGGCCAGCATCCATAGCCGTCGGTCACGATGGGCGTGGGCAGGAAATACCAGTGTTTCGGCGGGTAATTGAAGTATCCGGTGCAGGCTTTCCCAGTGTGCGCCGGGCAGTTTCACGCCAGGGCCGAGATGGCATTCGAACGGCGTCAACAGGTCCCCGCAGAACAGGCGGTCGTGCCACAGCAGACTGAGCCCCTGCTCAACATGACCGGGTGTGTCGAGCAGTTGAATGGTTGTTGAGCCCAGCCGCAGCGTTCCCGTTTCGGGGCGCGGGCTCAGCGGCGAAATCGGGATCGCGCCGGTCAATTCGCTCAAGGCGCGACCCGCTGGGAACTCCGGGTCGTGGACATGCGTTTGTACGACATGTGTCAGGTGCAGGCCGAGCTCGTGGAGCAGGGCGAGGATGAGTGCGATGTCCGAAATCGCCGGATCAATGAGCAGGGCCTGACGCTCACCCGGGTTGGCGATCAGGTAGGACAGTCCGCCGGTCGAGCGATCAAACAGAACGCGAAAGATGCCGCAGGCATGCACGTCGGTAATGCTCATCAATTCATCAGTCACGCGCGTGGAATGGAAGAGTGTCCGGGGATTGTGAGTTCTCACGCGCCCCGGCTGTCTTGTCCAATATCAATGTTCTCGGGGTGTCTGATCTGATTGCGGATTGGCGCGTGCTTCTTCGTTCTCGCCCCACATCGCATTGAGGATCGCCAGCAGCACGGCAAAGCCCACACCCAATATCCAAGCGAAATACCACATACGTGCTCCTTCAGTGATGGCAACCGCAGCCGTGTCCACCGCAACCGCCTTCGGCGACGACGACGGGCGACCAGGGCGACGGAATCGGGGCGCTCAATTCACCCCTGCAGTACATCGCGAGGGCCAGATCAGGATCGGTGATGTCGGTGATCAGTGCGCGCACCTTCTGGGCTGCCAGACGCAGTTGCAGGCCCGGACCCGCACCACGGGTGATCAAGGCGTCGATTTTTTGCAGTCCTGGCGGCAGTGGCGCGCCCCACTGTGAAAACGTCTCGTCCAGCGACAATTTCACCCAACTCCGTTCGACTTCTTTGCCCTGATCGAAGCGGACCAGCAGGAAGTTGCGGCACTTGCCTGCGTGCTCGGTGATTTCGCGTTTGTTCTGCATCGTCAATGCGACGGTGGTAAAAGCCATGGCGGTATGCTCCTCAGTAAGCGGAATGCGCGTTTTCGCGGACGTAGGCGGCGGTGACTTTGCCGCGCATCACGCGATAGGCCCAACTGGTGTAGATGATGATCAAGGGCATGAAGATCACCGTGGCCCAGAACATCAGGCCCAGGGTGAGGTGGCTCGATACGCTGTCCCACACGGTCAGACTGGCGTTGGGTGTCGAGGACGAGGGCATCACGAAGGGGAACAAGGTCACACCCGCCGTGCCAATCACACCCGCCATCGAGATCGAGCTGGCGATGAAGGCCAGCCCGGTGCGATACCAGCGCACCAGCGCAACGGCCCACAGCGCGCCCAGAATGCCCAGTGCGGGAATGATCAACAGCGCCGGATACTGCGCAAAGTTGTTCCACCAAGCGCCGACCTCTCGTGTAACAGTTTTCGCGAGTGGGTCTGGCAGCGCGTTCGGGTTGACCGCGGAAGTGATCACGTAGCCCTCGATGCCGGTGTGCAACCACACGCCCGCCGCGACAAATCCCGCCACCATCAACAGACCGAAGACCATTGCCGCACGGATCGCACGTTGCTGGATGCGGCCTTCGGTGCGATGCGCCAGATACACCGCGCCGTGCAGGGTGATCATGGCGGTCGAGACCACACCCGCCAGTAGGGCGAACGGGTTGAGCAGCGCCCAGAAGCTGCCGGTGTAGGTCGACATCAGCAGGTCGTTGAAGTGGAACGGCACGCCCTGGAAAAGATTTCCGAAGGCCACGCCGAAGATCAGCGGTGGCACGGCACCGCCGACGAACAGGCCCCAATCCCAGATCTTGCGCCAGGTCGGGTTATGCAGCTTGCTGCGGTAGTCGAAGCCGACCGGGCGGAAAAACAGCGCCCACAGCACGGCCAGCATGGCCCAGTAGAAGCCGCTGAAGGCCGTCGCGTAGACCAGCGGCCACGCCGCGAAAATCGCGCCACCACCAGTAATGAACCAGACCTGGTTGCCATCCCAGTGTGGGCCGACGGTGTTGATGATGACGCGGCGCTCGACGTCGTCCTTGCCCGCGAAAGGCAGCAAGGTGCCGACGCCCATATCGTGACCGTCCATGATGGCGAAGCCGAGCAAGAGCACGCCGACCAGCAGCCACCAGATCAGTTTGAGGGTTTCGTAATCGAACATGGTCGTGTCCTCAGTGGGCGTCGGCGTAGGTGGGTTCGTTGTCGTAGCGGCCAGTACCCAGGCTGCCCGGTCCCTGCTTGGCGAAGCGCACCATCAGGTACATCTCGACGATAGCCAGCACGGTGTAGAAGGCCACGAAGCCAGCGATGGAGGCGTACAAACTCTCGACGGTGAGATTGGAAACCGACAGATGGGTCGGCAGCACGCCGTAGATGGTCCAGGGCTGCCGACCATACTCGGCCACGAACCAGCCCAGCTCGCTGGCAATCCACGGCACCGGCAACATCCATAGCGCCCAGCGCAGCAGCCAGGGCTTCTGCATGCAGTTGACCTTCAGTGTGGACAGGAAGGCGAGAGTGAATAGCGCCAGCATCAGAAAGCCCAACCCGACCATGAAGCGGAAGCTCCAGAACATCGGCGTGACGGCGGGCACGGTGTCATGCACGGCCTTATCGATCATCTCAGGGCTGGCGGCGCGCACATCATCGGTATAGCGCTTGAGCAACAGGCCAAAACCCAGATCGGCTTTGTGGGCCTCAAAAACCGCTTTGGCGGCGACGTCTTCCCGGTTCTTGCGCAGCGTCTCCAGTGCAATCACGGCGTTGACACCCGACAGGATACGTTCGCGATTGCGTTCTTTGATGTCGTGAATGCCGGGCATCGTATGGGTGACCGAGCGGGTGCCGATCAGACCCATGACGTAGGGAATCTGCAGCTCCCAGGCGTTCTTCTGCTCCGCTTCATTCGGCCAGGCCACGAGATTGAAAGGTGCAGGCGCGGGATCGGTGTGCCACATGGCTTCCATCGCGGCGAGCTTGGTCTGCTGCGCTTCACCCACCGTGTAGCCCGACTCGTCACCCAGCACGATCACCGAGCAGACCGATGCCAGCCCGAAGGCGGCGGCAACGCGGAAGCTGCGCTTCGCGAACTCGACATCACGCTTACGTAGCAGATAGAAGGCCGAAATCGACAGCACAAACATCGCACCGGTGACATAACCGGCCGAGACGGTGTGGACGAACTTGGCCTGCGCATCGGGGTTGAACACGACCGCCCAGAAGTCGACCATTTCCATGCGCATGGTGTCGTAGCTGAATTCCGCGCCGACCGGATTCTGCATCCAGCCATTGGCGACCAGAATCCACAACGCGGACAGGTTGGTGCCGATCGCCATCAGCACGGTCACCATCAGGTGCTGCGGCTTGGAGAGTCGGTCCCAGCCAAAGAAGAACAGGCCGATGAAGGTCGATTCCAAGAAGAAGGCCATCAACCCTTCGATCGCCAGCGGGGCACCAAAGATGTCGCCGACGTAGTGCGAGTAGTAAGCCCAGTTGGTGCCGAACTGGAACTCCATGGTGATGCCGGTGGTGACGCCGAGGGCGAAGTTGATGCCGAATAACTTGCCCCAGAAGCGGGTCATGTCCTTCCACACCACCTTGCCGGTCATGACATAGACCGACTCCATGATGACCAGAATCCAGACCATACCGAGAGTCAGTGGCACAAACAGGAAGTGGTACATCGCAGTTACCAGGAACTGCAGTCGCGATAAATCAACCAGTTGTTCTGAAATCACAACAATCTCCTCACACAGCAACTAGGTCAGTGCCGGATTGGGTGGACCCGCCGGGAAGCCCGACAGCCGCCAAGGATGGACTTTCCAGCCCTGGCCCAAACACGAAACATGCCAAGCAGCATGCGCTTGCTGGATGTCAAAAAATGTTGTTCTAGATCAAATGCTTGCGCGACATATTGCCGCAGCTTCAATGTGCCGCGCGACAAACTGCAGCAGGTCTGGCGGCAATCGGTGATCGAAGGACTGCCGATGGCAGTGTTGGCAGTGTGCCAATCTGCCAGTATGGCAGTGTCATCGATCCCGGAGCTCAGGAATGCAACCGCTGGCCGAATTGATCGCCTATCTGGAGAGCCTGCCCGAACCGCACATCCTGTTTGATGGGCAGTACCGCATCCTGGCCGCGAACGCGGCCTATCGTGCGCAGTTCCAGCGAAGTGACAACGTCGTGGGACGCACCTGTTACCAGGTTTCGCACGGCATCAACCGACCTTGCGATCAGGCGGGCGAATCCTGCCCCTTGGCCGCCGCGAAACTGTCCGGCAAGCGCGAGCGGGTGCTGCATCTGCATCACACCAACGAAGGCGATGCCTACGTCGGTATCGAGCTGGTGCCGATCCATGATGCGAGCGGCGAAGCGCGCTATTTCGTCGAGCGCATGGAGAGCCTTTCGCTGGCTCAGACGGCGGCCAGTCCACAGGGAATGGTCGGGCGCTCGGCGGCCTTCCAGCGCATGCTGGCGCTGCTCAATCGTGTCGCGCCGTCAGAGGCATCGGTGTTGTTGCTCGGCGAGTCGGGAACCGGCAAGGAACTTGTTGCCCAGGCACTGCATCGGGCCAGCCATCGTCGCAGTGGACCAATGGTTGCGGTCGACTGTGCGAGTCTGCCGGAGAGCCTGTTCGAAGCGGAGCTGTTCGGGCACGAGCGCGGTGCCTTCACGGGTGCCAGCGCGGCGCGGCGCGGCTTGGTGGAATCGGCCAGCGGCGGCACGCTGTTCCTTGACGAGGTGGGCGATATTCCGCTCAGCATGCAGGTCAAGCTGCTGCGCCTGATCGAGTCGGGAACCTATCGTCGAGTCGGCAGTAGTGACTTGCGCCACGCCGACATCCGGCTGGTTTCAGCGACCCATCGGGACCTGCAGCAGCGCGTGCGCGAAGGTCTGTTCCGCCAGGACCTCTACTTCCGAATCGCCACCTTTCCTATTCGTCTGCCCAGCCTGCGTGAACGGCGAACGGATATCCCCTTGCTGGCGGAGTCGATGCTGGCGCGTCTGGCGGGAACGCGTGTCCTGCGACTGAGCAGCGATGCGTTGCAGCGTCTGAGCGAGCATGACTTTCCCGGCAACATCCGCGAACTGCGCAACCTGCTGGAGCGTGCCCTGTTGCTGACCGACGGCGATGAGATCAGTGCGGAAACACTGGATGCCGCCGTTGCGCTGGAAGGCCCGTTGAGGGTGCCAGCGCCCATCCTTCGGCTTTCCAGCGGTTCGACGACGCTGTCGTCGGACCAGCTTCGCCAACACGCCGCCGCGCATCAGGGCAGTCGGCGCGAACTGGCAAAGCAGCTCGGTATCAGCGAGCGCAGTCTGTATCGCCGACTGCGCTCGCTGTCTCCGGACGTCGAACAGGAAGAAACGAAGCCTTGAACGGGTCCGCTTACTTGGGCACGCCGGGGAACTGGTCGACCGGCAGCTTGAGGTAGCGCACCCCGTTGGCTTCCGGTTCCGGAAGCTGACCCGCGCGGATGTTGACTTGCACCGAGGGCAGTATCAGTACCGGCATGGCCAAAGTCTTGTCACGAGCCTCGCGCATCTCGACAAAGGCATCCTCGCTGCGCCCGCCACCGACGTGGATATTGGCGGCCTTTTCAGCGCCAATGCTGGTCTCGTAGAGATACTCGCGACCGCCTGGTGCGTAGTCGTGGCAGACGAACACACGCGTGTCATCTGGCAGCGCGAACAGGCGATGGATCGACTTGTAGAGGATGTGCGCGTCGCCACCCGGGAAGTCGCAGCGCGCCGTGCCGCCATCGGGCATGAACATCGTGTCGCCGACGAACAGCGCATCACCGATCAGGTAGCTGACGCTGTCGTTGGTGTGGCCCGGCGTGGCGAGCACTTGGACTTCAATGGTCCCCAAAGCGAAGCGATCGCCATCCTTGTGCAGGTGGTCGAACTGGGTGCCGTCGACCGGAAAATGGTCGCCCAGATTGAACACGGTGCGAAACGTCTTCTGCACCTTGCAGATGCCCTCGCCGATGGAAAGCTTGGCGCCGGGAAACTGCTCGCGCAGCCAATGGCCGCTGGAAAGATGATCCGCATGCGCGTGGGTCTCAAGAATCCAGCTCACGCTGAGGCCATGGGCAATCACTGCGTCACGCACTTCTTCGGCATTCGCCAGGGAGGTGTTGCCCGACTTCGGGTCGTAATCCAGCACCGGATCAATGATCGCCGCCTGCTTGCTCGCAGGATCAAAAGCAACATAGCTCCAGGTGCAACTGTCTTTGTGGAAAAACGGCAGAACGGTGGGTTTCATGGCGATCTCCTTGGGCGAACGTCAGCGAAAAGGATGCGTGCCAACACCGAAGCGAAGGCGCGCTGGGTTGAATCACAGCAAGCCGGGCAGCGTGCGATAAACGATGAACACGCCCATCACGACGAGGAATCCGGCGAAAACGCGTTTCAGCAAGGCTTGCGGCAGGCGGTCGGCGATCTGCATGCCAATGACCGTACCTGCCGCGCCAATGCCGATGAAGGTGAAGATCAGCGTCCAATCCAGGGCCACGCCAGCCCGATGCAGCAGCAACCAGTGCTTGGCGAAACCACTGAAGGCGTTGGCGGCGATGATCCACAGGCTGGTCCCGATGGCGACCTGCATGCGCAGTCCGCCGAGCAGGACCAGCGCGGGCACGATCATGAAGCCACCGCCGATCCCGACCACGCCGGTAACGGTGCCAACGCCAACTCCATCCAACACGATGGCCGCGCGGCGTCTTGGGGCCAATTGGGCTGGCGCAGCGCTGGCCGCGGACTGGCGGAACATCATGAACGCGGCCGCCAGCATGACGACGGCGAACAGCAGGAGCTGCATCGCGCCGGAAAGCCACTGCGACAGCCAAGCGCCGAATACGGTGCCGACCATGCCGGGAAGGCCAAACCAGACGACGCTGCGCCAATCCACTTGTCGTTTGAATGTGCGTGGCAGTGCGCCCGCCAGTGCGATGCCACCGACGATGGCCAGTGATCCGGCGATCGCGATCTTTTCCGGCTGACCGACCACATAGACCAGAATCGGCACGGTCAATATCGACCCGCCGGAACCCAGCAGCCCAAGGCTAAGGCCGATGGTCAGGGCGCCGATCAGTGCTAGCAACATGCTGTTCTCGCTCGAAGTGCGGGGTATTGGGGCTCGTCGCAGTGCACCAACATCGCCATTGAAATAAGTAAAAGCTAATTGAGATTCAACTGAATCTATGCGCCTACCTTAGCTTGCGACGTCGACAGCGTCGAGTTGCTGTGCAGCAGACTCGCAGGGAGGACGGGACAGGCTGGTGGCGATGCCTGCGTTGGTGGTATGCCCACCGAATTGTCCGGCTGCGCCGCGTTGACGCGTATCCCGTGCGTGCTTTGGGCGTCTTGCGGACCATACTTTGCCGTTTGACGCAAGACGTGGCGCGAAGCGCATTTGGCAGGCATCATCTGGATGCAGAGGCGCTGCGGTTTGGAGAGCCTCTGACATCGTTGACAGGGGCTGTACCCGGTTTCCAGCGCCATCCACGTGGTCTGCTGGCAACGATTCGACTGGTTTCATCTGCACCGGATTCGAGCTGTCCTTCCAACAGTTCGCGTTCACCGAAACGGGTCGGTCATGACAAGGAAGTCACCGAAACCCCAGTCCTCACGCCACGGTGGGGGCTGGGGTTTCGTGTTTCTTGCGGGTCAGATTTTGGGCTGGCGGTCTCAACGCTGAAACGGTGGCCAGCCCATTCCTCAGCTGGCGCGCAGCCACAAGGCCGCCTGCGCTTCCCCGCTCAGTGCACACCATTGCCCAGCAGCCAGCCCGTCCAGCGCGAGTCCGCCGATCTGGCTTCGGTGCAGTGCGGTGACGTGGTTGCCGGTCGCGGCGAACATTCGTCGAACCTGATGGTAGCGGCCTTCGTGCAGGGTCAGACGCACACTCTGCGGCGAAAGCACCTGCAGTTCGGCGGGCAGCAAGGGCGATGACTCGCCATCGAGCAGCAGCTCGCCGCTGGCGAACAACGCCGCTTCGTGTCCGCGCAGCGGCTCGGCCAGCTCGGCCTCGTAGACCTTGGGCAGATGGCTGCGTGGCGAAATGATCCGATGCAGCAGTTGTCCATCGTCCGTCAGCAGTAGCAAGCCAGACGTTTCGCGATCCAGTCTTCCGACCGTTGCGAGCACGGGGGAGCGGCTGCGGAAGCGATCCGGGAACAGGTCATAGACAATGCGACCGGGGTCCTTGCTCGAACAGGTATAGCCGACCGGCTTGTGCAGCATCAACAACAAACCTTGCGGCGGATCGAGCGGTTGATCGTCGAACAGAATCTCGCCGTGTTCCACGGCACTGTCCGGGCGCAGAGGTCGACCATCGATGGCGCGAACCCAGCCTTCACGAAGACACAGCGCAACCTCGCGACGACTGCAATAGCCGAGGTTCGAGAGCAAGCGATCCAGACGAACCCGACTCATACGTGTGCCTTCCTTGCGTGGAGTACTTTGTAGCCGTCTGCCTGCAGCACGGTAAGGACATTTCCCAGGCCCTGCATCAGCAGGCTTTCATAGGGCAGATGACGATTGGCGACCAGCCATAGCTCGCCGCCTGGCGCGATGGCGGATATCGCTGTGCGGAGAAATTGTTGCCCCAGTTCGTGTGATTGCGCGCCGCCCGCGTGAAACGGCGGATTGCTGATGACCACATCGTAGTGGCGAGGCAGCCCTCGTGTGACGTCATGCCAGTGCACCTCGTAAGGCACCGCCAGCGCGCCCAGGTTTCGCTTCGCCAAGCCGAGTGCGCGGGCGTCCGCTTCGTAGAGGTCCATCCTGCTCAGTGCTGGACAATGTTTGGCCACGTGAGCGGACAGCACACCGGCACCCGCACCCAGGTCGGCCAACGAGCCGCTCAAATCGGTCGGCAGTGCCTGCATCAGCAAGGCGCTACCCGCGTCGATGCGACGCGCGGCGAAAACACCCGCCTGCGTCCACAGTGAAAGGGGCGCACACCACTGCGGCGCGCCGGCCAGCAGCCATTCCTGCGCCAGCGCCGCATTGCAGCGCGCATGGGGCTGGCTGACCACAAGGGCGCGGCAGCGATGCTTGCTTAGGACCTCGACCCGGCCAAACAGTGCTTCGACATCACTCTGTAGGCTGCGCGCGCCGCGCTCGTTGTGCTGGGCGCAGATCAGCATGCCACCGTCGGTGCATCGTTGCGCCGCCGCCGCCAGTTCCGCGCGCGCCGCGGCACGAACCGGCGACGGCCAGACCATGACGCGCTGGAAGTGTTGATCCGGGGCGAGCCCAGCGAGATCCGCCAGCACGTCATGCCCTGTTGCGGTCATCGGGTCGACGAACGGTTTGAACGGCTGCACCGCCGTGACTGCGGGAAGGCGTTCCAGTAACTCGATCCGCGCGCCAAGCGCCAGAACGGACGGCGATGCGGACGGCACGGTGGCTTGCCACGCGTCAAGCAGTGCGGCCGCCAGGATGTGGTCGGAGACCGTTCCGCTCATGACTCGAGTGCGTACTCGCGTAAATGATCCAGGCTCACCACGCCCAGCGCGTTGAGGTGCGTTGCCTGCAGGATAACGCGCGGTGCGACGCCCGCGTGGTAGGCCTCCAGCCAGCGGGCAGCGCAAAGGCACCAGCGATCACCGGCGCGCAGGCCGGGGAAGTCGAACTCCAGCCTGGGCGTTGAGAGGTCGTTACCGGCCGCCTTGGAAAACGCCAGGAAACGCGCGTCCATCACTGCGCAAACCACGTGCAAGCCGTGATCCGTCGGGTCGGTGCGGCAACAGCCGTCGCGGAAATAGCCCGTCAAGGGCTTCAGGCTGCAGGGCTGCAAGGGCAGACCCAGCACATTGAGCGACTCCGGCATACGTCTTCCTGATGAACGAATCGCGCCTGGCATCACGCCGAGCCGGGCGGGTAGAGGCGCACTTTAACAGGCAGCGGCGATGCGACTGCATCTCGACCGAGCGCGTCACGCAGGTCCAAACGCCCGTCCGCTAAGGCAAATCTGTGCAAAACCATCGCACAAGACTGGAATTGCGCCGCAGTTCCGGGCATTCTCCGCGACCCATGCAAAACCACAGTCTTTCCCCAAGCGCCTGCCCTTGCGGCAGTGGCAAGTCCTATGACGCCTGTTGTGGCGTCTATCACGGTGGAGCGCCCGTGCCCAATGCGGAAGCATTGATGCGTGCCCGCTATACCGCCTACGTGCAGCGTCGCAGCGACTTTCTGTTGGCCACTTGGCACGAAAGCACTCGACCAGCGACCCTGGATCTGAGTGATCGGCCCGGATTGCGTACCAACTGGTTGGGCCTGCAAGTCATCTCCTTCCGGCAGATGGATGCACAACGTGCTGAAGTGAGCTTCATCGCGCGTCTGCGCATCGGTGCCGGTGGTGCGCAGCGCATCGTCGAACGCAGCCAGTTCGTTTTTGAGAACGGACAATGGCTGTATGTCGACGGTGAGATAGGTCCCAAGAAATAGGTGACTGAGGCCGATGTCTGAGTCCGCGCCCGCCCCGGCGGCCCCGCGCGGGCTGGATGCCGCGCTCAAGGATGCCATTCGCGCCAGCTATGATCGTCTGAAGCAGGCGCTGCCGGGTTTCAAGTCGCGTGCAGCCCAAGGCCAGATGATTGCCGCGGTCGCCCGCGCGTTGGCGCAGGACAAGGCGATCGCCGTGGTCGAAGCACCGACCGGCACTGGCAAGTCCATGGCCTATTTGGTTCCCGGTCTAGCCATTGCGCAAGCGCATCGCAAGCGATTGATCGTCAGCACTGCCACCATTGCTTTGCAGGAGCAACTGGTCAGTCGCGATATTCCGGCGTTTCTGACGGCGGTCGGCGGCACGGCGAAAGTCGTCTTGGCCAAGGGCCGCCAGCGCTACGCGTGCACACGCAACATGAACGAGTTGGCGCATACCGATGCCGACCTGCCACAAGGCGGTTTCGACTTCGGACCGGATGGCTGGCAGAACGCCACCTGGCCCCGACGACCGCGCGATGGCGAGGCCAAGCAGGTCTCCGATCTGTTGCAGCAGATACTGGACCGACGCTGGGACGGCGATCTCGACCGTCCACCACTACCCATCGCGGATGACACCCGCAGCTTGCTGACCACCTCGGCGGGTGGCTGCGCCAATCGGCGCTGCGCATTCATCCAGCACTGTCCCTTCGTGCAGGCCCGAAATGCGTTGCGCGATGCCGACATCGTGGTCGCCAACCATGATCTGGTGCTGGCCGATCTGATGCTGGGCGCGGACGAGGACGGTTCCGGTGGTGTGCTGCTGCCTGCACCGCAGGACAGCCTGTACGTCTTTGACGAAGCGCATCATCTGGCCGCCAAGGCAATTGATCGTGGCAGCGCGGAAGTGCATTTGCCCGACGCCATCCGCCGCACAGCAAGGCTCGCCGGGCCGCTGCGTGCGGTGTTTGCCAGCAGCGCGAAAGAGCGCATAGGTCGTCTGACCGCCGACGAAATTGATGCGACGCTGCAGGAGCTGGAGGTGCTGCTGGATGGTCTGCAGCGCGATATCGTGCAACGCTGGCAGCCCGACCCGGCCGAGCGCGAGCCGCGCTGGCGCGCATCGTTGGGACAGATCCCCGAGGAATGGCGGCTGTGGGCCGGGGCACTCAACGAGCTCAGCAGCAAACTGCTGCGCTGGCTGCCGTCGGCGCTGAAGGTCCTGCTGGAAAGCACCGCGCCTGTGGATCGCCGCGAGGCCATCGCTAGGGAGCTTGGCATGGCGCGTGAACGCCTGGAGCGCCAGCACGCCCTGTGGTTTCTGTGGTCGTTGGAGGAGTCCGGCGAGCACGCGCCCACCGCACGCTGGATCGCGCCCGGCCATGATGGGGGGCTGGTCTGTCACGCCTCGGCGGTATCGGCTGCGCCCGTGCTGCGCCGCGTTCTCTGGCCGCAGGCGGCGGGTGTTGTGCTGACTTCGGCAACACTCAGTCTGGGTGGGGATTTCCGTGCATTGCACGCGCAATTGGGTGTGCCGGAACATGCCGAGTCGCTGAGTCTGGCTTCGCCCTTCCAGCTTGCTGATCAGGCGAAATTGCAGGTGCCACGTCTGGCCGCCTTGCCGGATGATCGCGAAGCGCATGTGCGTGAGATCGTGCGCTGGTTGGAGGCTGAGCTGGATTGGCAGCAGGGCAATCTGGTGTTGTTCACCTCGCGTCAGAAACTGGACGCCACCTTGGCGGCGCTCAGTCCGGCGCGCCGACTGCGCGTGAAAGCGCAAGGAAGCCTGTCCAAGGCGGCCTTGCTGGAGTCGCATGCGGCGGCAGTTGGCAGCGGCCTCGGCAGTACCCTGTTTGGTTTGGCGAGTTTTGGTGAAGGCTTGGATCTGCCGGGAAAACTCTGCGAAACGGTGGTCATCACGCAGCTTCCCTTTGCCGTGCCGACCGACCCGGTCGAGGCGACCTGGGCCGAATGGCTGGAGTCGCGTGGGCGCAATGCGTTTGTCGAAGTTTCCATTCCGCACGCCACCCGGACGCTGATCCAATACTGCGGGCGATTGATTCGCTCGGAGAACGATGTCGGACGCATCGTCATACTCGACCGTCGACTGATCGAAAAGCGCTACGGCACCAGCATCCTGCGCGCCCTTCCGCCATTCCGGCAACTGATCGAACGCTGAATCCGATACGCCACACGCATCGCGACAGCAGTGAAATGGCGCAGGACTTGCAACCGGCCTCCCACACCCCGCCGCAGGAAGCCCGCCGCCGATGTCCACCCCCGATCAGATCGATACGCCAGAGCCGGCTCTCGATCACATCGACGCCAGCTTGATGCTGGCCTTGATGGGGACGCGGCATGTGCCTTCGCTGGCCGAAATCATCCTTGGTCGGGCGCTACAGCTGACCGGCTGCCGCAGTGGGCATGTTTTGCTGGGCACGCCTTGGCCGGACACGTTGCAATGTGTTCCTGACGCGGATCCCAGTCGATGGTTGCCGCTCGCGGAACAAGCCCTAGGCACCAGCAATGGGCATGCCATTGCGGTGTCGGGTGAGGAGCACGCGATTGTGCTGTCGACTCACGAGAGTGGCGCCGCAGCGGTATTGGTCCTGCATGGTCCAGAAATATCCTTGGAGACATCCGTCCCTCGCCTGCAGCACTGGGCGATGTGCCTTCATCTCGTGGGCCTGCGTTTGCATGAAGCCTTCGAGACTGGGCAACTGAACATCGCGGTCCTGCAGTTGGAACGCACCGAGCGCCTCCAGCGCGCCCTGTTCACCATTGCCGACCTGTCGAACGCGGCGCTCGACATGCCCTCGCTGCTGCGCGGCATGCACGACATCGTGCGCGCACTGATGTATGCCGAGAACTTCTATATCGCCCTTCACGATGGCGCGCGCGACACCGCCAATTTCATCTACTACGCCGATTCGGATGACGAAAGCAGTGCCGTGGTCGTCGACAACGAACTGCCGATGTCTGACATCCAGTACGGATTGACCTGGCATGTCATCCGCAGAAAACAGGCCTTGCGAGGCACGCTGGAAGAAATCGAACAGCAGGTCGAAGGGCCGTTGCAGCGGATCGGCTCGGCGCCAAACAACTGGCTGGGCGTGCCAATGGTGTCAGGTGACGAAGTGCGCGGCGTACTGGCGGTGCAAACCTATACCGAAGCCGTGAGTTTCAGCGAGGCAGACCAAAACCTGCTGGGTTTCGTGGGTACGCATATTCTCAATGCGCTGGAACGCCATCGGGCGCGTGTCGAACTGGAGCGTCAGGTCGCCGACCGCACGCGCGAGTTGGCGGCAACCAACGAAGATCTGCATCAACAGGTGCGTGAACGCGAGCGTGGCGAACGCCTGCAGAAGGCGCTTTTCAAAGTCGCCGAGCTGTCGGGGCACGATGGGAGTCTGGTCGACTACTGCTCCGCATTACAGATAATCGTGTCCGACCTGATGCCAGCGAACAACTTCTATCTGGCCATGTTGTCGGAAGATGGGCGCAGTCTCTCGTTCCCTTACTACATAGATGAAAATCAGCCCAGACCGGATGCACGCCCGATCGGGAAAGGCCTGACGGAATATGTCATCCGTCAAGCGCATGCGGTTCTGGTCGATGCGGCGCAGACGCGTGCGCTCGTTGAACAGGGCGAGGTGGTGGTCAACGGAGTGCCATCTCAGTCCTGGCTTGGTGCGCCATTGATCTGTGCACGGGGCGTGATGGGTGTGCTGGTCGTCCAGAGCTACCGTGCCGAAATGGTCTACGCCGAGCGCGAACGCGAACTGCTGATGTTTGTGGCCTATCAGGTCGCCAACGGCATGCAGCGGCGTCAGGCCGCCGAGGACTTGCGCAAAGCCAATGCCATGCTGGAACTGCGTGTCGAGGAGCGTACCCGTGAGTTGCGGCGTCAGATCGAAGAGCGCGAGCTGATTCAGGCCAAGCTGAAACACCAAGTTCTGCATGACACGTTGACCGGCCTACCCAATCGAGATCTGTTGCGTGAGCGTCTGGATCGCGCGCTGCAGCGGCTGCAAGGCACATCGGGTCCGCAGTTTGCGTTGTTGTTCATTGACGTGGATCGCTTCAAGGTCATCAATGACAGCCTCGGTCACCAGGCTGGTGACATCGTGCTGATCGAAGTGGCGCGCCGCTTCGAATCTTGTGTGCGTGACCGTGACATTGTGGCGCGGCTGTCTGGGGACGAGTTCGCGGTATTGCTGGAGCAGGCGGATACCCTTGATACCGCCACACGCGTCGCGCAGCGCATCGTCGAATCCATCACTCAGCCGATGTCGATTCTGGATACCACACTGCAGCCCTCGGTCAGCATCGGAATTGCGCTTGCCGACGTGCACTACCGCAACGCGGACGACTTGCTTCGGGATGCCGATGCGGCCATGTATCGCGCCAAGACCGCCGGTCGCAATCGCTATCAGGTGTTCCAGAAGGAACTCGACAACGCCGCGCACGAGCAGATCGCATTGGAATTCGATTTGCGTCAGGCCTTGCTGCGCGAGGAATTCGAACCCTGGTTCCAGGCCATCGTCGAACTGGGCGCCGGGGAAGTCGTTGGCTACGAAGCCCTGATGCGTTGGCACCATCCGCGGCGGGGGGTGATGTCGCCCGGTGAGTTTCTTGGTGTTGCCGACGAAAGCGGACTGCTGGAGGCGATTGACTGGCAGGTCTTCCGCAAGGCCTGCATCGCGCTGCCCAAACTACCGCAGACCCAGGCGTACATCACACTAAATGTGTCACCACGGCACTTCCAGGAAGATCGCTTTGCCGAGCGCTTCCTCGGTCTGCTGGATGAACTGGAGGTGCCGCACCATCGGGTGCGCGTTGAGCTGACCGAGGGCACCTTGTTGCGCCACCCGATGAAGGTCCGCAGCAGCCTGGAGCGACTGATCCAGTTTGGTGTGCACACGGCGCTGGATGATTTCGGCACCGGCTATTCCTCGCTCAGCTATCTGCATCAGTTCCCGTTGCAGATGCTGAAGATTGATCGTTCCTTCGTTACCGCGCTGGATGAAGACGATGGCAGCAGCGGAACGGCCATCGTCAGCGCGATTCTGGCGATGGCGGCCTCATTGGATCTGCAGGTGGTCGCTGAAGGTATTGAGACCGAGTCGCAGCGGTCGAAACTGATTCACATGGGCTGCCGTTACGGGCAGGGCTTCCTGTTTGCGCGCCCGCAGCGTGTCAGCCTGTTGTAGCGTCACAACGCACAGAATCGTGTCCGATTTCCGCGAGTCGCGGGGTCTTCAACGTGGCAAGCTGCCACCTTCCTGCTACCACGCCAAGCCGCCATGTCAGTGCTGGATGCCGATGCCTGCTACCGCCAACTGTCTGTTCGTGACGTCGCTGCCGACGGGCGATTCTTCGTGGCGGTGCAAACGACAGGCGTGTATTGCCGACCGATCTGTCCGGCGCGCACGCCAAAACGCGAGAACTGCCGCTTTCACCGCTCCGCTGCAGCGGCCGAACAGGCGGGATTTCGCCCTTGCCTGCGCTGTCGGCCCGAGCTGGCACCGGCGCATTGGCCGGTGCTCGACAGCGAGTCACGCCTGGGACGAGCCCTTGCGTTGATGTCCGACGGCATCATGGAGCGCGGTGGCGTGGCCGCCCTCGCCGAGGCCATGCAGTTGGGCGCGCGCCAATTGGGTCGCCTGTTCCAGGCCGAGCTCGGTGTGTCGCCATCGGCATTGTGGCAAACCCAGCGCTTGCTGTTGGCCAAACAGTTGCTGCATGACAGTGCACTGTCGATCACCGATATCGCGATGGCATCGGGCTTTCGCAGTCTTCGCCGCTTCAACGAGCATTTCCTCGCGGTCCACGGACAGCCACCAAGCCGTTTGCGTCGTCAGCGTGCAGCACCGACAGGACTGCCATTGCGATTGGGCTATCGGGGAGCGTATGACTGGGAGGCCATGCTGGGTTTCCTGCGCATGCGTGCCTGGTCTGGCATGGAAGTCATCGAGGGCGCTTGCTACCACCGCGCGGTGATCTTCGATGGCGTGGTCGGCGCGGTGCGCGTCAGGCACGTGCCGACGCGCCGTGCGCTGCAGGTGGAGTGGCATGCGGTGGCACCGCGCCATCTGCCGACCTTACTGCGCAATCTGCGACGCCTGTTCGACCTGGATGCCGATCTGCCGATGATCGAGGCCCATCTGCGCGCCGATCCGGCGTTGGCTGCGCGGATCAGCGCGCGCCCTGGATTGCGGCTGCCGGGTGCGTGGTCGGTATTCGAGGCAGGCCTGCGCGCGCTGTTGGGACAACAGATCACCGTCACCGCCGCGCGTCGACTCGGCGAGACGCTGCTGGATGCAAGCGCCATCACCCACGATGCGCTGCCTTGGGGGCTGAATCGCGTCTTGCCCGAACCGGCGCGGATCGGCTCCGAGGCACTGGGCGCGTTACGCATGCCGCAAGCGCGCCGTCACGCGATAGGGCAGTGGATACAGCATCAGGCCTCGCCCTTGGCCATCCAGCAGCGCGGGCGATCACTGCAGGATTCCCTGCAGCGCTTGCTGGATCGCCCCGGTGTTGGCGACTGGAGCGCGCACTACATCGCCCTGCGAGGCCTGCGCGAACCCGATGCGTTTCCGGCCAGTGATATCGGTTTGCTGCGTGCGATGTCGTCGACCGGTCAGCCGCGCATCGATGCAATGCGCTTGCGACAGCGTGCAGAAGCCTGGCGGCCTTGGCGCGCCTATGCGGCACAACATCTCTGGGCGAGCGACACCGACTTCGCCCGATTCAACCAGGAGCCCACCCATGACGCTTGAGCTGTATCGCGAAACCCTCGCCACCCCGATTGGAAAGCTCATCCTGCTGACCGATGCGCAAGCCCAAGTGCGCGCAGTGGATTGGTGGGACTACGACGAACGACTGCGGCGCCTGCTGGATCGTCAGTACCGCAAAGGCGGCTGGATGATGACCGAGGCGCGCGCCGAAAGTGCGGCTCTGCGCGCCTTGCGTGGCTACTTCGCGGGTGACTTGGGCGCGTTGGACGAAGTGGCGGTTGTCACGGCGGGCAGCCCGTTCCAACAGTCCGTATGGCATGCCCTGCGCGCGATACCTGCCGGGCAGGCGTGGAGCTACGGGCGACTGGCCGAGCATCTGGGCTGCGCAGGCAGCGCGCGCGCCGTGGGTTCGGCCAATGGCGCCAATCCGGTCAGTCTGATCCTGCCTTGCCACCGCGTCATCGGTGCCAACGGGCATCTCACCGGCTATGCCGGCGGTATCGAGCGCAAACGCTGGCTGCTCGAACACGAAGGCGTGCTGCCACGGCCCTTGTGTGGCCATAGCAATGTCGGAAGGCGATTGGCGGAAGCCCTGGACAACGGATGAGGCTGAGGGGGCATTTCGCAATGTAATGAGAGACGCCTCTGCAGCGATCAGGCTGTCACATCCAGCAAGGTGCCGAGCATCTCATCTTGCGTCTTCAGGCTGACCATGTTCGCCTTAACCGCGTAGCTGGCGGATTTGGCATTCAGAAGATCGCTCGTGTAATCACCGAACGCATTGCCCGGTGCTTCGGTCACCGAGCCACGCACGCCGCCGCCGTTCTGCGACAGCGGCACGACTTGCTGCCGCGCGTAACCGGCAGTCTGCGCGTTGGCGATGTTGTTGGCGGCGACGCCCAATGCGAGTTGGGCGGTGCTGATGCCGGAGGTGGCAATGGACGAGACGCTGTTCATGGCGGCTCTCCGCAGGAGGGACGGTGCCAAGTTTAACGCTTACCCCGTCGCGTTCGACTGTGCACCGCCACGCAGAAGGCCGCACGGCAGGTCAGGAGTTTCCCGACAGGTCTACTGACGCGGCCCGCGTGGATTGTCCGGTTGCCCTGGCTCGCTGCTGCGCCACGGGTTGATGTCCAGTCCACCGCGGCGGGTGTAACGCGCGTACACCGTGAGCGAATCGGGTTGGCATTGCCGCCACAGGTCCAGCCAGATGCGCTCGACGCAGTGCTCGTGAAAATCATTGTGTTGCCGGAAGGCGATCAGATAGCGCAGCAAGGCCTCGCGATCAAGCTGGCGTCCGCGATAGGCGATTTGTACGCTCGCCCAATCGGGCTGACCGGTGACCGGACAATTCGACTTCAGCAGATGCGAAACCAGAACCTCATCGACGTGTTGATCGCCGCACTGCAGTGGCTGCTGCTCGGGATGGGCAAAGTCGTCGATGGCGATGTCGAGCGCATCGATGCACTCGCCTTGCAGTGAGCGCAGCGGTTCGCCTTCCCGTGTGTGCAGTTCATGCAAGACCACGCCCACCTTGGCACCCGCCGCCTGCGAAAGATCATCGGTCAGGCAGGTGTGCAGGGCCTGCATCGAGGCCATGCGGGTCTGGTTGAAGCCGTTCAAGTACAGCTTGAAGGACTTCGATTCAATCAAATGGGGCGAATCCGCCGGTACAGCGAATTGCGCCAGTGCGACCTGTGGCTTGCCGCGCGTGTTCAGCCATGACAGTTCGTAGCCGTTCCAGAGGTCGACGCCATGAAAGGGCAACACGCCACCGTCGAGCTGCAGCGCGTCGCGGCTGCGTACGCGGGGAATGGGAAACAGCAGGCCGGGATCGTACTGGTCGCCGTAGCGAACGGTCTTGCCAAGCGAGGAGCTTTCCGGCGAAGCCGGGTTTGCGAAGTGGGTCATGCCGCCAGTCTAGTAGCTCTGCACGTGAAAGCGGGGCATCGGCTCAAGTGGCATGACCATCAGCAGCTTGAACTTGAGCTTGCCTGCGTTACGCTCCGCCGTTCACGAAGGGGAGTTCGTCATGCGATTGAATCCGTTGTTTTCTGCGTTGCTGGTCGGTCTGGCCTTGGGGAGTGCGGCGGCGTCGGCAGCCAAGCCAGAGGCTGAGCCGAAGTGGGATGTGAACGCCGCTCACGGTGAAACCCGACAGGTGCGTTTTGCCACCAGCGAAGGCACCTGGATGAGCGTCGACGTCAGTCCGGATGGACAGCAATTGGTGTTCGATCTGCTGGGCGACTTGTATCTGCTGCCGATCACCGGTGGTGAGGCCAAGCGGGTGACGCAAGGTCTGGCCTTCGATGTACAGCCGCGTTTTTCGCCGGATGGTCGCGAAGTGTCGTTCACCTCGGATCGGGGTGGCGGCAACAACATCTGGCGCATGCCCTTGGCGGGTGGTGAGCCGGTGGCCGTCACCAGCGAAGACTTCCGTCTCACCAACAATGCCGAATGGACGCCCGACGGCGACTATCTGATCGCGCGCAAGCATTTCACTGGGGAGCGCTCCTTGGGTGCGGGTGAGTTGTGGATGTATCACCGCAGCGGTGGCAGTGGATTGCAGTTGACGCAGCAGAAGAACGACCAGCAGGACTTGGGTGAGCCCGCCGTCAGCCCGGACGGACGTTACGTCTATTACTCCGAAGACGTCACAGCCGGTCCGTTCTTCCAGTACAACAAGAATCCGCATGACGGCATCTACGCGATCAAGCGACTGGATCGCCAGACGGGTGAAACCGAGGTGCTCGTCAGTGGGGCGGGCGGTGCGGTGCGACCGCAGCCGTCGCCGGATGGCAAGTCGCTGGCCTTCGTGCGGCGCGTGCGCGAGAAGTCGGTGTTGCACGTCATGGATCTGGAAAGTGGTGATGTGCGCCCAGTGTGGGATGGCCTGAACCACGATCAACAGGAAGCCTGGGCGATTTTCGGTCCGTACCCGGGCTTTGACTGGACGCCCGACAGCAGTCAGGTGGTGATCTGGGCGCAGGGCGGCTTGTGGAAGATTCACGTCGCCAGTGGCGAAGCGGAACGGATTGCCTTTACGGCGCAGGTCGATCAAACCGTCACCGAGCCGCTGCGCTTCGCGCGAACGCTGCCCGAAGCCAGCTTCACCCCGAAGATGGTGCGCGATGTCGCCACCAGCCCGGACGGGCAGACGGTGATATTCCATGCGGCGGGCAAGCTGTATCGCCGCAGCTTGCCCGACGGGCAGCCGCAGCGATTGACCATCGATACCGGTTATTTCGAATACCAGCCGAGCTTCAGCTCTGATGGGCAGACCCTGCTTTACACGCGCTGGGCCGACGACAGCCTGGTGCAAGTGATGGCGCTGAATCTGCTCACCGGCGAGCGACGTCAGTTGAATGCCCAACCGGGTTTCTTCTACAGCCCGCGCTTCTCACGCGATGCCAGCAAAGTCGTGTTTGCACGTTCGGCGGGTAGCGCGCTGACCGGCAGTCTGTGGGCGCGCGAGCGTGGTGTGTTCTGGATGCCCGCCGAGGGTGGTGAGCCGGTGCAGGTCGCCAAGGATGGCTACGAACCGCAGTTCAGCGCCGATGGCACGCGGATTTACTATCTCGTCGGTGGTGGCCTATCGAAGAAGCTGATGTCCGTTGGCTTGCATGGTGAAGAACCGCGCGAGGTCTTCAAGCTCAAGTACGCCGACAACCTGATCATCAGTCCAGACGGTCAATGGGTGGTGTTCAACGAACTGTTCAACGCCTACCTCGCGCCACTGCCGCAAACCGGTGGCAGCATCGAGCTGTCGAAGGACAGCAAGGCGATTCCGGTAACTCGCATCACCGCTGATGTCGGCAGCTACCTGCATTGGTCGGCGGATGGTTCCGCCGTGCACTGGATGGTGGGCGACGAGTACTTCACCCGGAATCTGAAGGACGCCTTCGCCTTCCTGCCGGATGCGCCGAAGACGCTGCCCAAACCTGCCGACGCGCGAGGCGTGTCGATGGGGCTGCAATTGCCGGTGTATCGACCCAACGAGCGCGTCGCCTTCACGCATGCCCGGATCATCACCATGCGCGATGCCGAAAAGAGCCAGGAAGTGATCGAAGACGGCACGCTGCTGGTCGAGGGCGACCAGATCGTCGCCGTCGGGCCGAGTGCCGGTGTGGTGATACCGGAGGGCGCACGGGTCATCGACGCCACCGGCAAGACCCTGATGCCCGGCATCGTCGATGCACATGCCCATGCGGCGCACTTCGGGCAAGGCGTGATTCCGCAACAGAACTGGGCGTACTACGCCAACCTCGCGTTTGGCATCACCGCCATGCACGATCCATCGGCGACCACCGAGTTCGTGTTTTCGCAGGCCGAGCTGGTGCAGGCGGGTGAGATGGTCGGACCGCGCGTGTTTTCCACCGGCACCATCCTGTATGGCGCGGATGGTGATTTCAAAGCGGTGGTCAATTCGCTGGACGATGCGCGCTCGCACCTGCGCCGAATGCAGGCGAATGGCGCATTCAGCGTGAAGAGCTACAACCAGCCGCGACGGGAGCAGCGCCAGCAGATCAACCAGGCCGCGCGTGAGCTAGGCATGCTGGTCGTCGAAGAAGGCGGTTCGACTTTCTTCCACAACCTCACCATGGTGCTGGACGGTGTGACAACCGTTGAGCACAACCTGCCAATTGCGCCCCTGTATGGCGATGTCATCAATCTGTGGAAGGCCACCGATGTGCGCAATACGCCGACCCTGGTGGTCAGCTATGGCGGTTTGTCCGGCGAATACTGGTGGTATGCACGTGACAAGGTGTGGGAAGAACCCCGTTTGAATCGGTTCTTCCCGAAAGAGACGCTGGATGCGCGCAGCATCCGTCGCGAGACCGCGCCCGATTGGGACTACTACCACATCGAGGTCGCCAAGGCCGCCAAGGCCTTGCGCGATGCGGGCGTCAAGATTCAAGTCGGCGGCCACGGGCAATTGCAGGGACTGGCGCCGCACTGGGAGATCTGGATGTTGACGCAAGGTGGTTTCAGCAACTTCGAAGCCCTGCGTGCGGCGACCATCGACGGCGCGGACGAGATCGGATTCGGCAAACAACTGGGTTCGCTCGAAGTCGGCAAAAAGGCCGACCTGGTTGTGCTGAGTGACAACCCGCTGGATGACATTCGACACAGCGCCTCCACCGCGATGGTGATGGTGGGCGGGCGCTTGTTCGACGTGACGCAAGACATGGCCGAAGTTGGTGGACGCGGCGCGCTGGCACCGCAGTTCTATTGGCAACGGCATGGTGAGAGTCGCCAATTTGGTTTGGAGTATGGCCCGACCATGCCCTGCCATTGTCCCAAATCGGGTGTGGCGCATTCGCACTGATACCACTGAGAGTCCATTAGCAAACCACTGCTAGACCAATCCCGCTCGAAGCCTTGTCGAGCGGGATTTTTTTCGTCAATACCAGTGCGCATCGCAGTGCGTCATCGGTACACTCGCGCGCATTCAAACGACCGAGCAAAGCCATGACTCCCAGCCAGGAACTGCGTCGCACCAAGATTCTTGCCACCCTCGGACCGGCGACCGACGCGCCCGGCGCGCTGGAGGCTGTGCTCTCTGCGGGTGTGAACGTGGTGCGGCTGAACTTTTCGCATGGCACGGCCGACCATCACCGTGCGCGTGCCAGCGCCGTGCGCGAACTGGCTGCCAAGTTCGGGCGCGAAATCGGCATTCTTGCCGACCTCGGCGGACCGAAGATTCGCGTCGAAAAGTTCGCCAATCAGAAAATCCAACTCAAGAGTGGCCAATCCTTCGTGCTGGACTGCCGTGCCGACGCACCGCTCGGTGATGAGACTCGCGTCGGCTGCAGCTATCTGGGGCTGCCACAGGACGTGAACGTGGGCGACACCTTGCTGCTGGACGACGGCCTGATCTCGCTGGAGGTGGTCGCCGTTCAGGGCGCGGAGATCCACACCCGAGCCATCACCGACGGTCCCTTGTCTGATCGCAAAGGCTTGAACCGCCTGGGCGGTGGCCTGTCACTCGGTGCCCTGACCGACAAGGATCGCGCCGATATCCGCACCGCCGCCGACCTGGGTGTCGACTTCATCGCCATCAGCTTCTGCCGCAGTGCCGAAGACATCGAAGAGGCGCGCAGTCTGGCGCGAGCGGCTGGCAGCAACGCACAGATGGTGGCCAAGATCGAACGCGCCGAGGCGATTGCCAATCTGCGCGAGATCGTCGACGCCAGCGAGGTGGTCATGGTGGCGCGTGGTGACTTGGGCGTCGAGATCGGTGATGCGGAATTGCCCGGTCTGCAGAAGACCATCATCCGCGAGGCGCTGGAACGCGGTCGTGTGGTCATCACCGCCACGCAGATGCTGCAGTCGATGGTCGACAACCCGATCCCGACCCGCGCCGAAGTGCTCGATGTCGCCAACTCGGTGATCGATGGCACGGACGCGGTGATGCTGTCGGCCGAATCCGCCTCCGGTGCCTGGCCGCAAAAAGCCGTCGAAGCCATGGCGCGCATCTGTCTGGGCGCCGAGCGCCAGTTCAAAACCGTCGCCGATTTTGGTTCGGCGCAGGAACACCTCGCGCATGTGGATCAGGCGATTGCGATGGGCGCGATGTTTCTGGCCGAACATATCAAGGTGCGCGCCATCATCGCCTTGACCGAGTCGGGCGGCACCGCACGTTATCTGTCGCGCTTCCGCAGTGCCGTGCCGATTTTCGGCATGTCTCGACATGTGGCCGCACGGCGACGCATGTCGATGATGCGCGACGTGCATCCGGTGGACTTCGACAGTGGTGACATGTCGCCACGCAACGCCGCCCGCGCCGCCGTCGAAAAGCTGTTCGGTCTGGGCTTGCTGGCAGTGGGTGATCGGGTGGTAATCACCGCAGGCGACCACATGCAGCAGCACGGCTCCACCAACACCCTGCGGCTGTTGCGTGTGGGCGAGGGTGGCGTGGCAGAAGGCTTGGGTGAGCTTTGAGGGCAGTTACCGCTAGCGATCTTGGCCCTGGTCATCGGCGAAGAGATCGATCTGCTTGAGCGGGGCGCGCCTCGGTTGCGATATCTTGCGTTGCCGACTGCCGTGCTTCTGCAGGACTGCCTCGCTGAGGGTGTGCAGCGCAGGCTGGGACTGTCGCCATGCGGTGAGGCGGCATCTTGCCTCCCGACCTGCCTGATCCGCGTCAAGAATCGGTTCGGGATAGTCGGTCCCCAGTCGCACGCCGAAGCGCAGCAACTGGGCGGCGGGCGCGCGCCACGGTGCGTGAATCCATGGCTCTGGCAGGTTGGCGAGCTCAGGTACCCATCGTCGGATGAAGTGAGCACCCGGGTCCTGATCGAAGGATTGCTTCAGCGGGTTGTAGATGCGCGGAATGTTGATGCCCGTTACGCCGCTCTGCATCTGACATTGTGGGTAGTGGATGCCAGGCTCGTAGTCGGTGAAATGTCGCGCCAGATGCAAAGCCGGCTGTCGCCAATGCAACCACAAGTGCCATGCGGCTACCGCCATCAGCATCGCGCGCATTCGGAAGTTGATCCAGCCGCTGTGCATCAGTGCGCGCATGCAGGCGTCGACAAAGGGCCAGCCCGTCGCGCCGCTTCGCCACGCATCGAACCGCTGCAGCGAGAAATCCGATTCGCGCATGCCATCGAACGCGGCGTTGACATTGCGGAACTCGATCGAAGGCTCTGTTTCGAGTTTCTGCATGAAGTGACAATGCCAATGCAGTCGGGACTCGTAACTGCGCAGCGCGCGTGGCCATGCACCACGCAACTCGGTGGGAAGTGAGACGGTCTCTGCCGCGCGATTGCGCGTTGCCTGCACGACTTCACGCAACGAGAGGGTGCCCCAAGCCAAATGGGTGGACACGCGTGAACAAGCGCCGCCTGCCGTCACGGGACTCGACATCTGGACGGTGTAGTGCTCCCCACGTTGGTAGAGGAACGTCTCCAGACAACGCAGTCCGGCATTGCGCCCAGCACGTTGCTGCGCGCCAGGAGTGGAGCGAGCGGCGAGCGTCGGCGGCGCATCGGGAATCGGGTCGGCGGGAATGCATGGGGCGCTCCGCACGTGCGAAATGACGTGCTGTGGCTTCGCCATCAGGCGTTCCCACTGGGCTGCCCAATGCTGCCGCTGCCGAAGCCCGCGAACAACGCCGAACTGACGCGATTGGTGCCACTCTATACCCTTGCCCCGGGCCCAGGCCGCGACGCGCAGATCGCGCTGAAATGTCCAATGGTTACCGGTTTCCGCATGCGAGTGCAGGGCGACGAAGCCGCATTCGCGGTGGAGTGTCTCCAGCACCTCGCAGATTTCGCCCTGGCGGATGCACAGGGGCAGTCCCAGCGCGTATAGCGACTGTCGCAATTCCTGCAACGCGCCGCGCGCGAACTGCCAATGCCGCCATGAGCTGTCGGGGAGCGACCAGAACGCTGGTTCGATCACGAACAAGGGCAGCACCCGTCCAGATTGCGCCGCCCGCCACAGAGGCCGGTGATCATGGGTGCGCAAGTCACGCTTGAACCAGACGAGGTGGATGGCGTCGGACATCCCTGCAGCGTGCGGCGTGGAATGCAGAGAGCGGGTGAAAGCCCGATGCACGTGTTCAGTGGTCGGTGTCGACTGAGCACGCCAAGAATCCGACAAGACCCTGCGTCGCTGTCCAAACTGGCGTTGCCGTCTCAATCTGGTGCGCGGTATGGCGCAAGTTGCGACTGAGGCAGACATTGAACTTGAGCTGGTCCATGTCCAGACTCGAGGTGTCATTCGCCTTGGAGGTCAGGGATGTCCACGCGCATTCGATCGATAGACCAGACCGGATTCATCACCTTGCTGGTCCTGTTGCTGGCGGCGTTGATCGTCGCCTTTCTGATTGCACAGGATCGCCTGACCTGGCTGCTCGAAGTGATGTGGGTTCTGCTCGCGATGCCTTTGCTGGTCGCCACGCGGGCGCGGTTTCCGTTGACGCGACTGCTGTATGTGCTGATCGGCATTCACTGTCTGATTCTGATCTACGGTGGTGCCTATACCTATGCGCTCACGCCGTTGGGTTTGTGGGTTCAGGACGTCTTTGATCTGGCGCGCAATCACTACGATCGCCTTGGTCATTTCGCACAGGGATTCATCCCCGCCATCCTGGCGCGCGAACTCTTGCTGCGCCTCACACCGCTGCACCGTGGCGGTTGGTTGTTCTATCTCGTGGTGTCGGTGTGTCTCGCCTTCAGCGCCTTCTTCGAGATGATCGAATGGTGGGCGGCGTTGATCTGGGGCGGTGACGCGGATGCCTTCCTCGCGACCCAGGGCGATGTCTGGGACACCCAATGGGACATGTTCCTCGCGCTGTGCGGTGCCATCACCGCGCAGCTTGCGCTGGCGCGTTGGCATGATCGCGAGTTGGGTGTCACGCATGACTGAGGCGACTGCGGTCGCCGCTTGACAGGGTTGTTTACGGGTGTAATCTGTGGCCAACGATTACACGAGTAAACGAAGATGCAGATCAGTGAAGCAGAGGCCATCGTGATGGACGTGCTGTGGGCGAGCAGCCCGCGCGCGGCAGAGGAGGTGGTGGCAGCGTTGTCCGGCCTGCAGGACTGGCAGGAAGCGACCATCAAGACCCTGCTCAATCGTCTGCTCAACAAGGGTGCGATTCAGGCCGAGCGTGATGGGCGACGTTACCTTTACTCGCCGGTGCTGCGTCGTGAGGACTACGTGCGCTCACAGAGTGAAGGCCTGCTGGACCGCTTGTTCGGTGGGCGATTGGCACCGCTGGTGGCGCAATTCAGCGAACAACGAGGCCTGAAGCGCGAAGACATCGCGGAGTTGCGCGAACTGCTGGATCGCCTGGAGGACGAGAGTCCAACGACCAGCGCAGGACAAGGCCGCACGAATCGAAAAGGAGCGCGCGATGAGCATTGATTCGCAGAACCTGCTGGAAAGCCTGCTGGCGCTGACCTTGACCATCGCGATGGTGATCGCCCTGCGTGGCGTTTGGCGAAGATGGTTTGGTGCGACGGCCAGTTACGCGTTGTGGATGCTGGTGCCGCTGGCTACGGCTGCGGTCTGGTTGCCTGCGAGTTCAATGCCAATCCAGCGCTTCCGCATCACCACCGGGCTGATGGAACACGTTGCCGCCGCCAGTCCGACGGTGTCGTCGAGCGCCGAGTGGACAGTGAGCCGAATCCTGTTGCTCGTGTGGATGTTGGGAATGCTCGCGTTTGCTTGGCGCTTATGGCATCAGCAGCGCGCATTTCGCCAGCGGCTTGGTGATCTGGTCGAATCTGGCGAGGACACCTGGCGCGCGCAGTCGTCGCGCGGACTCCCCGCAGTGGTGGGATTGCCTGGACGTATCGTCCTGCCCGCCGATTTCCATTCGCGCTATGACCCCGAGCAGCAGGCCCTGATGTTGGCGCACGAGCGCGTTCACCTGCAGCGCGGAGACTTGTGGGTGAACGGCCTGGTCGCGCTGATTCGCTGTCTCTGCTGGTTTCATCCATTAGTGCATCACGCTGCGCGCTTGCTGCGCTTCGATCAGGAACTGGCCTGTGATGCGCGCGTGTTGCAGACCCATCCTCGGCTGCGTCGTCGCTATGCCGAAACCCTGTTGCAGGCCGAGTGCATCGGCCATCCCGTGCCCCTCGGCTGCCACGCCTTCGGCACCAACCCATTCAAGGAGCGCATTGCCATGTTGACCCGACCGCTGCCATCTACCCCAAGACAACGATGGGCTAGTGCAGGCCTGCTGCTCCTCTCTATCCTGACCTCCGCCTTGGCATGGGCAGGCCAGGCACCTGAGGCGACGGACGACACCCGTGCCATCGTGGTGGATCTCGCCTTCGACTACGCCACCGTCAGCCTGCAAAGTGATGCGATTCTCAATCGAGGCGACGGCAGACCCAGGTTGATGACGCGACCCGGAGACGAATTTGCCATCGCCGTCGGTGAGGACGGGGAACAATGGAACGCCACGTTCAAGGCCGTAGAGGAATCGTCAGGCAGCTTTGGCATCACCGGCACCATTCGTTTCAACGATGATCTGGTCAGCGAGCCGCGCTTGCGGGTCGCCGAGGGCAAGACTTCGAGAGTCGATGTCACGACGAGTGATGGTCAGCATCGGTTTTCGATGGACATGAGCTTGGCCTGGGGAAATTTTCCCGCCCCGCCCTCACCTCCGACCCCTCCCGCACCACCCGGGACTCCCGTTGGCCGAGCGAGCCTCGCGCCACCTGCACCTCCAGCTCCACCCGAGGCACCCCCGGCCCCAGTGGGCCTCGCGCCTCCAGCACCACCAGCCGCTCCCGCACCGCCTCTGCCACCCCCGCCGTTGACGCGCGAAGTCAGCATTGTTCATGCGCCTGCACCGGCGTACCCGGCAACGGCGATGGCCGAAAAGCATGAAGGCCGGGTCATGTTGAAGCTGCTGGTGCGGGAAACCGGCAGGGCCGCAGAGGTGTCGGTTGAACAGAGTTCCGGCTACAGCGAGCTCGACGCCGCCGCCGTTGCTGCTGTCGAACAATGGCAGTTCAGCCCTGGCCAGCAGGGCAGTCGCCCGGTGGCATCGTGGATCATGGTGCCGGTGCAGTTCAGTCTCGACGACGAAGCAAACGCACCGGTCGCGGGCGCACCGGAGTCCTGAGCGGACATTGTCAACCGGACTTGCCTGCTGGCGTTGAGGACGGATTCGCAGACCCGCTGCCATCCACAGTATTGTCCTGCGAACTGGGGTGTGCCGCACCATACCGCTGTCCAAATCCTCAACGCCACAGGAATCCCACGAATGTCATGCCGATACTTGCTTGCCTTGTTCGCGATGGTCGCGACACCCGCAACGGCCAATGAAACGGTTCGGGCCCGCCAAGCCCTCAGCGGCCCGCAAGCCATTCGCAGCTACGACTTTCTCAACGGGACCTACGACAGTCCACTCGCCGACAAGCCGGTCAAGCTCAATGCGGGCACGGCAGCAACCGGCGTTTCGACCGTGTCGGCGCAGGTCGTATTCGGTGATCTGGACGGGGATGACAATGAAGAAGCGGTCGTCGTGTGGCAAGACGAAGGCGCGGTGGGCGGCAGCTCTGGTGGCACGGTCTATCGTCTGCTGGAAGGAGAACTGACATCGGTCTGGACGATTCCGCAAGCCTCGCGCATCGATGGCTGGTTGCAGAAGGCACTGATCGATGAAGGCGATCTGGTGTTGGCACGCGATCCGGAGCAATCACCCAACGCCCCCTATTGCGACGGCGTCATGCTCAGTCGTCTGTACTATGCCGAGAGCGAGTTTCGGGTTCGGCAAACGTATTGCGACGATGGCAGCGATCCCACCTCGCCGGTGCTGAAGGCGGCCATGCCTGAGGATGTACGCGCATTCGTCGAGCAACGCGAGGCCTGCGACCATTTCCGCGGCGAACCCGTGGAAGGCGAGGGTGAGGAAGCCTTGGCCCGGCTCGAATTCGTGCAACGGCAGATCTTCGAAAGCTGCAGCGGAACGGATGCCGAGTTGCAACGCTTACGACATGCCTACGCCGATGACCCGAGTCTCGCCAAGGCGTTGGCCGCGTTCGAGTATCCGATCGAAACGACGGGCAAGATGGATGGCGCGGATCGGGACATCGACCTCGCTGCCGAGCCGACCCTGCAGTCGGGTGTTTACGGTGCCCTGGTGCTCGGCGTCGATTCCGCCAATGGTCGCTTCAGCGGTGTCTATCAAGCCTCTGCTAAGCCCGAGTGCAGTCTGCGCCTGCACGGTTTGATGGATCGTTTGGACGAACCCCTGCGTCTGGCAGCGCAAGTCCTTCGCGATGCGCGCAAAGGCCCGGAAGAGAACATCGGTGTGGTCAGCGGTCGCCTGGTCGCAGGAGTCGATGTCAAAGGGAAACCCACGGCGTGGCTGCGCCTGGATCAGATTCCGCCCGGATGCGCAGAGTTGAACGCCTTGTCGGATGCACAAGCCGCGCCGCAGCCGCAAACCGTCCCAGGCGCGTGGATCAGCGTGCATTGGACGGTGACGGAGCGTGCCTACTTCCACACCGAACCGCATGCCAGCACCGTGCGCAAGGCATACGTGGTGACCGGAGATACCTTGCGTGGCTATGCCGAAACGGCCGAGTTCATCGAACTGGAATACGTCGCCCCGAAAGGACGCGCGACCAGGGGCTGGATCAACTGGATGGACGTGATGCCGAGCCTGTGGTTGGGCGATGGCGCTGAGATGTAGAGGCTGCATCGTCACTGCTGACATCGCGCGGTGTCGTGGTCATCGCCGAAGGCGCTGCTGCTGTGCTCTGTTAGACTGCCAAGCCGCTCTTCTAAGCTCTCGGATCACCGATGTCCGGATTGAAAATTTCATTGGGTTGTGGCGGCGTCCGCCTCCCCGGCTGGACCCATGTGGATGGCGATCCGCAGTGGGAGCCGGACGTCACGGCAGACCTGTCGCAGCCACTGCCGTTTCCCGATCAGAGCGCCGCTTTTCTGCAATCCGAGGACTTCATCGGGCAATTGACGTTTCCCCAAGCTGAGGTCTTTTTCCGCGAGTGTTTCCGGGTTTTGCGTCCCGGCGGCGTGATGCGCTTGCTGACTCCAGATCTCGCGCTACTTGTGACGATGTACCAGCAGCGCGACTACCGGTTGCGCGAGTTCTGGGATGAGGGCGTCGGTATTCCTCTCCATACACGGACGCTGGGTGAGCTGGTCCACAAGGCGCTGACGTTCGCCCAGCAGCAATCGTTTTACGACGAAGAAACCTTGCGCGCGCTGCTTGAGCCGATCGGATTTCGGGTCAAACGCGTGACCTATCAGCAGAGCGCGCATCCAGAGCTGCGTGGCCTCGACCAACGCTCGCCAGCCGATGCGATCAGCCTCTACCTGGAGTGCACCCGACCGCATTCCTCCGGCATCTGAGGAACGTTTCGGGATGCGCAGCAAGCCCTATCGAAAATGGAAGCGCCAGTTGCGTGAACTGGTCGAGCTTTTCCTGTTGCCGGTGTTCGCAACCCTGTTGCCGTGGCGCTGGAGCCTGCGTCTGTTTCGATGGTTATCTCGCTGGCCTGGCTGGTACCGCGAGGAAATCGAGCTGTCGATGAACCATGTACGCGCCCTCGGCGTGGTCGATGACGTTGAGGCATTCGCACGGCGGTTGCGTTGGCGCCTGTTGGTGGAGCACATGGACTGCTATCTGGTGCCGATGCGGGGCCGACGATTCCTGCGCCGTTGGGTGCGTGCTCATGGCGATCCACTGCCTGAGAAGGGGCCAGTGCTGTTCATCGGAACGCATCATGGGTGTGGCTATTGGTTTCTGCCCTACGTGAAGTCGCTTGCACTGTGCCCCAATATCGTTGCCCCGCGTTTGGGTCCATTGCTGAGTCGTTCAAGCCTGCAAGGCAATCTCTACGTCCGATTACGTCACAAGTTGATTGCCTACGCGGCGGGGCGCGCACTGGTCTACAAAGGCGGCAGCGCCGGCGAGGCGATCCGGCAGATGCTCAATGAGGGCGAAGTCTGTTTCGGTCTTTGCGACATGCCGACCAATCGCTCCGATGCGGTGCCAGTGAGCTTGTTGGGGATGCGCACCAAGTTGGCCCAGAACATGTTCGAGATCGGCGTTCAGACGGGCGCTCCCATCTACCTGTTTACCTCGGACACCGATCTGCAGACGGGTGTGCGCCATATCCACTTCCAGCGTGCGGACGGCGACAATCCAGACGCCATCGTTCGGCAATTTGCCAACCTGCTCAACTTGGCGATGTTGCGCGATCCGGCAGGCTGGCGCTTCTGGTCCATTGCGCCGTCGTTTTTTCCTGAGCGTTTCTGACCCATGCGTCTGGTCCTGACCTATCACGCCACCCGTTTGCAGCGCTTGACCCGTGAAGGCTGCGACCTGCTGTCACTGCATGCCGACCTCGACTGGTTGGCCGATCAGGGCATCGCCGTGCTGCCACTGGACGACCTGCTGGCGGATCCATCGATTGAAGGCGTCGCGATCACGCTTGACGATGGAACACGCATCGACGGCTGGCCCCACTTGCATCCGGCGATGGGTCTGCTGCCATCCATGCTGCAGATTCTGCAACACGCCAAACGGCGATTGCCGCGCCTGTGTGTCAGCAATTTCGTGATTGCCAGCCCACAAGCGCGCGATGTCCTGGCCACGCATCTGGTCGCTGAGCTGGGTCAATCATTGATGGATGCAGATTGGTGGTCGACTGCCCAGGCGAGCGGGCTGATGCAATTGGAAAACCATTCCTGGGATCACAACCATCCACTGTTGCCGTCCAGCGTGCAGCGCGAAAACAAACGAGGCAATTTCCTGGCGATCGACAGCGCCGAAGACGCCGAAGCGGAGATTGCGGTGGCGAGCGATGTCATCGGTCACGCACTGGGCCGTCGGCCTCGTTATTTCGCTTACCCGTTCGGTGACGTCAGTCCCTATCTGCGCGATGTCTGGCTGCCCGATCGTGGACCCGCCATCGGCCTGCATGCCGCATTCTCGACTGAACCGCGCGCGATTCGCGGCGATGACGACCGATGGGCTTTGCCGCGTTTTGTGTGCGGTCGAGATTGGTGCACGGACGCTCAACTCGCGGCCATCATTGATCAGGCAAGGCGCCTTGGTGCGTAGAGCCGATCAGTGAGGGTTCCCCTTGTCCTCGTCAGCTCGAGGGCCAAGAGGATAAGGAAATCTGATTACCACACCGCGCCGCCCATCCACGTTGCGCTGAAGGTCTGGGCCTTGCCAGATCGGTAGAACTTCACTCGGCCGTGCTGGCTCGCTGCCGTCGCCTTCCAGGCGCCGATGTTCCGCTTCGAGTGCTTCTTCGATTTCCCAACTGTAGATCTTGCGCGGCGGCAGTGGATCGAGTTTGGCCCAAAGCAAGCCGCTCAGTACGCCGAATGCCGCGCCGCCGAGATGATATTCCCAGGACACGCCGGGTTCGCCTGGCAGTACCGTGAGCAGCATGCCGCCATACAGGAAAAAGGCGATGAATCCGGTGGCGACGGCAATACGGTCGCGACGAATCAGGCCAAGCGTGAGCAACAGGAACATCAGCCCATGATTGAGTCCGCTGGCACCGATGTGATTGCTGCCGCGCGCAAGCAACCAGACGGCCAGTCCGGAGCCCAGCCAGATCAGTGGCGTCGCCCGAATCGCCGCGCGCGGGAACGAACTGAACGCCAAGGTGCCGAGGATCAGCAATGGCAGGGTGTTGGAGACGAGGTGTTTGAACGAACCATGCAGCAATGGCGCAGTGAAAATGCCGAGCAAGCCCCAGGTCTCGCGTGGTCGGTTACCCAGGACGCCGAGGTCGATGTCAAAGCCGAGCTCAAACGCCTTCAGCCACCACAATAAAGCCACGAACAGGGCACTGATCAGCAATCCACGACGCAGCTTCCGGCGATCTTCTCGCGCCTGTGCGGCGGGGTCGGTGGGTGTGGCGAGTACGGGAATGTCCATTCGGCTTGAATGGGGGCATCCGACGACGACGCAAGGGCCGGATGTCAGGTCTCGGATGGGCTGCCCGGTTCGGGGTCATCGGACTTGGCCCGATGGCTCTGGAACAGTCGCGCCAGCTCGCGCTCGGCGCTGATACTGCTCTGCACGAGCGCGGCTTCATCGTCCCAGATCAGATGCTGTTCTCGCAGCAAGGCTTCGTCATGGTCGCGAAACAGCGAGATGCGTTCGTCGACGAGATGGCGATCCACACCAAGCGCGAGCATGACCGCGCGCGACAGCTCAAGGCCACCTGGGAAGTTCTCGCGGACGACGCCATCAACCGATAGATCCATGAGTCGGAAGGCATGCCGACGATTGCGCGCCCGCGCCAGCACGCGGACATTCGGGAACAGTCGTTTCACCATGCGCGCGGTGCGCACGTTGACGTCAGGGTCATCGGTGGCCAGCACGAACACCTCGGCGCGCTCAATGTGCGCGGCACGCAGTAGGTCTGGTCGACTTGGGTCTCCGAAGTACAGCTGCGCGCCAAATCGACGGGCCAGGGCCAGTTGCTCGGGGTCGTTCTCCAGAGCAGTGAACGGAATGTCCTGTGCGCGCAATAATCGCGCCACGACCTGACCAACACGACCAAAGCCAGCGATGATGACCCGCGGCTGCTCTGTCGCCGCCAAGGCCGGCTCGTCCAAATGGGGACTGACTGGCAGCGCACGTGTTTGACTGCGGTCGATCCACATCAGCAGAAGCGGCGTCAGCGCCATGGAGACGCCGACCACCACCACCAGGACATCGCGCTGCGTCGCGCTGAGCAGTTGCACGCGCGAGGCTTCGGCAAACACGACGAAAGCGAACTCGCCGCCCATCGACAGCAGGCCAACGAGCTGCAGTCGACCGTCATGCGCCAAACCGGCGACGGCGCCGGTCACGTAAAGCACAGCTGCTTTCATGCTGAGCAGGAGAAGGATGCCAGCCAGTACGGTCCATGGCAGTGCGACGATGACATCCAGGTCGACATACATGCCGACCGACATGAAGAACAGGCCGAGCAACAGGCCCTTGAAAGGTTCGATATGCGATTCCAGCTCGTGGCGGAACTCGGATTCCGCAAGCAAGACGCCGGCCAGGAATGCACCTAGGCCCATCGATAGCCCGACCGATTGCACCAGCCAGGCGGCACCCAGAACAACCAGCAGGGCGCTGGCGCTGAATACTTCGACGGACTGCGCCTTGGCGACAGCACGAAACATCGGGCGCAACAAAAAGCGCCCTCCAATGACGATCAGCCCGATGACCCCGATGGTCGCCAGCGCCCGCTGCACAAGCTCATCGCGCGGAGCGTCGGCCGCGCCACTGGCCAGCAGTGGAATGACGGCCAAAAGTGGAATGGCGATCAGGTCCTGGAACAGCAGGATCGCAAAGGCCTGACGTCCGTGGGCCGAGGTGATCTGCTTGCGCTCGGAAAGCAACTGCAGGCCGACGGCAGTCGACGACAGGGCCAAGCCCAGACTGACGATCAGGGTGCTGCGCCATTCGTCCAGCCAGAACAGTGCTGCCCCGGCCAACAAGGCAGTGGAGAGGATCACCTGCAATCCGCCGAATCCAAATACTTGACGGCGCATGACCCAGAGACGAGCGGGAGAAAGTTCGAGTCCGATGATGAACAGCAGCATCACCACGCCGAACTCGGACAGCGTGTGGGTGGCACCCGGGTCGGCGATCAGGGCCAGTACATCCGGTCCGATGACGACGCCAGCACACAGATAGCCCAGCACGCTGCCCAGCCCGAAACGCCGGAACAAGGGTACGGCGACAACCGCTGCGGCAAGCAGGATAAGGCTGTCGAGCAGGAGGTTTTCGAGCGGCGGTGGGTTGGTAACCATGGTCCAATTGTGCCGCAAGGCAATGGTGGGATTCAGCGAGGAACGGGTTGTCATTGGCATGACAGGTTTCCCCGGCATTCTGCGATTAGGACAAGTCGACGGATAGGTTCGTGTTGGTGGTGGGTATATCAGCGAATGCCGATGATGTATTCAAGGCGCGCTACTAGACTGCCGGCGCCGAACGCGTCCGCTACGGGAAAGCGGACGCCGCGCGTCGACAGAATTCCGATGACACCGTGCTCCGGCGGCTGACAGCCGCGCGGTGCGAGTTTTCAAACTGCGGCAATGCAGGGGGCAGCATGCGTAATGGCTTGATCGGCAAAGTGGCGGGCGTGATGTGTCTGCTGCTGGCTGGGGCGTCCAATGCGGCGACTTACAGCGTCTACATCGATTCCGACAACGATGTGTCGACAGGCTGCGCTGTCAGTACGGCGGCGGGCAATGCCGCCGGAATGGACTGGCGTCTGACCGCAAACAGTTCCGACGAGCCGCCCGCAGTCAGCGGATTGACACTCGCCGAATGTGTCGGTGGCAGTTTCGGCGCCGGGACGGCGGCCGGTGGCGCCTACCCGATCGGGTTTGACCGCATCGCGGGCACGACCGACATCGTCGAATTGGCGTTTGCCCGCGAGCTGATCACGGGCGACGTCGCCACCGACTGGAACCTGTTCTTCGTCGCCGAAAGCAGCTTGCTGGGCGCGGTCGATGTCGCGGGTCCGGTGCTTGTTCCTGCATTGGGCAGGCCCTTGTTGCCCGATCCGGTTCCGCAGCCCGCCGTTATTCCCGGCACCACGACCTGGGGCTTGTTGCTGTTGGCGATGGCTGTTGGCTTGCTGACGGTTTGGGTTGCCCGTCGGCATCCCGGAATGCTGGTTTGGGTCCTTGTAATCGGCGGTAGTTCGATGCTCGGCATCGCTTGGGCGGCCAACTATCTGCTGGATGGGGAAATCGCGGATTGGGATGTGCCTGCGGTGCTCTCGGACGCTTCCGGCGATCCCACGGCGGATGAACCGCAGGTCGATCTGCTGGCCGGTTTCGCGGTGCGCGCGGGGAATCAGATCTTCTTCCGCATGGATGTGCGCGAAACCCGCCTGCCAGTGATCCTGCAGCCGCGCCTGGTGTCTTCGCTGGCAACACCGGAGAACACCGCGAACAGCACGGTGATTGGCTCCTTGCGCAACAGCACCAGTGGCTTGGCGGGTCTGTTGACCTTCAGCCTGCAGTCGCAGACCCCGAGCAATGGTTTTGCGGTGGCGAGCAATGGGGATGTGAGTGTTGCCGACAGCGCACAGCTCGATTTCGAGACGCGCCCCAGCTTCACCTTGCAGACCCGGGTCGGGCTGACCGCCGTACCGGCACTGAGCATTGCCCATCCGGTCACCGTGGCGCTGGGCGATGTCAACGAGGCACCGACGGTCAACGACCAGGCCTTCAGTGTGTTCGAGAATGATCCCAACGGCACCGTGCTGGGCAGCGTGGTCGCGACAGACCAGGACGCGGGGACGGCGGGGCAACTGAGCTATGCGGTGACAGGAGGCAGTGGTCAGGCCGCGTTTACCGTCAATGCCAGCACGGGTCAGGTCAGCGTCAGCAATGCCGCCGCGTTCAATCTGGGTGGCTCGCCCTATACCTTGAATCTGACGGTCACCGATGGCGGTGCGCCGGGTCTGTCCGATACCGCTGTGCTGACCATCACAGTGCAGGATGTCAACAACGCGCCCAGTTTCACGGCGGGCCCAGCGGTCGTGGTCAATGAAGACACTCCCTACTCTGCGACGTGGGCGACCGCGATTGATGATGGCGATCCCGCTGCGCAGACTCTGACTTTCCAGATTTCCGCCAACACCAATCCGGCGCTGTTCCAGATCGCACCTGCACTCGGTGCCGACGGCACGCTGAGCTTCACGCCGACGGCCAATGCGAATGGCAGCGCCACGATGTCCGTCGTGCTGCGCGATAACGGCGGCACGGCAAACGGCGGTGTGGACACTTCCACAGCGCAGACCCTGAGTATCACGGTGACTCCGCAAAATGACGCCCCCGTGGTCGATCTGAACGGGCCCGCCGCTGGCGCTGGATTCTCAGCAAGCTTCACGGAAGGTGCGGGGTCGGTGGCGATTGTCGATGCAGCCGCGCTCACGGTTGTGGATATCGACTCGACACAACTGCAGCGCGCCGATGCCGTGCTGGCGAGCGTGCCGGATGGCGCGCAGGAGTCCTTGCTGACGGATACCACCGGCACCGGGCTGGTGGCGACGTATACCTCGGGCACCGGGACGCTGAGCATCGTCGGCAACGCGACGTTGGCAGACTACCAAACCGTGCTGCGCCGTCTGCGTTATGACAATGCCTCCACCAATCCGACAACCATAGCGCGCAACGTGGTCATCAACGCGGTTGATCTGGAAGGTGCGATGAGTGTGCCGGTGACCAGCGTGGTCTCCGTTGCGGCGGTCAACACGCCACCCTCCTTCACAGCGGGCGGTAACGTCACCGTGTTGGAAGATGCGTCGGCCGTGAATCAGGCCTGGGCCACCGCCATTTCGGATGGCGATGGTGGTGGCCAGACGCTGAACTTCGAGATCGTCAGCAACAGCAATACCGCCCTGTTTGCTGCCGGTCCAGCGATCAATGCAAGCACGGGCAACCTCAGCTTCACGCCAGCGGCCAACGCCAATGGCAGCGCNNAACGACGCGCCGAGTGCCACCGTGCCAGCCAATGCGCCCGCTGCGCTGGAAAACAGCGGAGCGCAGACCGTTGCCGGGTTTGTCACGGCGATATCCGCTGGTCCCGCCGACGAAGCGGCTCAATCTCTGACGCCCAGCACTTTGGTGCAGTCGACCACCGGCACGCTCAACTTTGCCGTGGCACCGTCGATCAACGCAACCAGCGGCACGCTGACCTATACACCGGCCGCCGATACGTCGGGTTCGGCGGTCGTGCGCTTGACGCTGCAGGACAATGGCGGCACGGCCAANNGCACGGCCAATGGCGGCGTCGACACCTCGATCAACTACGACTTCACCGTCACTGTGTCGGGCGTGAACTCCACGCCGGTGTTCACGCCGGGCGCAGCCAGCGTCACGGTCAACGAAGACAGCGGTGCCTACACTGCCGCTTGGGCCACGGGTATTGATGATGGTGACGCGGACGAAGTCCAGGTCGTCAACTTTGTTGTGCTGAGCAACAGCAATCCGGGCCTGTTCAGCAGCGCGCCCGCCATTGCCAGCAACGGTCAACTGAGCTTCACGCCGGTGGCGAACGTCAGTGGTGTGGCTAGCTTGAGTATCGCTCTGCGTGACAACGGCGGCACGGCGAATGGTGGAGACGACGAGAGTGATCCAGTGGCGCTGCAGATCAACGTGCAGTCGGTCAACGATGCGCCGAGCTTCGCGATCCCTGCGACCGCGCCCACAGTTCTCGAGAACACGGGTGCGCAGACGGTGAGTGGCTTTGCGACCGGCATGAGTGCGGGGCCGGCCGATGAGTCCGCGCAATCCCTTGACTTCGTCGAGAACGTCACCGCAACAACCGGCTCGCTGACATTTGCCGCGCTACCCAACATTGACCCACTGACTGGCGCATTGACCTACACCGCGACCGACAATACATCCGGTACCGCGACGGTTAGCGTCGTGTTGAGTGACAACGGCGGAACTGCGAATGGAGGCGCCGACACATCCGCCGCGCAGGTTTTCACCATCGACGTGCAGTTCGTGAACGATCCGCCGACCTTCGTTGGTGGCGGCAACGTTACCGTCGATGAAGATTCGGCGGCCTACGATGCCATCTGGGCGACATTGATTGACGACGGTGATAGCGGCGTGACTCAGGGCCTCAGCTTCCTCGTTCAAAGCAATGACAATCCGAGCCTGTTCAGTGTGGCCCCTGCCATCAATGCCACAACGGGGAATCTGAGCTTCAGTCTGGCCGCCAATGCCAATGGAACCGCCAACCTGACCGTTGCGTTGCAGGACGACGGTACGGGTGCCAACACCTCTGGGCAGGTGAGCTTCAGCATTATCGTCAATCCGGTAAACGATGCACCTTTGGTGACGCCACCGACCAACGTGGCGGTAACACGCCATATCGGTCGTAGCTTGGCCGCCGCCAGCGCGGAGGGATTATTGGCGAACGTCACCGACAGCGCCGATGGTGCCGGTGGCTCGCCATTTGCTGTCACCGCGCAGACTGCCGCCGCTACAACCAATGGTGGCCGCGTCACCGTGGCGAGTGATGGCGCATGGAGCTACGAGCCCCCCGCAGGCTCGACGACCACCGACAGCTTTGACTATGAAGTCTGCGACAGCGGTGTTCCCTTGCCCGCGGCCTGCACCACCGTCACCGCGACGATTGCACTGTCAGGTACTGTCGTCTGGTTCGTCGATGCCTCGGCGGCACCGGGTGGCGATGGCACCTTGGCCAAGCCCTTCCAGACCATTGCTGCCGCAGTGACGGCGGCTGCTGCCAATGGACGCATCTTCGTCGTCAGTGGCACCTACAGTGGCGGCATCACTTTGCTGGCCGGGCAGCAGTTGATTGGGCAAGGCGTGAGTGTGGCCAGTGCCACCAGTTTTGACGCGTTGTTCGGAATTTCGCCGCCTTCGGGTAGTGCAGCCCGTCCCGTCATCGGCGGCACGCGACCAATCCTTACGACAGCCGCTGGCGATGCGATCACGCTTGGCAACGGCGACACGGTCCGCGGACTTGAGATTGGCAACACGGCGGGTGTCGGCATCGTGGGCGCCAATTTTGGCACTCTGACGCTGGGTGACAATGTCATCAGTGGTACTGGTCAGGCACTGAGTCTCAGTACTGGCACGCTGGCTCAGGCATCCGCGGCAAATGCGTTCGATTCAATCACATCGACCAGCGGTAGCAACAACATTGTGTTGTCGACAGTTGGTGGAACGGCCAACTTTGGAACCGGCGCGCTGTCGGGCGCGACCGGTACGGCCTTCCAGTTCAGCACGGGGACGGCGACCCTCAACTACGCGGGCTCGATCAGCAAGACAAGCGCCGGTCGCTTGATCGATATCGACGGTGCGGGTGCTGCCAATTTGACCGTGAGTGGTGATCTGGCCTGTTCGGCGAGTTGCGGCAGCGGCGCGGGGAATCAGGGTCTGCGGGTCAATGGACGCACTGGCGGCGCGTACACGTTCAGTGGTGCCAACAAGACCTTCACCGGCACCAGCACCAACCCCGCATTGCAGTTCACCTCGAACACGGGTGCCACGATTGCCTTCAGCGCCGCCACAACGCTGGGCATGACCGGCAATGCTCTGGCAGGGACGGCCATCAGTGCGACGGGCGGTGGCACCTTGACCTTGAATGGAACCTTGGACATCACGACAGCCGGTGGGCGTGCCATGGTGATCTCGGGCATGACTCTGGGCGGGACGACAACAGGCACGTTCTTCACCAATGGTGCCTTGGGTGCAGGCGTGACGGTCATCGACATCCAGAGCAGCGCGACCTCAGGCAGCTTCGTGCTAGGCTCGACCCTGACGCTCGATCACGATGATCTCGGTGAGAGCGGCGGCGGCATCAATCTGGTCAACAACACCGGAACCTGGTCGTTCCCGCGTGCCATACGCATTTCGACAACGGCCGTCACGGCGTTGCGGGCGAGCAATGCGGGAACGCTCACCTTTGGCGAGACCGTTCGCGGCCAGTTGGTCGCCTTTGGTGTACCGGCACTGGATGTGCAGAACACCACCATTGGCGCGGCGGGCCTGAATGCGGAGCGTATCGACGCAGGCACCAGTGGCATCGGTATCGTGTTGAACAACACCGGTGCGTCGGGTGGCTTGACGGTGACCGGAACCGGGATGACTGCTGGCTCGGGCGGCACCATTCAGAATGGCAGCACCGGCATCAGCCTCACCAATACGCGCAGCGTCTCGCTGTCGAACATGCAGTTGAATGGCTTCAGCGACTACGCGATTCGTGGCAGCGGCGTGGTGGGTTTCAGCCTGACGGGCACCACGGTCAGCGGCATCAATGGCGATGATGCGGGTGCCGACGAGGGGTCGATCCGCTTCACCGAATTGACCGGCGTGGCCTCGATCACCGGCTGCAACATCAGCGGTGCGGTCGAACACAATGTGCAGGTGGTGAACACGTCGGGTCTGCTGGATCGCTTGACCGTCACGGGGACCACCTTTGGCAGCATGAATGCCACGACCGGCAGTGATGGCCTTTTGATCGAAACCCAGGGCACCGCGGTGATCAATGCGACGGTTAGCAACAACACCTTCACCTACGCGATTGGCGACCACTTCCAGTTCTCGGTGAACTCTTCCACGACCAATGATGTGATTTTCAGCAACAACGTGCTGAGCAATGCAGGCACGGCGGTCAGTGGCGGCGGCGGCGTGCGTCTGATTGGCGGTAGCAACGCGGGACCGATCAACGCGAGTCTGAGCTACGACGTGCTGAACAACACGATTCGGGATTCGCGTGGAACGGCCATTGCGGTAAACAAGTTGGGGGGCAGTGGCGTCTTCGCTGGCGTCATTCAGGGCAATACCGTGGGTGTTGCCGGGACCGTGAATTCAGGTTCGTCGGAAGGTTCGGCCTATTTCCAGATTCACGACAATGCGGGTGAACACAACAGCGCGGTGCGCAGCAATGTCGCCTACCAGTACGCCAACTACGGCATTTACCTGCAGGCCGGTGGTAGCGGCACCGTCGGTAGCGGCATTTTCCACAACACCATTACCGGCAACACAGTGGCCAACCCTGGAAACGCTGTGTTTCCCAAGAACGGCGTTCATCTGAATGCTGGATCGACGGCGGGAGACACCTATGCCCTGTGCACGGACGTGGGCGGCGCGGGCGCGTTGTCGAATACCTTGACGAGCAGCGGCACCGATGGCGGAACCGACCTGCGCGTGCGTCACCGCCAGAACACCACGGTACGGCTGCCGGGCTATGGCGGAGGGGTTTATGACACCGCTGCGGTCCAGACCTTCAAGTCAGGAAGGAACGTGCTTGGAACTGTCTCGGCAGCGACATCCAGCACCGGCGGTGGATATGTTGGAGGCGCAGCATGTACCCAGCCCTGAGTCTGTTCAGCGACCTCACGCGGAACCACGCCAAATCAATCAACCACGGAGTGCGTCATGGCTGAGCCATTTCTGTCGGAAATCCGCCTGATGAGTTTTTCGTTCGCGCCGCAGGGTTGGGCACTCTGTAATGGGCAGCTTCTGCCCATCAATCAGAATCAGGCATTGTTTTCCCTGCTCGGCACGACCTTTGGTGGGGACGGGCGGGTGAACTTCGCCTTGCCGGACTTTCGTGGGCGCGTTCCCATCCATGTGGGTTCGGGCCACACCTTGGGTGAACGCAGTGGAGAGCAAGCCCATACGCTGAGCATTGCCGAGATGCCGACGCACTCGCATACCTTGCGCGCGTCGTCGTCCAGCACGGGAACTGTAGCGGTGCCGACCAACAACTTCCTCGCTCCTGTCAGCAACACTTACGGCTCGGCGACCAACCTGGTGGCGATGGCGCCGTCATCCATCGCCAACGTGGGCGGCAGTCAGGCCCACTTGAACATGCAGCCGTTTCTGACCATCAGTTTCTGCATTGCCCTGCAGGGTATCTTCCCCTCACCCACCTGATCCAATTCCGTGCGCGATTCTCGAACCCGCGCACCTCATTGAGGTATTCACGATGGCACAACCTTATGTTGGTGAGATCCGGATGTTCGCGGGCAATTTCGCGCCCGCTGGATGGGAGTTCTGTAGTGGTCAGTTGCTGCCGATTTCCGAGAACGAAACCCTGTTCCAGTTGATCGGCACGACCTACGGTGGTGATGGTGAGTCAACCTTCGCCCTGCCTGACTTGCGTGGGCGATTACCCATTCATCAAGGCAACGGCTTCATCCTTGCCGAGACGGGAGGTGCCGAGGAGGTCACGCTGACGGTCAATCAGATCCCGTCGCACACCCATCCACAATTGGCGCGTGGCAGCAGTGGCAGTGACAGCTCGCCTGCTGGGACGGTGTTGGCGCAGACCGATGGCACGATCCAGCCCTATATCAGTGACTCCGCGTCGGTGAACATGAATCCTGCCAGCGTCACCCCGGTCGGGGGCAGTCAGCCACACACCAATATGCAGCCTTACCTGTGTGTCAGTTTCATCATCTCGTTGTTCGGCATCTTCCCCTCGCCGACCTGAAGGACTCGATCATGGCCGATCCGTTTGTTGCTGAAATCCGCATGTTCCCCTTCAACTTCGCGCCGCGTGGTTGGGCTTTCTGCGACGGGCAGTTGCTGCCTCTGTCGCAGAACACGGCACTGTTTTCGTTGTTGGGGACGACCTACGGCGGCAATGGCAAGTCGAATTTTGCCCTGCCGAATCTACAAGGACGCGCGCCCATGCATCCGGGACAAGGTCCTGGCTTGAGTCTGCATGACTTGGGCGAAACCGGTGGAGTCGAGACTGTCACCTTGCTGGAGTCGGAAATCCCCTCGCACTCCCACGCACAGCGCGCTGCGATTGATCCGGGCGACCTGTTTGCACCGACCAACAATGCGTTGGCCACCTCGGTCGGGGCGACGATTTATCAGCCCAGCAGTGCGCAACTGGTCAACATGTCCGCTCAGTCGCTGGCACCTTCGGGAAGTGATCAGCCGCACAACAACATGCAGCCCTATCTCACCGTCAACTTCTGCATCGCCATGCAGGGCGTGTTTCCGCCGCGCACTTGAGGATCGACATGAAACCTATCCATAGCCCACAGCGGCGGCGACTATTGCAGACCATGGGTGCAGGCCTGCCCGCCGTCATTGTCTCGCCCTTGACATTGGCCGAGACGGTGACGGGATTGAACGCTTCGGACACGCGGTTTGTGCTGTATCACCGGACCGCAGAAGGTGATTCCTATCGTCGCTGGACTGCATCGGGCTCGGCGACATCGGCTGGATTGCTGGAAGTGCAGTTGCGCCCACTTGGGTTCGTCGAGCAGGGCGGGATCGGCGACTGGTCATTGGATGCGATGCTGGCGACGCCCGATGCGGCACCGAGTGCGTTCACCGCCTGGCGATATCTGAGCCAAGGTCCTGAATTCGGAAGCCGACGTGCACGCTTCGTGGTGGGCGCGCGGCAGTGGCGTGGTGCCCATGTGCGCTATCGCGAGCCGGACGCCGAGGCAGAGCGGGTGCAATACCTGCCCTTGGTGCAGGAAGGCGGTGCCGATCTTGCGCTGGGAGACTATCTGTTGCTGCGTCTGCCCTCGAATCACCACGCCGAGTCGCTCGACGTCGCGGCCCTTCCTGCGCTCGGCATCAGCGCCGGACTGGCCTTTACAGTGCGCACCTGGGCGGAGCCCGCCGCCGAGATCGACCGTGCCGATCTGGCTGCGATCCGTGCTGCGCACGCGCCGGTTGATCATCTGGCCTGATCGGTGACGCGGCTTGCCGATGTCTTGAACGCCGACTGGTCGGGCAAGCCGCGTGGCCTGTTTTTTCGCGACGAAACGCCAGACGACCGTGAGGTTGCGATGGCCTTGTATCGCAGCGTACGCGAGCCCGAGCTGGCCCTGACCAGCTGGGACGAGCCAATGCGTCGCGCCTTCGTCGCGCAGCAGTTTGACGCGCAGGCGGCGCAGTATCGCCAGCACTATCCCGGCGCGGAGTTTCTGTTGCTACAGCTTGGCGACGCGGTCATCGGTCGGCTGTATCTGCATCGCACGCAGCGGGAGCTGCGTTTGATGGAGGTAACCTTGCAGCCGTCCGAGCGTGGTAAGGGGCTTGGGACCGCGCTGACCAAGGCGCTGTTGACTATCGCGGATCAGCAGCAGTTGCCTGTGACCCTGCACGTCGAGCCCTTCAATCCGGCTTATCGGCTGTATCAACGTCTGGGCTTCACCAAGCTACGTGAGCACAACTACTACCACTTCATGCAGCGCCTGCCGATCATTGCCGATACATCGCGTTGAGCGCGTGTTGCGGCGTGCGATCATTCGTGGTGGTGCGATGTATCGCGAGGCGCGTTCGGAAGGGGTCTCATGCAAGGAATGACGATCGAGCAATGGCTGTGGGTGCTTGTCTGCCTGGCCGTCGTATTCATCATTGGCTTGCTGATTGCTCTGTTCCGGCGTATCACGCCGACAGCGGATCTGCGCCCGGATCTGCAACAGCTTCGCGACGATCTGGAGCGCAATGAACGTGGCTTGCGTGACGAGTGGCGTGAAGGTCAGCGCATGGCGCGTGAGGAGCAGGCCACCACTTGGATGCGACTGGAGACGGCGCTCCGCCAGCAATGGGATTCCGCCGCCCATTCGCAGCAACAGCGCAGCGACGTGATGGCGCAGCGGCTGGACCAATTCACGCAACGCACCGATCTGCGTCTGGAAGGACTGCGCCAGAGCCTCACTGAAGACGCCCGTCGAGGCCGCGAGGAAAGTGCCGAAACCCTCAAGCGATTCGGTGATTCGCTGGATCAGCGCGTGTTGTCGCTGACCCAGCAGAACGATCAACGCTTGATCGAAGTGCGCGCCACCTTGGAATCGCGCTTGAAGGACATCCAAGCCGACAGTGCCGCCAAGCTGGAACAGATGCGCGCCACGGTCGATGAGAAGTTGCAGCGCACCCTGGAAACCCGCCTCGGTGAGAGCTTCAAGCAGGTTTCCGAGCGCCTGGAGCAGGTGCATCGCGGGCTCGGCGAAATGCAGACCCTGGCGCAGGGCGTCGGCGATCTCAAACGCGTGCTCGGTAACGTCAAGACGCGCGGCACCTATGGCGAAGTGCAGCTCGGCGCGCTGCTGGAACAAGTGCTGACCAGCGAGCAATACGCGGCCAACATCGCCACGGTGCCGGGCAGCAACGAGCGTGTGGAGTTTGCCCTGCGCCTGCCCGGGCACACTCAGGACACCCCGGTTTGGCTGCCTATCGATGCCAAGTTTCCGCGTGAGGACTACGAGCGCTTGCTGGATGCACAGGAGCGCGCCGATCCCGAGGCCGCCGCCATCGCAGGCAAGGCCTTGGAACTGCGCGTGCGCGAGGAGGCGCGGCGCATTCGCGACAAGTACATCGCCCCGCCGCACACCACCGACTTCGGTTTGCTGTTCCTGCCCACCGAGGGACTCTATGCCGAAGTGATCCGGCGTCCCGGCCTGTTCGAGTTGCTGCAGCGCGAGTTCCGCATCACCTTGGCCGGACCAACCACGCTGAGCGCCTTGCTCAACAGTCTGCAAATGGGGTTTCGGACCTTGGCGATCGAGAAACGCAGCAGCGAGGTCTGGCAACTGCTGGGCGCCGTCAAGAACGAGTTCGGCAAGTTCGGCGATGTGTTGGACAAAACACAGAGACAACTGGATACGGTCGCCAAGAGCATTGGTCAGGCCAATACCCGGACGCGCGCCATCGAGCGCAGGTTGCGCGATGTGGAAGTCTTGCCCGGCACACCGGCACTGGGTTTGGAGAGTCCGGATGGCGACACCGATGAGGACCCGTCATGACTAAGACCACGGCGCCGGTGGCGGTCCAGATCATTCCGGTCACGCCCTTCCAGCAGAATTGCTCGCTGCTGATCTGCACCGCCACCCGCAAAGCGGCGTTGATCGATCCGGGTGGTGACATCGAGCGCCTGCTTGCGGTCGCGGACCAGCACGCTGTCGTCATCGAAAAGCTGCTGGTGACGCATGGACATCTCGACCACTGCTCGGCGGTCGCCGATTTGCGTGATCGACTGCAGGTGTCGGTGGAAGGGCCGCACCACGACGATGCCTTCTGGATCGATCAGATCCCGCAGCGCTGTCAGGAATACGGTTTTCCGCCCGCGCGCTGCTTCACGCCGGAGCGCTGGCTGGCGCACGGCGACGAGGTCACGGTCGGCGATCTGCGACTCAAGGTCGTGCATTGTCCCGGTCACACACCGGGGCATGTCGTGTTCGTCCACGCGCCGAGCGGAATCGCCTTTGTTGGCGACGTGCTGTTCAAGGGCTCGATTGGCCGCACCGACTTCCCGCGCGGAAATCACGCCGATCTGATTGACGCCATCCGCGAACGCCTGTTTCCGTTGGGCGATCACATCCGCTTTGTGCCGGGTCACGGCCCGATGTCGAGCTTTGGCGAAGAGCGCCGCAGCAATCCTTTCGTGCGCGGCTAACGAAAATCAAACAGCCGCGATCTCCGTTGATCGCGCGGAGAACTCCGGCCAGTGTCTGGACAACCGGTCGGTGTCAGCCCACACTACGCGCCCGGCGCCGGGGTGGGGCGCTTTGGACTGAGGATGCGGCGTGGCTGAGTTGCTGCTGTTGAATGGCCCCAATCTGAATCTGCTCGGCACGCGCGAGCCCGAAGTCTATGGCCACACGACCCTGGCCGACATCGAGGCCGAACTGACGGCCTTGGCCGCCGTCGCCGGGCATCGCCTGCATTGTCTGCAGAGTAACGCCGAGCATGTGCTGATCGAGCGCATTCACGCGGCGCGCGGTGAGCAGATCGCCTGCATCCTGATCAATCCCGGTGCCTTCACGCATACCAGCATCGCCTTGCGTGATGCCTTGGCCGGTGTGGCCATCCCTTTTATCGAACTGCATTTGTCCAACGTGCATGCGCGTGAGCCGTTTCGCCAGCACTCCTACTTGTCCGACAAAGCGCTCGGTGTGATCACCGGGTTTGGCGTCGACAGCTACCGTCTGGCACTGCAGGCAGCGGTGTCTCGATTGTCTCCCTCGTCGGCGGCCTGAAGGCCGTCAGCGATTTCCGAATGAATGAGGTTCACTGAGGTATGCCCATGGATCTGCGCAAGATCAAAAAACTGATCGACCTGCTGGAAGAGTCGAATCTGGCCGAAATCGAGATTCGCGAAGGCGAGGAAAGCGTTCGCCTTTCACGACTGTCGCGCAGCGCGCCCGTCTTGCCGGTGCAGGCGGCACCGATGGCGGTCGCCGCACCCGTTGTAGCGACGGCACCGCCCGCCGTGGCTCCCGTTGTGGACACGGCTGCAAAGGCCGGTCGTGACCTGCCTGAAGGACATGTCGTGCGTTCGCCCATGGTCGGCACCTTCTATGCGTCGCCGAATCCCGATGCGCCCGCCTTTGTGAAAGTTGGACAGACCGTCAAGGCAGGCGAGACGCTCGGCATCATCGAAGCCATGAAGATGTTCAATCCCATTGAGGCTGATGTGGCCGGCACGGTGCAGGCCATCCTGGTCAGCAGTGGTCGTCCGGTCGAGTTCGACGAACCGATGTTTGTCATCGCCTGATGCGCTTGATCGGAATGCGCCCGACTGCGGGCATTCGAGGAACTCCATGTTAGACAAAGTCGTCATCGCCAATCGCGGCGAGATTGCCCTGCGCATCCTGCGTGCCTGTCACGCTCTGGGCATCAAGACGGTCGCCGTGCATTCCACGGTGGATCGCAATCTGAAACACGTCGCCATGGCCGACGAGTCGGTCTGCATTGGTCCGGCACCCGCCGCAGAGAGCTACCTCAACGTGCCAGCCCTGATCGCGGCGGCCGAAGTGACCGACGCGCAGGCGATCCATCCGGGCTACGGTTTCCTGTCGGAGAACGCCGACTTCGCGGACCGGGTAGAGAGCTCGGGCTTCATCTTCATTGGCCCCAAGGCCGAGACGATTCGTCTGATGGGCGACAAGGTCGAGGCCATCAAGGCCATGAAGGCGGCGGGCGTGCCCTGCGTGCCCGGTTCGGGCGGGCCGCTCGGTGACGATCCGGCCGAGAACATCCGCATTGCTCGCGAGATCGGCTTTCCAGTGATCATCAAGGCCGCAGGCGGTGGCGGCGGGCGTGGCATGCGGGTGGTGCACTCCGAGGCGGCGCTGGTGAATGCCATCGCGACCACCAAGGCGGAAGCCAAAGCCGCGTTCAGCAACGACATGGTCTACATGGAGAAATTCCTGGAAAACCCGCGTCACGTGGAGATCCAGGTGCTGGCTGACGGACAAGGTGGCGCGATCCATCTGGGCGAGCGTGATTGCTCAATGCAGCGCCGTCATCAGAAGGTTGTGGAAGAAGCGCCAGCACCCGGCATCACGCCGGCACTGCGCGCAGAAATCGGCAAGGTCTGCGTCGAGGCCTGCATCCGCATCGGTTATCGCGGTGCGGGCACCTTCGAGTTCCTGTTCGAGAACGGGCGTTTCTATTTCATCGAAATGAACACCCGCATCCAGGTCGAACACCCGGTGACCGAACGCGTGACGGGTGTCGATCTGGTCCGCGAGCAGTTGTTGATCGCAGCGGGACACAAGTTGTCGATCAAGCAGGACGACATCGTGATGCGCGGACACGCCATCGAGTGCCGCATCAATGCCGAAGACCCAGAAACGTTTGTGCCGTCGCCGGGCTTGATCAAGCATTTCCACGCACCGGGTGGACCCGGTGTGCGCGTCGACACCCACATCTATGCGGGCTATCGCGTGCCGCCGCACTACGACTCGATGATCGGCAAGCTGATCGTCCACGGCGCCACCCGCGAACAAGCCATCGCCCGCATGCGCGTGGCGCTGTCGGAAATGGTCGTCGATGGCATCAAGACCAATATCCCGCTGCAGCAGCGCATCATGGCGGACGCCGGTTTCCAGGCCGGTGGCGCGAACATCCACTATCTGGAAAAGAAACTCGCCGATGCGCGCGAGAAAGGCATCGGGTTGGGCTGATGGCCTTCCTGCAAGCCAATCTGCGCTGCACGCTGGCGCAACAACCGGCCGTCGAAGAGGCGCTCGAAGCCATGGGCGCATTGTCGGTGACCTTGGCGGACGCCCATGCGGATGCAGCGGATGAGCAGGCCATTTTCGAGCCCGGAGTGGGCGAGATGCCGCTGTGGAATGACATCGTCGTACAAGCCTTGTTCGAGGCGGATGCCGATCCCGCTGTGCTGCGCGAAGCCGTGCTCACCCAGGTCGACGCCTTGGATGGCGATGCGATCAGCTTCGAGCACATCGCGGATCAGGATTGGGAACGGGTCTGGATGGACCGTTACGAACCGATGTCATTCGGGCAGCGACTGTGGGTGTATCCCTCGTCCATCGAGCCGCCCAGCGATGCCGACATCGTCGTGGTCAAGCTCGATCCAGGATTGGCTTTCGGCTCCGGTACACACCCGACGACCGCATTGTGTCTGGAATGGCTGGACGAGCTGGCCGGGCGCGGTGAACTCGGCGGCAAGCGGGTGCTCGACTTCGGTTGCGGTTCGGGGATTCTGGCGATCGCGGCATTGAAGCTGGGTGCGCAGGCAGCGGATGGCGTCGACAACGACCCGCAGGCGCTGGTCGCCACCACCGACAACGCAGAACGCAATGCTGTGCAGCTTGCTGTCTATCTGCCCGAGCACGATCCAGCGCAGCGCTATCCCGTCGTGGTGGCCAACATTCTCGCCAACGCGCTGGACGCACTGGTCGAGGTGCTGGCTGCGCGCACCGAAGCCGGCGGGCGCATTGCGCTGTCCGGCATTCTGGATGGGCAGGAGGACGAACTGCTGCTGCGATACGCGCCCTACTTCACCCACCTTCGGGTCAGCAAACGCGACGACTGGATACGCATTGACGGGGTGCGCCGCGCGTGATCGCTCGGCAGTCGTTCAGTCGCCTGACGCTTTTGATGGACGGCTGGACCCCAGCTTGCGCGTCAGCGTGTTGCGCCCGAGCCCGAGTCGCTCGGCGGCGTGCTGACGGTGTCCACCGGTGACGCTCAAGGCGGCGCTCAGCATCACCTGCTCGAAGCGCTCAAGTGCGTGCGGATACAGCTCGCGCTGTTGCGCGCGTAACGCCGTCTCCGCCCACTGGCGCAGGGCGTCTTCCCAATCCGCATTGCCAGTGACGTTGTTCGTCGGCCGCAGGGTGTCTGGGAGATCTGTAGGCATGATGACTTCGCCAGGCGACAGCGCGGCCACGCGCCAGCAGAGGTTCTCCAACTCGCGAACGTTGCCGGGCCAGTCGTAGGCAAGGAAGCGATCCAGGGTGCTGCGATCAAAGCGCTTGTTGCCGCAGCCCAGCTTGTTGACCGCGTCAGTGAGAAATCGCTGGGCCAGCGCGGGCACATCCTCGCGGCGTTGTCGCAATGGTGGCAGGTTGAGGCGAACCACATCCAGACGGTGCAAGAGATCGGCACGGAAACGGCCATCGGCAACCAGTGAGTCCAAGGCCTGATGCGTGGCGGCGATGACGCGGACATCGACACGAATCAGTTCGCGCCCGCCGATGCGGAAGAACTCGCCTTCTGCCAGGACCCGCAACAGACGGGTTTGCAAAGCAGCAGGCATGTCGCCGATCTCGTCCAGAAACAGCGTGCCACCGTTGGCCTGCTCGAATCGCCCGAGTTGCCGCTTCGCCGCGCCAGTGAACGCGCCGGGTTCGTGCCCGAACAGTTCTGACTCCAGCAGTTCCGACGGGATCGCGGCGGTATTGAGGGCGACGAAGGGTTGCTGCGCGCGCGGCGAGTGTCGATGCAGGGCGCGCGCGACCAACTCTTTACCTGTGCCGGTTTCGCCGATGATCAATACGGAAAGCGGAGCCTGCGCCAGCTTGCCGATCGCGCGGAACAACTCCCGCATGGCGGGCGCATCGCCAACCAGCTCGGGTTCCAGGTCGCCATTGGAAACGGGCTCCGGGGCTACCGGATCTTCCTGCTGCAAGGCTCGACGCGCCATCGCGATGGCCACATCAATGTCGAACGGCTTGCTGAGGAAGTCATGCGCGCCACCGCGAAACGCGCCTGCGGTACTGGCGATGTCGGTGTAGGCGCTCATGACGATCACCGGAAGTTCGGGGTGATCGGCCTTCAGGACGTTGAGCAGCTTCAATCCGTCCATGTCGGGCATGCGCACATCGGTGAACACGGCATCCGGGCGTTGTTTCGCGAGCGCGCTCAACGCGGTTGCTGGCCCATCAAACTCACGCACCTGATAGCCCACCGAGCGCAGCGCCTCGGCCAGCACGAAACGTACCGAACGATCATCGTCAATCACCCACAACGTTCTAACTGGCACACCGCGATGGGTCGTGTCATCAACGGGCATCGTGGTCATCCTCGGGTACGGGCAGCAACAGGGTGAACAGGGTGTGGCCCGGTCGCGAACGATAGCTCAGCGAGCCGCCGTGCTCACGTGCCACCTGCTGCGCCAGGGGCAAACCCAGGCCGGTACCTTGCGCCCGACCGGATACCAGCGGCAGAAATATCCGCTCGGCCAGTTCTTCGGGAACGCCGCGTCCGTTGTCCTCCACTTCAAGGCGGATCGCCAGGCGAAGGCGTTTTTCGGCAATCAGCACGCCATGTTCGGCGCGCGAACGCAGGCGGACCTCGCTGGCACCGGACTCCAAGGCGTTGCGAACCAGATTCCACAAGGCTTGGGTGAGGCGATCCGGGTCGGCAGGCAACTCGGGCAGACTGGGATCGTAGTCGCGCAACATCTGCACCGACCAACCCGCTTCCGCTTCGGCGAGCAAACGCACGCGTTCCAGCACTTCATGGACGTTGGTCGCCACCGGCTCACGGATCGGCGCGGGATTGAGCAGGCGTTCGACCAGATCGGCCAGCCGCGCGGATTCATTGAGGATGACTTCGATGTAGCGGCGCGCGTCGCTGTCCTCGATTCGTCGTTCCAGCAACTGCGCCGCGCCCTTCAATCCCGCCAATGGGTTTTTCACTTCATGCGCCAGACCCTTGAGCGCGGCGCTGAGTGCTGCGGGTAAGGTCGTCGCCGGATCGGAACCGGGAAATTCATCGGTGGGATGGAACTCCAGCAACAGACCGGCGCGGCCTTCCAGCGGGCTGGCATAGACTTCGGCGAAGCGTTCGCCGACATCGCAGAGCAGGCGGATGTGGCGACAACGCAGCGAGCCGGGTCGACGCAGCAATTGCAGCACGGCGGCGGTCAGGGCGCCATCGGCGCCATCCAGCAAGGCAAGGTCGCGCCCGATCAGACGACGCTTGGACGCACCCAGCCACGTCGCGGCGGCGGCATTGACGTGGTTGATGCGTGACTCACCGTCGACGCAAAGCACCGGCGTGCTCAATTCCTCCAGCGCGTGCAGCAGTGCGATGTTCACGCGGCGGCAAAGGCGTCGCGCGTGAGGTTTTCCGGCATGCTGCCGGTGCACACCACATCGTCCTCAATGCGGATGCCGCCGAAGGGTTTCAGGTGTTCGATCAGCGACCAGTTGATACGCTCTTCCGGCAGGCGGCTGCGCAGCGGTGCGAGCAGACTTTCGATGAAATAGATGCCCGGTTCGATGGTCATGACCATGCCTGCGCTCAGGGTTCGGGTCAGGCGCAGGAAGGGATGCCCTTCCGGGCGTTCGATGCGTCCGCCCTGATCACTGGCGGCAAATCCGGCCACATCATGAACTTGCAAACCCAGCAAGTGGCCGAGTCCGTGCGGAAAGAACGCGGCGCTGATGCCCTCGGTCACGGCAGCCTCGGCAGTGCCTTTCAGAATGCCGAAGTCGATCAATACGTCGGCAAGGCGGTGGTGGCATTCCACATGCAGATCCCGATAGTCGACACCCTCGCGGACGCGATCCACCAGGGCGCGCTGTGCTTCGTCCACGCCGCGGATGAGGGCGCTGAACAGGGCATCCTCATTGCTGAAGGTGCGCGTGATGTCGGCGGCATAACCGGCCACGCTGGCACCGGCGTCGATCAGCATCGAACGCGATGTTTCCGGTTTAACCGGGCTTTGGTACTGATAGTGCAGCGTGGCGCAATGTTCGTTGAGGCAGACGATATTGGTGTACGGCAAATCCAGGTCGTTGTGTCCCGTGGCGGCCAGATACGCGCGGTGGATGTCCAGTTCTGACCCGCCCGACCGGAAACTCGCCTCGGCGGCCCGATGTCCGCGAACCGCGCGCGTCGACGCGGCGCGCAACAGGCTGAGCTCATACGCGGTCTTGTAGGCGCGGTGGTAGTGCAGGTAATCCAGCAGCGCGGGCGCGTTGTCTGGCAGGTAGTCCGCCAACGCCGCATCGGCGTCGCCCACAATGCTGCAATCAGCGGTGGGCGGCAGCAGTGCGCGCGCTTCGTCCGGCGTGCGGATCAGCGAAACCTGCCAATGCGCCACCCAATATCCTTCGGGCGCCTGCGGTGGCAGATGCCAGAAATCGTCTGCCAGCAGATAGATCAGATGCGGCTTCTGCCCCGGCGTGATGACCAGCCAGCAGTCCGCATGCTCGGTCAATGGCAACCAGGCCTTGAAGTGCGGATTGACCTGGAAAGGGTAGGGCCGATCATCGAGAAACTGGTACTTCGTGACCCCTGAGGGAATCAGCAAGTGCCGCTTGCCAACCCGTCGCAGGGCTTCTTCGGTACGTTGCATAAGGGTGCTGAGATGGTTCGGGTAAAGCGCGGAAGCGGCGCCAGAGATGGGCTGTTGCACGGCGTGATCCATGGTGGGGCGAAGCAGGGTGTTCAGCATACCTGCGGCTTGCTGTTGGCGTCGCCCGCCCAATCCTCTTTGGTGCAGTGCACAGAAGGTCATATGCCGAAACGTGCAAGTTCCGTAAAAAATTGGTAAACAGTAGCCACGACTTTTCGCCTTGCACTGACTTTGGTCGGGTGAGGAGCACACAGCGCGGGATTCCGTCTGACGTGGCGCATGAGTCGATTCGTGGTCGCCCCCC
>DEHW01000115.1:55444-56684 GCA_002352135.1 Lysobacterales bacterium UBA2790
CTACGGTGGCTACGGTTGGGAAGCCGAGGGTGGTTGGGCGTTCGCAGTCGGTTTCGTGCGCTACACCTATAACGGCGCTTCCGATTACAACTACACCGAGCTGACCAGTTCGGTGACCTTCCCGTTCGGTACCGAAGTGCTGGCCTACTTTGCGGATGACGACGTGCTCGGCGGCAGCGCCTACCGCGTAAAGGGCAAGCACAGCATTGCTCTGCCGGCCGACTTCTCACTGGATCTGGAAGCCACGCATACCAACTATTCGTCGGCGGATTTTGTCGACTTCAATCACGCGCAGGTCGGTGTCTCACGCGCTTTTGGACCGGTGACGGCCTATCTCGGTTATTCCGACACGGACGACAACGACAATGTCGCGCGTGACGGTACCTTCCTGTTCACCGTGTCGGCCTCGGCTGATCTGTTCAGCTACTGATTTCGGTCATTCGGCTAGATCAATGCGCGCATCGGCAACGGTGCGCGCTTTTTTATTCGCAATGTTCGCCCAATGCCATGCGATGGACGCGAGCTGGCGTGGTTTGCCAATGCAGACGTGGCTGTAACGCATCGCTAATCCACCACTCGCCGTACTCATCCATGCGCAACAGGCAACGCACGTCCAGTCGCGTTGCGATGCGTTCCAGTTCGCTGTCATTCGCCGCCAGCAATGCCGTGGCGGCGGCGTCGGCCAGGACTGGGTCACGCTGCAGGACGCTGACCGCGCGCGGCCCGCGAACGGCTTCGCCGCTGCGCGGATCGATGATGTGCGACCACTGCCGGCCTTGTGCATTGTCAAACTGGCGCGCGTAGGTGCCCGACGTGAACAGGGCCTCGCCATCGTGCAGGTCCAGCCATGCCACGACGCCGCCATCCGGATGGCGGATGGCGGCACGCCAGGCGTGGTGCTCGCCTCGGCCAACGGCCAGTACATCGCCACCCAGGGTGATCAAGGCGTTGTGAATGCCTTTTGCACGCAGGAGGTCTGCCACTTCCTGCGTGGCCACGCCTTCTGCGATGGCATTGAAGTCCCATTGCAATTCGCGATGCAGGCAGCGTGCTCGGGTGCCGAGAAACTCGATATCGTCCGGCCCAGCGGGATCGGCTCGCCAAGTATCCAGAGCGGTCTGCGACGGTGGACTTGGCGGCGCGGCGGTCGGGCCCAGGGCCGAGGTTCGCACGCTCCAGGCGGCGATGATTTTCCCAGCGGCAGGATTGAACAGTCCGTCACTGCGTTCCCACCAATCCA
>DEHW01000239.1 GCA_002352135.1 Lysobacterales bacterium UBA2790
TCGCCAATCGGCGTTTCCATCGAGATCGGCTCTTTCGCGATCTTCAATACCTTGCGGATCTTGTCCTCGGGCATCTCCATCTTCACCGCCAGTTCTTCCGGCGTCGCTTCGCGCCCCATTTCCTGCAGCATTTGACGGGAAATGCGGTTGAGCTTGTTGATGGTTTCGATCATGTGCACCGGAATGCGGATGGTGCGGGCCTGATCGGCGATGGAGCGGGTAATGGCCTGACGAATCCACCAGGTTGCATAGGTCGAGAACTTGTAACCGCGACGGTATTCGAATTTGTCGACGGCCTTCATCAGGCCGATGTTGCCTTCCTGAATCAGGTCGAGGAACTGCAAACCGCGGTTGGTGTACTTCTTGGCGATCGAAATCACCAGACGCAGGTTGGCCTCAACCATTTCCTTCTTGGCCTTGCGTGCCTTCGCCTCACCAATCGCCATCGTGCGATTGATTTCCTTGATGTCGGCTAGCGACAGCGTAAGGGTGGACTCCATCGCGATCAGCGCTTGCTGCTCAGCCAGGATCGCATCCTTGGCATCCTTCATCGAGGACGACCACTTCTGTTTGCGACGGATCACCTCGTCAGCCCAGTTCAGGTCGGTCTCGGCACCCGGGAAGGTGCGAATGAAGTCCTTGCGCGGCATTTTGCCCACGCGGGTTGCCAGATCCATGATGGCGCGTTCGTGGTTGCGCATTTCGGCGACCACTTCGCGCAACTTGCGGGTCAGATTGTCCATCAAGCCCAAAGGCAGCTTGAGGGTCAGGAAAATCTCCGCCATGTCCTGGCGAAGCTTCAGCACCTTCTTGTCGGCGGGCCCGGTCTTGGTGTGCGCCTTCTGGAACTTGGCAAACAGGCCGCGCATGGCGTCCATGCGGGAGGCCACTTCGACAGGATCCGGACCGGTGTCGACCGGGCTGGCGTCCTCATCGGCTGCCTCGACATCGTCTTCCTCGTCTTCAACTTCACTGTCGTCGACATCGGCCGCCACGGGCTCTGGTTCGGCGTCCAACTGGTCGAGGAAACCGACCACGATTTCATTGAGGCGCTTTTTGCCTTCCAGATGCTGGTCGTAGTCTTCCAAGATCATCTGGATCGACCAAGGGAAGCTCGCCAGTGCGCTCTGAACTTGGGTCAGGCCCTCTTCGATGCGCTTGGCGATGGCGATTTCGCCTTCGCGGGTGAGCAGTTCCACGGTGCCCATCTCGCGCATATACATGCGCACCGGGTCGGTGGTTCGGCCCGCTTCCGACTCGAGCGAAGTCAGCGCTGCGACGGCTTCTTCCGTGGCGGTATCGTCGTCGGTGCCGCGCGAGCCTTCGGTCAGCAGCAGCGTCTCGGCGTCCGGTGCGATTTCATGCACCGTGATGCCCATGTCGTTGATCATGCCGATGATGACTTCGATCTGCTCGGAGTCGACCACGTCGTCTGGCAGCAGATCGTTGACCTCGGAGTAGGTCAAATAGCCCTGTTCGCGGCCCTTCTGGATGAGCTGCTTGATCTCGGACTGCTGCTCGGATTTGTCAATCGCCATGCTGCGCCTGATACGTTGGGGGTTGAAAGAACGCGACAGTATACGCGCTGTGGCTGAATGCCGCTATGTTGCTGTTGTAAAACATGTTTATTTTCACTGCGTAGCGGCTATACGGAAAAAGTTGCCGCATGCAGTCAATCGGGCTCAGCTTTGCAGCCAGAAGGTCACTGGCCCATCGTTGAGCAACGCTACCCGCATATGGGCACCAAACTCACCGCTTTCCACAGTCGAGTGTCGGGTTTTCGCTTCTTGCAGAAGCAGGTTGAACTGCTCGCGTCCGAGTGTGGGTGGTGCGGCCGTTGAGAAACTCGGGCGCAGGCCGCTACGCGTATCGGCCGCCAGAGTGAACTGTGGCACCAGCAGCAAGCCGCCTTGGATGTCGCTGAGACTGCGATTCATTCGGCCGCCCTCGTCTTCGAAGATGCGATATCCCAACAGGAGTTCAAGCATCCGCCGACGCTGGGGCTCGCCATCCCCGGGCTGTACGCCAATCAGCGCAAGCACGCCGCGCTCGATGGCACCTGTGCAACGTTGATCGACATCCACTCTTGCATGGGCGACGCGCTGGATCAGGGCGATCAAATCATTCTCCCGTCGAACTTCAAACCATTGCGGATGGTAGCGTGGTCGAGCTCGCTTACACTGCACGCATGAAAGTCATGCTTGAACGCGCGCTCGCCAATGCCTTGTTCTCCGTGCTTTGGATGGCGGGGCGTTTGCCGCTACGTCTGCAGCATCTTCTGGGTCGTGGCTTGGGCGATCTGATGCGTCTATTGAACGGGCGGGAGTGGCGCGTCGCGCAGCGCAACTTGGCGCTTTGTGCGCCTGAGCTTTCGGCAGACGCACGGGATGAGCTGGCGCGAGAGACCCTTCGCGAAACCGGCTGCCTCTTGCTGGAAACCTGTCGGTTCTGGTCGCGGCCGCTGGCCGATGGTTTGGCACTGATCCGCGAAGTCGAGAATGGAGACCTGCTGGATCACGCCCTGGCGCAGGGCAAAGGCGTGATCGTCGCGGCACCGCATCTGGGCAACTGGGAGTTGCTCAGTCAGTACCTGGCAAGCAAAGCGCCGATTTCGGTGGTCTACCGCGCGCCGCGTCAGGCATTCATGGAGCGTGTGATTCAACGTGGGCGCCGGCATCCGGGCGTCTCGCAGGTGCGTGCCGAAGCCGCCGGTGTTCGCAGCTTGTTTCGTACGTTGCTGGCGGGCGGAATGCTCGGGATTCTGCCGGATCAGCAGCCAAAGCAGGGCGACGGTGAATTCGCCCCATTTTTTGGGATTCAAGCGTTGACCATGAGTCTGGTAACTCGCCTCCTGCAGCGTAGCGATGCGACAGTCGTGTTCGCTTGGGCGCAGCGCTTGCCCGGGTCTGCTGGCTTCAAGATCGTTTTCTTGCCGGGCGAAGAGGCGATGCGTGATGCGGATACCCATGTCGCCGTCGCTGCCCTGAACAGGGGCGTGGAGTCCTGTGTGCGACGCGCCATGACGCAATACCAATGGGGCTACAAACGCTTCAGTATCAGCCCGCCAGGTGAGCCACATCGGTACAACGGGCACGTGTAGTGGCGTTTCCCGCATCGGGTTGCGAACTGCGCCTAGCGGCCTCCCGCTACTCGCGCCAGAACGCAGGCGTAAGCAGCACCAGGACGGTAAACACCTCGAGTCGCCCGATGATCATGGTCAGTGAACTGACCCAGACGCCAGCATCGCTGAGCTCCTGAAAATTCACGGCGACAGAACCCAGACCTGGGCCCATGTTGTTGAGTGTGGTTGCTGCAGCGGAAAACGCGGTGACCGGATCGGCACCGGTGGTCGCCAATGCCAAGGTCGAGACCACGAACGTCAGAACGTATAGCGTGCAGAAACCACCGACAGACAGGACGATGCTTTCGGAAACCCGTCGACCGCCCATCTTGACCAGAAACTGCCCATGCGGGTGCACGAGCTGCTTGACCTCGCGGGTGCCCTGACGCACCGCCATGATCACCCGCGCGACTTTCATGCCGCCGGAAGTGCTGCCGGAGCTGCCACCCACGAAACCGATCATGATCAAGGCGAGTGGAATGAAGCTTGGCCAGCCGGTAAACCCGGTGGTCGTGAACCCGGTTGTCGTCATGTTCGAGACGGTTTGAAACGTGGCGTGTCGAAGCGCCTGAGGGAAGCTGTCGAAGGTGCTCGAAAACCAGAGTGTGAGCGCGGTCAGCAGACTGACGCCGCCGAGGATACGGAGATAGCTCTTGAGTTCTGAGTCATGGCCATAGGCGGCGGTGCTGGCGCGCCGCCAGGCAATGAAGTGCAGACCGAAGTTCACGCCGCCCAAGGTCATGAAGACGATGGCGATACAGTCGATCAGCGCACTATCCCAGTAGGCGAAACTGGCATCGTGAGTGGAAAAGCCACCCGTCGCGATGGTCGCCAAGGCATGACTCACGGCGTCGAAGAAACTCATCCCACCCAGCCAATAGGCGATTGAACAGGCGAATACCAAGCCCGCATAGACCAACCAGAGCGCCTTGGCGGTCTCGGCAATTCGCGGTGTCAGCTTGGCGTCCTTTACCGGACCCGTGCTTTCGGCGCGGAACAACTGCATACCACCGACACGCAGCATCGGAAGGATGGCGATCGCCAGAATCACGATCCCCATGCCGCCATAGAAATTCAATGACTGTCGAAAGAACAGCACGCTCTTGGGTAGGTCATCCAGGCCAACAATGACGGTAGCGCCCGTCGTGGTCAGTCCCGACGACGATTCAAAGAATGCATCGGTGAAGCTCAGGTACGGAGGTGCCAGCATGAAGGGCAGAGCGGTGACGATGCTGGCCAGAAACCAGATGCCGGTGACAATCAGGAAGCCATCGCGCAGTCGCAGCTCATAGCGCACATTGCGGAACGGAAACCACATCGCAAAGCCGACGATGGCGGGGGCGAGGAAGCTCTCCAGAAAGGCGTCGGCCACGCCCCATTCGTCGTAGCCGACGGCCACCAGCAGCGCTGGCAGCGACATCATCGACGAGAAACCCAGAATCGCACCGAGAATGCGCAGAATGGCCTGGAATCGCATGGCTCAGATCCAGGTCGCGGCGGTACGGAACAGGGCTTCAACTTGCGGCAGTTGTGCCTTGTCCATGACGAAGATGATCACATGATCATTCGGTTCGATGATCAGGTCGTGATGCGCGATCAGCAATTTGTCGCCGCGCACGATGCCGCCGATGGTCGCTGCCGAGGGCAGTTCCAGTTCGTCGAGCGAACGCCCTATCACCTTTGAGCTGCGTCGGTCGCCCAGCGCCACCGCTTCGATGGCTTCCGCTGCGCCTCGTCGCAGACTATGCACGCGTGCCATCGTGCCCTGCCGAATGTAAGTCAGCAGGGCGCTCAGCGTGACCAACTGCGGACTGACCGCGATGTCGATGCTGCCGCCTTCCACGAGTTCGGCGTAGGCCGGCCGGTTGATCAGCGCGATCACACGCGGACAGCCTAAACGCTTGGCCAGCATCGCCGACAGAATATTGGCCTGATCGTCGTTGGTCAGCGAGCAATACACGTCGGTCTGGTCGATGTTCTCCTCTCTCAGCAAGTCTTCATCGGCGCAATCGCCAACCAGCACAATGGAGTTGACCAGATCCTCGGCGATGCGCTTGGCGCGGTCCTTCGAGCGCTCCAGAATCTTGACGTTGAATTGCGATTCCAGCGCCTTGGCGAGGTGACGACCGATATTGCCGCCGCCTGCTATGAACACCCGTTTGACCGGTTTCTCGACACTTCGCAATTCGCTCATCATGGCGCGAATGTTGCGACGGTCCGCCAGGAAGAAGACTTCGTCATCCACCTCAATGACGGTGTGGCCCTGGGGTGCGATGGGTTTTCCCTTGCGAAAGATGGCCGCCACACGGGCATCCAC
>DEHW01000052.1 GCA_002352135.1 Lysobacterales bacterium UBA2790
GCGATGGTGGCGAGCTTGCGTGCAGCCGTCAATACGCAGACGTATGGTGCGGTCGGCGTGCTTGCGTCTGCGCCGACACTCCACGACATTGCGCACAGCATTCGTCGATGCGGGCGCGAGGGGAGTCCTATGACAGCAATGAGTCGACGCTGGGCGCTACTTGGCAGCGCGCTGCTGGGCTGGCTCGTCTGCGTGTCGGTGGCCTCGGCCTGGGACCTGCAGGGACAGGTCAGCTTGACTGCGCAGGGCCGTGCCTTGCGTGCCAGCGAGACCCAGGATGTGGTGATCTATCTGCAACCCGACACACCAGTGACGCTCAATCCGCCCGCCGAGCCGGTGCGCATCGTGACTTCGCGTAAAGCCTTCGTCCCGCGAGTGACGCCGGTGCAGCGCGGCAGTCGCGTGGTTTTTCCCAATCAGGACCCGATCCTGCACAACGCCTTTTCCAGTACGCCAGGTGCGGTGTTCGATGTCGGTCTGTATGGCAAGGACCAGCAAGGTGAGCCGGTGGTCTTGCAGCAAGCCGGTCTGGTCAACGTGTTCTGCAATGTCCACCACAGCATGCGTGCCTACGTGCTGGTGCTGGATACGCCGTACTTCGTGCGACCCGATGCGCAAGGGCGTTTCGTGCTGCGCGATTTGCCCGCGCAAGCGGGCATGCTGCACGCTTGGCATGAACGCGCAACGCCCTGGAAGACCGCCATCGCCAGCGCCCCACAAGCGGCCATCGAGGTGACGCTGGAACTGACCCGGCGGCGTCTGCCAGCGCATCTAAACAAGCTGGGCAAACCCTATCCGCGGAGCCATGACAATGCCTACTGAGCGAGTACCGAACAGCGCACCGACACGCAGCTCGTTTCGCTGGCGACTATTTGTGGTGTTGGTCGGTCTGGTGGTGCTGGCGCTGGGCGCCGTCCTCTGGTTGGTCTGGCGCACCGGTGATGCGCTGGCGATGCAGGCCGTCGAACAATCGATCCAGGACAGCGCTGCCGCGCAGAAACGTTACGAAGAGCTCTCGGCTGAGCGCCTGCAGTCGATGGCGCAGGCCATCGCCACGGACGCGGCCGTCATCAACTACCTCGATGCGGCCATTGCCGCCGATTCGACGGAGTTGGCGCTGGACAGCGCCCAGCCTGACGCTGCTGCACAGGCGGTCGGTGCGGCGCAGAACCTCTCGATTCGTGATCTGATCCTTGAGCGCCGTGATGCGATGGGATTTGGCCTTGCACTGGTGCTGGATGCCGAGGGCAGCGTCGTCGCCCACAGCGGAGAAAGTGAAGCCTTTGCCGACGCCTATCAGGACGATCCTCTGCTGGGCAGCGTATTCGACTCACTGGAGCCCGCCATTGGCTATTGGCGCGAGTCGGATGTTATCTACCACGCCGCCGCCACCCCGATTGCCAAAGGCGATCTGCTGGTCGGTTTCCTGTTGATCGCCATGCCGGTGGATCGTACGTTCTGCACGCAGATTCACGAGACCAGTGGGGCGCATGCGGCGGTCTGGCGGATCGAGCCGCAAGGCTTGCGATTGCAGGCCAGCTCTTTACCCGACGCTCAGCAACAGGCGCTGGCCGAGCAGGCACCGGTGTTCGCCGGATTGGACGCCGATGCCGCCAGTCTGCCGATGACGCTGCTTGGCGAACACTTCCTGACCCGCAATCGCGCCATGCGCGCACAAGCCGATGCCGAGCCGATGGCCGTGCTGATGGCCTTGGGTTCGGCGGATGCGGCGGCGGCGGGATTTCTGCGTTTACGCGAACAGATCCTGATCGCCACGGCAGTCGCCGTGGGCATGGCTTTGCTGCTGGCCTGGTGGTTGTCGCGCCGTCTGGTGCTGCCAGTGTTACGCGCCGCAGAAGCCGCCGAACTGGCGGCGGCGGGCAATTACCAACAGACACTGCCGGATACCGGCCGCGATGAGCTGGGGCGCTTGTCACAGGCGGTCAATCTGCTGCTGAGTGATTTGCGCGAGCGACGTGACGTCGAAAGCTATGTCGGCAGCCTGCAGCGTCTGCAGGCCGAACCGATGCCCGAGGTGCCCAGCCTGCCGCGCGTCGAACCGCAGGGCTTCGTCGGCTGGACCGTGCTGGCGCTCGACCTGCCGCAATTCGTGGCGACGCCCGATCCCGCGCAGACCGAGCGACATCTCGCGGTACTCGACCAGCACTTCCAACTGCTGCGTGCGGCGGCCGAAGGTGTCGGCGGGCTGTTGTTGAGCACGCAGGGACGACAGTGGGCCTGGGGCTTTGCCGACTTCAAGGACGCGCTACGCTGCATTCAGGCATTGGCCACCTCGCGGCTTGGCAGCAAACCGGCGATGGCCATGGCCCAAGGCGATCTGTTCCGCGCCGCGCTCGATGCGCAGCAAGCGCAATGGCTGGGCAAGCCCTTGGCGATGGCGCAACGCCTGTTGATCGACAGTGCGCCCGGCGTGGCCTTGTTGTCTCCCGAAGCCGCCGCCGCGACCCGCAACGTACTGGGCGACAAGGCGGTCTCGGTGGCAACCGGCGGTCTCAGCGGCAAGCGTTTCCATGCGCTGCAGTCGACCGGCGAGGAAGCGCGCGTCGCACTGGCATTGTTGCCAGCGCGTGCCGAGTCGGCGGCAAACCCGAAGGCGACCGTGCTGACGCCGACCAGTGCGGTGGCACTGACGCGCGGCGGGACCGCCCGCTTGCAACCGGGCAGCCTCTTCGCGCGGCGCTACGACATCGAAGCCGTGCTGGGCAGCGGCGGCATGGGTGTGGTGTATCGAGCGCGGGATCGTGAACTGAAGGACGTTGTCGCCCTGAAGACGCTGCGACCCGACGCCATGCTCGACATCGAACATCTGGAACGCTTCAAGAGCGAGCTGAAACTGGCCCGCAGTATCAGTCATCCGAATGTGCTGCGGACCTACGATTTTGGTCAGGCCGAAGGGCTGCCCTTCATTTCGATGGAGTACGTGCGCGGCATGACNNCTGGCGCGACAACTTTGTGCGGGTCTCGCCGCTGCCCATGAGGTCGGCGTGCTGCATCGGGACATCAAGCCGGAGAATCTGATCGTCGACCCGCAAGGCCATCTGAAGCTGATGGACTTCGGTATCGCCCGACAGACCTCGCGCAATTCGGGTTTGACTCAGCAAGGCATGTTTGTTGGCACGCCCGACTACGCCGCGCCAGAACAGTTGATGGGTGAAGACGTCGACGCACGTGCCGATCTGTATGCCGTGGGCATCACTCTGTGCGAGTTGTTCTGCGGCAGTCTGCCGTTCAAGCGTGGCAATAGCACCGAAGTGATGTTGGCTCATCTGCAGGAAGAGCCACTGTTGCCGTCGCAGTTGTGGCCGGAGATTCCGCCGCCGCTGGAGAAGATCCTGCTGCGCTGTCTGGAGCGCCAGCGCACGCAGCGCTACGCCAGTGCCAATGCCTTGCTTGAAGATCTTGCGGGGTTACGCGCGTGAAACGTCCTTTTCTGACCGGCTTGCTGAGCTTTCTTGCCTTGCCCGCCCTCGCGCAGTCCGGCTTCAGCGCCGACCTGCGTCTGCGTGCGGAACACACCGACGTGCCGAATCGCGCGCTGCTGCAACGCGAGCGGGCCAGTGCGCGCCTGCAATGGGATGGCCTGTGGGGCGAATCGATCGAATACGGTGCGGGCCTGCGGCTTGCCCTCGGCAGCGATGCCAATGCGAACAACGGCGTCAATCTGGACAACCAGCGCTCGGACGCGGTCGAGCTGGATCGTGCATTCGTGCGCGGTCGTTGGGGCGAGGCGCATGCGTGGACGCTGGGCCGCGACGCGCTGCCGATGTCGCTCAGTCCGCTGTTGTGGGACCAGGACTTGCGGCCCACCGGCGCGAGTGTGGATCTGCATTGGGCTGTGCGGGACTTCGACGGTCTGCAGATCACTGCAGGTGTCTTCGAGCCTGGACTGCGGGTCGGCAGCGAGGCACGGTTGGCGGCCTTGCAACTGGGCTACCGCTGGCATGACGGCGCACCGTGGCGGATGAGTCTGCTGTTGACCCTGTTGCACTTCGATCATCTCGATGCACTGCCTGCCGATGGCTTGGCGCGCACCAATCGCGTGAGCAGCGGTCGCTTGCTCAGCGACTATCGACTGCGCGATGTGCAATGGATCGGGCATGGCGAAGTGGCCGGTAAGCCGCTGCAGTTGCGCCTCAATTGGGTGGTGAATCAGGGCGCGGACGATCACAACGAGGCCGCGCGCATCGCCCTGCAATGGGGTGACCGCACACAGCCACGAGGATGGGAGATCGGGATCGCCCAACAACGCCAGCAACGCGACGCGGTACTTGCCGCCGTCAGCGATGACGACTGGTGGTTCCACAGCTTCACCCGTGGCGGCATGCTCTGGGTGGGCTATGGTCTGAATGAGCGCTGGTCGCTGCGCCTGGCTGGATTCCGTGAACGTCGTGACGATGCCAGCGAGCATGCGCAGCGCGTTTTGCTGGATCTGGAAGCGCGCTGGTAGCGCGCCATCACCAGGGGATGGTCTTCCCATCCCAGGCAAGGAATCGCCCGCTGTCCTCGTTCTGCACACCAGCAATGACACGCAGTAAATGCGCTGCGGATTGTTCCGGTGTGAACAGGCGATCCGCAGGCACATTCGCCTTGAACGGCGCGGCGAGCGGTGTGTCGACGGTGCCCGGGTGCAGGCTGACCACGCGCAGGTTCGGGAGGCTTCGGCGTAGCTCGATGGATAGGGTGCGGAACAGTTGGTTCTGCGCAGCCTTGGAGGCGCGGTAGCTGTACCAGCCGCCGAGGGCGTTGTCCTCGATGGAGCCCACGCGTGCCGAGATCGCGGCAATCACAGCGGCCGGCGCGGTCCGAAAACACGGCAACAGCGCTTGGGTCAGCAGAATTGGTGCGAAGGCATTGACCTGCAGCAGTGAAGTCAGCGCGGATTCCTGCAGCTGTTGCAGTGACTTTTCAGGACGAATACCGGGACCATGCAGGCATCCGGCTGCGTGGATCAGGACGTGCAGCGTCGGCGTCCGGCTGGCGATGTGTGCAGCGCCCTGCGCGCGGGACGCTGCGTCAGTGATATCCATCGCACAGCGCAACAAGCGATCCCCATACTCGGCGTGCAATGACTGCAGGGCAAGGCATTTCTCCGCGCTGCGCGCAATGGCGCTGACGCTGGCGATCTGTGGATGTGCCAGCAGTTGCGTCACCAGCGCCAAACCGACGCCACTGCTGGCACCGGTCACCACGGCATGTGCAGGCTCAGCGAGTCCTTGGATCAGCATGCTCATCTGTGCGCCTCGACATCATTCAAAACCAAGGCTGCACCCACGGAGTTGAAGAAATCGCGATGTCACCTTGGGTGGCGTCATCGGCCGGACTCACGACGTCGTCGGGGCGCGCGGCGTGAGCTGCCCATCGCGCATCCACTGCGTGCGCTGTGCGATGGCCGAGGCCGCTTGTGGATCGTGGGTGATGAACAGCAGCGCGAGGCCGCGCGGTGCGCATCGTTACCAGCCGACGTCCCCCAACCGATAGGTTGAGCCTGCCGGTTCCCACAGGCTCCCTCATCAAGTAGGGCCCGCGACGTGTCGAAGCATGAGATAACCCAAACCTTCCATTTTCGGCAACCCCTGGGTCTGCGACACCGCACGCAATCTCATAAATCTATCGATCAGAAGCGCATGTTTGGGTCATTGACCCGTCTATGCGGCCTGCCGGTCGCGGCTCCGCCCGGGGATGCAGTCTTAGGCTGTTCCCGCTTCCTGAAAGATGACCGGGCAATAGGCAACAATCGTTAGGGGGAGTCGCCTTCATCTGCTGCACCACCCTCACCCGTCGCCAGTTCGGCCAAGTGGTCCGGAATGTACTTCGAATGCGCGCGTTTCAGGTAGGCAAGTTCACTATCCGAGTCTGCCTGATAGTCGAGTTGCTGACTGAAAAAACTTAGCCGCGCCCGAGCGTCATTCAGGATCTCGGACCATGTCTTGGCCCAGACGGTGATGCTCGAATCGTCGCTCTGGAAGACGACACCCTCCGGCCGGTCCTTCTGTCGGCTTTCCAGCTTTGCGAACTCATCCATTTCGTTGGACAGGACCATGAAAGTCCACTTAGTTCTCTTCTGATCGAAGCGGGAGTCCTTGGCTACGGCAAATGCGTAGCTCTTGATCTGGCCAAGTACTTCTGAGTTGATTTTCTGCTTCGGGCGCTTCAACTCAACTACCAAATACTCATGGCTGCCTTGGGTTGGTTGGATAGAACGTGCCAGCATCAAGTCGATTCGCCCACCCTTGTCATCTTCACGCAGGACTGGGTCGGTCGAGTCTTCGGCGCCGTCCTCGCGCTTGCCGAGCTTGCCGATATGGATGACAAGAGCGTCTTCCAGCGTTTTCTCGGATCCCGCGAGATGGAAGTCCTCCATGAAGATCCAGGATTCGGCTTCCAAGGCCTTGTGTAGCTGGTCCCGCTCCAAGAGCTTCTTCTTGCTCTCCTTGTTGAACAGCAGATCGGTAAGAGCTTCAACGAAGTTCAAGCGATCCGCCACGATACTGGCCGACGTAATGATTTTGGACAGAGTCGTCTTTTGCAGAAGAATCGCCAAGTCGTCCTGTTCCTCTTTCTTGAGGTTCAGAACTTCGTCCATGATCGTGCGAACCGAATCTGGGTTCTCGCGAATGGCCTGTGCCAGCAGCCGGAACGTGAACTTCTTGGACTTGGACGGGGCCTCATCGAAAGAGGGAAGATGATCCTCGACATTCACCGCGAGAATATCGAAGACTTGGCGCTCGATTTGTTCGGAGGCGTTGACCTCGGCTTTGTCCTCGTAGGGATAAATCTTCTCGTCTTTCCAGCGCTGGATCGTTTCGCTGCGGTGTTGGAGGATGCGGCGTCTGAAATGCTCGCGCACCTTGACCTTCACGGCGCCAAGGATGTCGGCCACGTCCGGGTTGAGGTCGGACAGGACAAGGGCTCCATCCTTGTCCAAGTCACGGAAGTGGTCCGATTTAACGTATACCGTGAAGTTGTATCCAGGCGCCTTGATCTGGGGTCCGATCGTGACCTCATGGAGGGAAACACCCGCCTTGTCGCAAAGCTCGAACACGCGGTCTGTCTGGACCGACCATTCGACGATCGTGATAGACACTGGAACGCGCTTCCCGCTTTGGAGCTCGACATCCCCTAAGTGGAAGTCTTCCTTGTAATTCTGGACGGAAGCCGGATCGATCTTGTCTCCGTTGTAGTACAGCGTCAGACCCGGGCTTTCCGTCAGGTAGGCGGCAAACTGCTTGGTGATCTCCAGTGTTGCCTTATCGTTCGTCAGGGACGGGAAGTTGGAGTCAAGGTTCTCGATAACAACCTCGGTACCGAGAATCGCAGTCTCGGCGTCCGTTGGTTGCGAGACGATGAATCCTGTCAGCTGGCTTGCTCGGCCAGTGATCCTGTAGGTCTTGAACGCTCTCCCATCGAGGTAGGTGGTCAGCCACTCGACACGCTCACCCAAGGCAAAGGCACGGAAGCGTCCCTTGCCGTTCTTGCCATGGAGCGTGCGGCCCTTGTAGCGGTGTGATTTGGCCTTCCATGAATCGCCCAAACCGCCGAACAAGGCATCGACCCTGCTTCGGTCTATGCCGTCTCCGTCGTCGGTTACACGGATGGCATGGAGCCCATCGAGTTTGTTCGATTCCAGAATGACCTTGACGTGCTGGGCGCCTGCGTCAAAGCCGTTCCAGATTAGTTCCGATACCGCCGTGATCGGGCTGACGTTGGCAGCCAGCGACTTCAAAAAGTCTGGCTTGGCCTCGATCTTGATATCCATGGATTGGTTGGCGGTCATACCGTAGAACGCTCCCGAAGTGGTAGTTCGCCGCGCTGGCCTGGACAAGCCAGCTGCGGGTATGGCGGAGGTAGTCACGAAACGGTGAGCAGGCTAGAGGATAACGTGGGCGAGCGCACGAATTCGGGGTCAGAATTCGGGGTCACGTCTTGATTTGCCACATCCGTGTCCGTAAATCATGCCGCTGGCGCCAGTCGCCCGAACGATAGGTCGAGCCTGCCGGGTCTTCCGGGCTCCTTCGTCGAGAACGGCCTGCGACGAAGCATGAGATAACCCAAACCTTCCATTTTGTGGCTCTGAGTACATGACTGGCGAATCGATTGTAGGTGGCGCGATTCGCGCCGAAATTCTGCGACGGCTGCGGGCAGCGGAGGTCGAGCATGGGGTTCGCATTCTTTACGCCTGCGAGTCCGGTAGCCGTGCCTGGGGCTTTGCGTCGCCGGATTCGGACTACGACGTGCGCTTCCTCTACGTGCGGGATGCGGACTGGTACCTGTCCTTCGACGTCGAGCGCCGCCGCGATGTCATCGAGTACCCGATCACCGATGAGATCGACTGCGGCGGCTGGGACTTGCGCAAGGCCCTGTACCTGCTCACGCGCACCAACGGCGCGCTGATGGAGTGGCTGAACAGCCCCGTCCGCTACATCGAGCAAGGCCCCTGCGCGGATGCGCTGCGGGCCCTCGCGCCGCAGGTGATGAACCCCACCGCGCTCTGCTACCACTACAGCCACATGGCGCGCGGCAATGCGCGCGAGCACCTGTTCCAGGATCAGGTTCGGCTGAAAAAGTACTTCTACGTTCTGCGCCCGCTGCTGGCGATCCGCTACATCCAGCAGGGTTTGGGCGTCCCGCCCGTGGAGTTCGAGCGCTTGATGGACACCGTGCTGCCCGAGTCGCTCCGGCCCAGCGTGGAGCGCCTGCTTGAGGCGAAGCGACGCAGCGGTGAGTTGGGGCTCGGGCCCAAGGTCGAGGAAATCAACCGCTTCGTCGAGGAAGAGCTCGAGCGCCATGGCCCTGAGTTTTCCGGGCAAGGCCGCCCCGAAGTGCTCGGCAAAGACGCAGTGCATGACGAACTCAATGAGATCTTCAGGGCGGCGGTGCGTGCCACGTCGTGAGCGCTACCGGTGGGGTAACGTACATTCCGGGGCTTGGTACGAACAGAACCGATACTGCTAAGCCGCAAGATTGGCACGGATGGCGAAGCCCATACAGGCCAAGGCAACTCGGATGCGAACCAGCGAATCTTTCACCGTGTTCGCGCTGCAGCGCGCGCAGGGCGTCGGACTGTTCGGCACGACGTGAGATGGCGCAGACGGTTGCGACCTGCGGGTGCGCGAGCAGCTGGGTGACTAGCGCCAGTCCGATCCCACTGCTGGCACCCGTCACCACGACTTCCGCAGGCTCGGAAAGTCCTTCGATCAGCATGCTCATCTGTGCGCCTCGACATCACTGAAAACCAAGGCTGCGCCAGCGGAGTTGAAGAAATTGCGATGTCACCTTCGGTGGCGTCATCGGCCGGACTCACGGCATCGTCGGGGCGTGCGGCGTGAGCTGTCCATCGCGCATCCACAGTGTGCGCTGTGCGATGGCCGAGGCCGCTTGTGGATCGTGGGTGATGAACAACAAGGCAAGCCCTCTATCCGCCTGCAGTGATTGCAGCAGTTGCAACAGGTGTTGCCGATGGATGGCATCCAG
>DEHW01000230.1 GCA_002352135.1 Lysobacterales bacterium UBA2790
GCGGCTGCCATCTGCGAAGCGACGAAGCGCTGCCAGATCAGGGCGTACAACGCCGCGCCATCGCCCTCCGCTTCGCTAGGCAGACGGCTCACATCCGTCGGGCGGATTGCCTCGTGCGCTTCCTGTGCGTTGGCGGTCTTCACGGTGTAGGTGGGTGGTTCCGATGGCAGATAGTCCCCGCCATATTCACGCTCGATGTAAGCACGGGCGGCAGCCTGTGCTTCCGGCGCGACCGCGACCCCATCGGTGCGGTGGTAGGTGATCCAACCCGCTTCGTAGAGTGTCTGCGCCAGCGTCATCGTGCGGTCCGGGGACAGTCCCAGCCCCTTTGCCGCCGCTTGCTGAAGCGCAGCCGTGGTGAAGGGGGGCAGCGGCGGACGTGAGCGGGTGGTCTTCCCGGCGCGTCCGACCCAGAGCTGCACGCCGCCCAGTAGCGCCGCCAGCTTGTCCAGCGGCTCACGGGTGGAAAAGCTCGGTTCCGCGCCTTTGACCTGGTGCAGCTTCGCGGTAAAGGGAATGCCGTCCGCCGTCAGGTCAAGCGACAGCGTCCAATAGGTCTGCGGGGTGAAGTTGGCGATCTCGCGTTCCCGCTCGACCACCAGCCGCAGGCAGACGCTCTGCACCCGCCCGGCGGAGAAGCGTCCTGCCAGCGCCTTTGCTGCCAGCGGCGAGGCGAGATAACCTACCAACCGATCCACAATGCGTCGCGCGGTCTGTGCCTCGACCAGGTTCAGATCGAGCGGACGTGGGTGGGTGATGGCGTCGCGCACCGCCGCTTGGGTGATGGCATGAAAAGCGGCACGATACACAGGCTTGTTCTTGCCCACCTGCGCCAGTTTGAGCAGATGCCAGGCGATGGCTTCGCCTTCGCGATCCGGGTCGGTGGCGACATAGATCGCCTCCGCCTCGCGGATCGCCTTCAGCAGCCGCTTCACCAGATTGCCCTTGCCCGGCAGGATGGTGTAGGTCGGGCGGAAGTCGGCATCGACATCGACACCGAGCGCATCATCGGGCAGGTCGGTCACATGCCCGCGGCAAGCCTCGACGCGCCAGCCCTCACCCAGATAGCCCGCAATCTGCTTGGCCTTCGCGGGTGATTCAACAATCACGAGTTTCACTTACAGTTTTCCTTTCCCATCCGGTTGAGCTGCCGGACGAGCATCTTGAGCAGTTGACGGGTGGCGCGGCGACCCGGCGGTAGCCAGGTGTGCGCCCAGTTCACGGTCGCGCAGGACGAGCCAGAGCGGCCATTCGCGAAAGGCATGGTAAGCCTCGGTCTCCAGCGCCTGGAATGGGCTGGCGACAGCTTGTTTTGACACGGGTATTCCTCCATTTGAGCCACCTTACGTGGTTTGGAATCTCAGCATTTCGCCCTGTGTTGGACGGTTGAACAGGTACCACAAGCCCTCGTCCTGGATGTCGAGGACATAGTGGAAGCGGGGCAGCGCGGCGATGATGTCGCGGTGCTGCTGGTTGAGATGCTGGAAGGCAGCGTCCTCATGAAAGACGTTCATCCCCTGCCGCTGCGAGAAGATCACCCGGATCGGGCAGTTCTCGAACACCAGCCGCGCTTTATCAGCCAGGAAAATACTCATCTGTTGATCGACCGCGACCAGCTTTTTTCTTCGAGTGCGGAACGTCTTCGCCGCCTCGATCAGGAAGTCCAGCAGCGACGGATGACGCATCAGACGATAGACCTCATCGACCGCAATGACGCGCGGTTGCTCATCAATCAGGCTGTCGCGGCGGATGGCGGACAAGACCTGCGTGTACGCCAATGCTTGTAAGATCGGATCGCTCTCCAGCTCGTGGAACGAGAAGACGCGCGGACCGATCCAGTCGCGTCCGCCGCGCGTCAGATCGACGTTGGTGGTGCCATTCAGAAAGCCTGACCAGGGTCCCGACCCAGTGCAGAGACCCGCGATTTCGTCCGCCAGGTCTTTGGCGATGGCGCGGGTGGCGTCCTTGTCGCCCAAGCCCGACAGCACATCGCAGACCAGGTCGCAGGTCGGCGCGACCTCCGGCGTGACGCGAGCGAGGTCGGGGAAACCGCGATAGGCGACCTCCAGCGCCTCCCCCAGCAAGCCGCGTTCCAGGTTCTCACGCTGCGCGCCGGACAGCGGTCGCCCCAGCACCGTCTCATAGATGCGGGTGACGTGGCTCACCTGCTCGATGAGGGTGGGAAACATAACGTCCTGAGGATTCAATTTTGTCGATTTGGCGCTCATGACGTACCAGGGCAGTCCGAACGCCTCGGCGACATGCCGCCCATGCCCCATCGGTTCGAGCAGGTCGAACGGGATACCGTTCTCGGCGTATTCGCGCGTCAGATAGCAGTTCAGCGCGAACGTCTTTCCAAATCCGCTGACTCCAACCCACACCTCATGCGTCGCGCGCTTGTCGCGCCACGAGTTGTGAAAGACCGGGTATGCGCCGCCGACCGCTTCGCCACGCAGAATGCCATCTGTGCTGGACAGCTTCCGGTAGCCGAGCGGCGAGAGCATCAGCGCCAGCTCGCGTGAGGTGACGGGCCAGGTAGTCGATGGCACGTTGATGGCTTTGGTTGTCTTGGCGCTGAAGAAACCGACCGAACGCGCTAGCAGTTCGCCGACCTCCTGGCGCAGCGAGAACCACGCCCGCGTCTCGTTGATGACCGTCCCGACGCGCTCCTTGAGCGTGTTCAGGTCATCCGCCGCCACCGCCAGCGTAAGCTGCACCAGATGCAGCGCATCGCCGTTGTTGATTTCAGAGAGCGCTCGGCGGCAGTCCGCCACGCGCTGCACCGAACGGCTGTCCTCACCACGCACCCCTGCCAGATGCACCTCATACGCCTGGATGATGCTCTCGATCGCATCGATCCCGGCGTTGCGGTCATACGTCCTGGGGATGTCCACCGACAGCGCCAGCGGAAAGTTCATCCGCAGCAGCGGCGGCAGCGGGCGGAAGAAATTCCAGCCCGCAGGCTGGAAATCGTAGGAAGTCAGCACCGCCCAGAACGGACGCCCACCGGGACGCCCGACCGGGGCGAGATGCCAGAAGGGACTCTCGCGCAGCTCGTAGCCTCCCTCGAACAGGGCAGGCCACGCGCCTTCGACCACTTGCGTCTCGAATGCTGAACCCATCCCGCCCCCCAGCGCACGCGGGTTCTCATCCGACCAGATCGCCATCCCGCACAGCGCCCGCTGATACTCGGCGCTGGCATCGAGCTGCTCGAAGTGGCGGCGATACTCCATCAAGAGACCGCGCCGCTGCGGGTCATCCACCTCACCCGCCTTGCGACTGAGGGTGCCCACCTTGTCATCCAACGTGGCGGGCATCTGCCAGCAGACGAAGCGCGCCGGTTCGCGCAGCGTTCGCAGCCAGGTGGAGAAGCGCGCCTGCAACGACTGCACCCCTTCCTCGGTGGCGTGCAGCATGATGTCGAACGGCTCGATCAGGAAGGTGCGGACATCGCTCATCGTCCCACCTCCTGCATGGGCGCATCGACGAACACCAGCCCGTCATCGGCATCCGCCTCCGACGCACGGGCGAACGTCACCCACTCGCGCATATCGACCTCGACCTGGGACTGCGGCGGCGCGAACACCACCGCACCCTCCAGTCGCATCATCTCGACCGGCAGCTCCAGCGCCCCGGCGACCTGCGCGGGCAGTCCCGCCGGATGGCGACCCGCCGCCAGCAGCAGCGAGCCGCGCACGCGCAGCAGGAGCCGCTGCCACAGGGGCAGTCCGCCGCGTGTGCCGCTCATGACCAGCACCAGCAGCGCCACGCCGATACCCAACGGGATGGCTGCGCCCGGCGCGCCGAAGCGGGTGACGGAATACGCCAACCCGCCCGCGACCGCCGCCAGGATCAGCCGCTTGAACGCGATGCCGAAGAAACCCTTCTCATCGCGCATCAGCACATGCGATTTGAACTCTGCGCTCATCGTGGTTACGCAAACGTGATCAGCGTGGTGACGCTGGCGGCGAA
>DEHW01000209.1:0-8110 GCA_002352135.1 Lysobacterales bacterium UBA2790
GGCAACGCGGTTTGATGTCGTGGACGGCGTTGTGCGATCACCACAACGCCGTCCCTCCTTCATGCCGATGAACATCGATATCGACCGATCTCTCGCCGGACTCGGGCTGCGCCGCGCCTTGCTGGATGCCTTGTGTGAGCAGCGTCCGAGCGGCATCGGCTTCCTGGAGCTCGCACCGGAGAACTGGATCGGCGTCGGCGGCAAGCGCGCCAAGGCCCTGCACCAGCTTCGTGAGCAGTACCCCATCTACTGCCATGGTCTGTCGCTTTCGATTGGCGGACCGGAGCCGCTTGATACCAACTATTTGAAACGTTTGCGGTCATTTCTCGATCACATGGACACGTCGCTGTACAGCGACCATCTGAGCTTCTGCAGCGATGACGGCCAACTCTACGATCTGCTGCCCTTGCCATTTGCCGACGAGGCCATCCGCCACGTCGCGACGCGTGTTCAACAGGTGCAGGACGCGCTGCAGCGCCGAATCGCGCTGGAAAACGTCTCCTACTACGCCGCGCCCTATCAGGCGATGAGCGAGATCGACTTCATTAACGCGGTCTTGCAGGAGGCGGATTGCGAACTGCTGCTGGACGTCAACAACATCTACGTCAACAGCATCAATCACCGCTACGATGCGGATGCGTTCCTGCGTGCGCTGCCTGCAGAGCGCGTACGCGGCATCCACGTCGCCGGGCATTATCACGAGGCACCCGACCTGATCATCGACACGCACGGTGCCGACGTGATTGATCCGGTCTGGCAGTTGCTGGATCAGGCCTACGCCCATTGCGGTCTGCAGCCGACCGTGCTGGAACGCGACTTCAACCTGCCCTCGCTGGACGTGCTGCTGCAGGAAGTCGAGCGTATCGCCCAATGCCAGCGAAACCATCTCGCCGTGAGCTGTCATGCACCGCGCACCTGACTCGCTCCGCGCGCAGCAATTGACCCTGACACGCGCCCTGCGCGATCCACGCGAGCCTGGCCCCGAAGGCATCGAGCCGCGTCGACTCAAGGTTTACCAGGATCTGCTGTACAACAATCTGCACTCGCTGCTTTCCGCGCAGTTCCCGGTCATCGCCCACTTGCGTGAAACGGGTTGGTGGGAAGCACTGGTGCGCGATTTCTTTCGCGAGCATCGTGCCCGTACACCGCTGTTTCCGGAACTCGGTCAAGAGTTTATCGCCTGGCTCGCGCAATACGAGGAACGAGGTCAACTGCCGATGCCATTCTTGCGCGAACTGGCGCACTACGAATGGGTGGAGTTGGCACTGGCCATCAGCGATGCGGAGGTGGATGAATCGACCATCGATCCGCTGGGTGATCTGCTCGATGGCATTCCGGTGCTGTCGCCGCTGGCCTGGCCCTTGGCGTATCGCTTTCCGGTGGACCGCATCCGGGCAGACTTCCAACCGACCGAGGTACCACCTGAGCCGAGCTGCTTTCTGCTGCAGCGTGACGCGCACGACAAGGTCCGGTTCAGCCGCATCGACGTCGCCAGTTATCTGCTGTTGACGCGAATTCAGCAAATCCACGGATTGAGCGGACGCCAGCACCTGCAAGCACTCGCCGAAATGACCACAAACGCCGATGTCGAGGCCTACCTCGTCAAAGCGGCCGGGCTACTGCAGCAACTGCGCGACAGGAACGTGATTTTGGGCATCCAGCGGGAAGAAGCGACGACGGGGTAACCCGGGGAGCGCACAGGTCGCGTCGCGAATGATCGGGGTTGCGAATCGAAACTACCGGGCAAACCGTCTCAACAGAAATCGCCACCGCCCGGACGCCTCGTCCGCGTGCCGGGCAGCTCCCAGGGGATTGAGCTGGCTTCGGTGGCCAGCAAAGGCTGCGCCTCGCCGCATCATGCATCCATCGGAAAATGTGCCGACATGGCGTAGGAATTTTCCTACCCGCCCTGATTCGAGTGACTCAGCCGAGGAAGTCCTGCATCGCCTGATTCAGTAATGCGCGCTGCGTGTCCGGATCAAACCAACGCAGATCCAGTTCACCACGCAACCAGGTGAGCTGACGTTTGGCCAGTTGCCGGGTGGCCGCGACGCCCTGCGCTCGAAGCGCGTCGTGGTCCATTTCGCCGCGCAGATACTGCCAGGTCTGGCGATAGCCCACGGCGCGCATCGATGGCAAGTCAGGATGCAGACGCGCGTCCGCCATCAGGCCGCGCACTTCGTCGATCAAGCCATCGGCCAGCATCTGATCGAAACGCTGCGCGATGCGCATATGCAAGACCGCGCGATCCGTCGGTGCCAAGGCCAGTTTGAGCACTCGAAACGGCAGTCGCTCAGAACGCGCGCCGTCACGTTGCCAAGCCGAAATGGGACGACCGCTGACCCGGTACACCTCCAGCGCGCGACTGATGCGCTGCGGATCGGTCGCGTGGATGCGCGCTGCGGCGATGGGATCGATCTCTGCCAACTGCTGGTGCAGACGTACCCAGCCGCCTTCGGCCGCCTCGCGCTCGAGCTCGGCACGCACACCCGCATCCGACGCGGGCATCTGCGCCAAGCCACCCAGCACGGCGCGAAAATACAGACCTGTGCCGCCGACCAGCAGCGGCAACTGTCCACGTTGCTGTGCGGCGTGCATGCAGGCGCGCGCGTCGGCCGCGAAGTCGCCCGCCGAATAGACCTCGTGCGGATCACGAACGTTGATCATGGCATGCGGTGCCCGTGCCAGCGTGTCCGCATCCGGCTTCGCTGCACCGATATCGAGACCGCGATACACCAGGGCTGAGTCGACGCTGATGATCTGCGCGTTCAGTCGTTGCGCCCACTCGACCGCCAACGCGGTTTTTCCCGAGGCCGTCGGCCCCATCAGCGCAATCGCCAGCGGACGCGTGTCGGCGGGCATCAGCTGCGACTGCAGCTTTGCAACTGCAAGGTTTGTCCGGGCCGGATGAGGTATTTCGGTGCACGAATGCCGTTCGCACTGGCCAAGGTGCCGACCGTACAGCCGTAGCGCCGCGCGATGCCGTGCAGGGAATCGCCTTTACGCACGCGATAGGCACTGGCCACAGCGCCGACCGGCGGCACCGTGGGCTTGCTTGCCGCAGCAAGCTGCTGCGCCAATTGCAGCCTTTCTCCCGCGACGCACCAGCGTTGGTAGTCGTCGACCAACCGCCGTGGAGCCTGCAGGGTCGTTCCTGCCGCCAAGGGCGCATGCGGTTGCAGACGCGGATTCAGATTGCGCAACACACGAAACCAACCTTCGCGGGTGTCGCCTTGGCCGAGGCACATCGTCAATTCATTCAAGCTGGTGGGCTGCTGCAAGACCAGTGTGGCGGGCGTGGCATCAATGGTCGGGAAAACCAGTCCTGCCTCCTCGGGATGCAGAAACAGCCACGCCGCCGCCAGCACCATCGGCACGTAATCCTGCGTCTCGGCAGGCAACTGCCCGCGAATGCGCCGATCCCAATAGGGTTTGCCGCCACTGCCCGCGTACAGGCGGCGAATACGGCCTTCACCACCGTTGTACGCGGCCAGCGCAAGCTCCAGATTGTGGTTGAGCTCGGCAAAGCGATCATTGAGATAGGCGACGCTCGCCCGTGCCGACAACTGCGGATCGAAGCGGGTATCGAAGCCGTCCACACGCCCCAGGCCATATCCCAGCCCGGTCTGATACATGAACTGCAAGGGACCGCTGGCACCCGCACGCGACACCGCATGCACCCGGCCACCGGATTCTTTCGCCAGCAGACCGAACAGCAAGGCCTCCGGCAAACCCGCTTTTTCGTACTCCGGCCACATCAGGTAGCGCAGGTATTGGTAGTTCTCGTAAGCCGTGATCAGATTCGGGCGCATCCAGGTCAACCACTCGACCATGGCTGCCTTGACCGGTGTGTTCAACTCGATCAGCTCGCGCAATTCGCGCCCGTTCAACATACTGATCGATCGCTGCACTTCCGGCAGATCGTTGAGCAGCGGTGATTCGGACGCGCTGTCCGCTGGCGTCTGTGCGTCCGCCAAGTCGGCCTCGGTCAGTTCTTCGCTGCTGTCGCTGTGGATCGCCAATCCCTCGCCCGCCAGCCTTTCGTAACCGGACAGCACGCGCGAATGATCGCACGCAGGCAAGGACAGACAGGTTTGTGCCGGTTCGCGCAAGGCATCGCGCGCCGCACGCAACGCATCGTCATCGATGACTTCACCCGCACGCAGGCGCTCCATCAAGGTCAGGGCGGCATCCAGTCGGGCCTCGAACTGCCGCACGAGCTGCTCATCCTGCTCGGTATCCGCCGCCTTGTCTGCATGACCTGCGCGCGTCGCCTGCGCCGCACAACCCGCCAAGCCCAGATTCAACACCAACAATCCCAATGCCACCGAGCAGATCTGCCGCCAATCTCGCCCGAGTGTCCCCAACTTCCACTGCCACCGCACCATTACCGTTTCCAAATCGGGCCGCGCGCTGCGGCCAAGAGCGGGAATTCTAGGCAATTCGTCTCCTCCACGCCCTACAATCGCGCGCATTCCTCTGCAAACGGAGCACAGCGTGGCCGACATTCTGATTGGCAAGGGTGAGTCGCAGGTACACCTGCTCGGCAAGTTCGGCAATCGCCACGGTCTGATTGCCGGTGCGACCGGAACCGGCAAATCGGTCAGTTTGATGGTGCTGGCCGAAGGCTTCTCGCGAATGGGCGTCCCGGTGTTTCTGGCCGATGTGAAAGGCGATCTGGCCGGGCTTTGTCAGGCAGGAACCTCTTCCGAAAAGCTGCAGGCGCGAGTGGCGCAGATTGGCGTCGAGGGCTACCAGAACGAGGCCAACCCGGTGGTGTTCTGGGATCTCTACGGCAAGCTCGGNNTGGAGTTGAACGATACCCAGGCTGGCGTGTTGGACATCGTGTTTCGCCTGGCCGATGAAGAAGGCCTGCTGCTGATCGATCTGGATGACTTGCGCGCCCTGCTTGGCTTTATTGCGGAACACCGCGCCGAGGTCTCCGCCAAGCTGGGCCTGGTCAGCGCGCCGAGCATCGCGGCGATCCAGCGTCAGTTGCTGCGTTTGGAAAGTGACGGTGGCAAGTTCTTCTTTGGCGAGCCCGCACTGGACCTCAGTGACCTCATGCGTCAGGACATGAGCGGCCGCGGCATCATCAATGTGCTCGCCGCTGACCAACTGATTCTGAAGCCGCGCCTGTATTCCAGTTTCCTGCTGTGGCTGTTGTCGGAGCTGTTCGAGAACCTGCCGGAAGTCGGCGATCTCGAACAACCAAAAGTGGTGTTCTTCTTCGACGAAGCACATCTGCTATTCGATGATTGCCCACCCGCATTGCTGCAGCGTGTCGAGCAAGTCGTGCGACTGATCCGCTCCAAGGGCGTGGGGGTCTACTTCTGCTCACAGAACCCGGATGACGTGCCGGATAGCGTGCTTGGTCAACTCGGCAATCGCGTCCAGCACGCGCTGCGGGCGTTCACACCGCGCGATCAGAAAGCCGTGCGCGCCGCCGCCGAGACCTTTGCCAGCAACCCGAATCTGGATGTCGCCAAAGTCATCACCGAGCTCGCAGTCGGCGAAGCACTGGTCTCCACACTGCAGGACAAGGGCATCCCAATGCCGGTACAGCGCGCCCTGATTGCGCCGCCGCGCTGTCGCATGGGCGCAATCACGCAGGAAGAGCGACAAACGCAACGCCTTCGCAGTCCGGTGGGCGGCAAGTACGACACCGCCATCAATCGCGAATCCGCTTACGAAATGCTCGCAGCGCGCGCGCAAGCATCGACTTCAGATGCAGCGCCGCCGCCATCCGTGCCTGCTCCCGGTTCGCCCTCCGCACCAGCAAGCACAGCCGAGTCCAACTCGATCACCAAGAAGCTCAGCGAATGGATGTTCGGCACCAGTCGCCGACAAGGCGCCGTCGAAGCCATGGCGAAATCGGCGATGCGTACGGCAGGCAATCAACTCGGCAAGAAACTGCTGCGCGGCGTACTGGGCAGCCTGATGAAATGAGTCCAGGACGCCCGTCACATGGACGTCATCCCGCTGTCACGACCGCGCCACCGCCTGCACGCACAGTGCAGGCATGGCACAGACTGATCATTTCGTCATCGTCAGCGAAACCTACCCGCCCGAGGTCAATGGCGTTGCTCTGACGGTGCAGAGTCTGGAGCTTGGTCTGCGCGAATTGGGTCATCGCGTCGAGGTCGTACGTCCGAGACAGACCGAAGCGTCACCCAGCCGCGATGACCATCTGTTAGTTCGTGGTGCCGGACTGCCGCGCTATCCGGGGTTGCGCTTTGGTTTGCCCTCGGGTCGCACCTTGCTGCAGCGGTGGCAAGCCAATCGGCCTCGGGCCATCTATGTCGCCACTGAAGGGCCACTCGGATGGTCAGCACTGCGCGCTGCCAATCGACTGGGAATTCCCGCCGCGACTGGGTTCCATACGCGCTTCGACGACTATGTCGAGCGCTACGGTGCGGGCTGGCTGCGCCCAGCGGTGTTTCGCTGGATGCGGCACTTTCACAATCGCGCGCAAGCGACCCTGGTGCCAACGGAGGAGCTCGCCGACTTCCTGCAGTCCAATGGATTCGAGCACGTCTGCCTACTGCGCCGCGCCGTCGACACTGAACTGTTCACGCCGGCACGTCGCAGCCTCAGATTGCGTCGAGATTGGGGCGTGGCAGACGGTGCGCCCGCGCTGATTTACGTTGGTCGCATTGCTGCCGAAAAGAACCTGCCGCTGGCGGTGCGCGCGTTCCGCGAACTGCAGGCGAGACAGCCCGCAGCCCGCTTCATCTGGGTCGGCGATGGACCAGCGCGCGCGGCTTTAGCGGCGGCCAACCCGGACTTCGTGTTCTGTGGCGTACAACGCGGCGACGCGCTGGCCGAACACTTCGCCTCGGGTGACCTGTTTGTGTTTCCCAGCCTGACCGAAACCTTCGGCAACGTCACCTTGGAAGCCATGGCCAGCGGCATCGCGACCGTGGCCTACCGCTACGGCGCCGCCCGCGAACACCTGGTCGATGGCGCGCATGGCGCAGCGATCACCAATGGCGATGAACAGGCCTTCGTCACCGCCGTCTGCGAACTGGCACAAGAACCTTGGCGTTGCCTGCAACGGGGCCAAGCCGCGCGGGCCGCCATTGAACACCTGAGTCCACAGAGTGTGTCGGAACATTTCGCCGACCTGTTGCAGTCATTGCGTTGGAGGTCTGCCGCATGAACACCCGTTTGACGCGTCACGAATCCGCGTTCTGCCTGATTGCCAATCGCTGGGGACATCGACAATGGGTGCGCCGCTACTTCGCAGCAGTCAGTCGTCTGGGCGATGGTGTGGCGTGGTACAGCCTGATGGCGCTGATTGTTTTGACGGATGGCGTGGCGGGCGTGGCGGCCTCGGCGCACATGGCGGCCACCGGCGCAACGGCATTGTTGCTGTATCGCGGGCTGAAGCGCTGGACCAAACGTCCGCGACCCTTTGCAGCGGATCGCCGTATTCGCCCCTTGGTTCGGCCCCTGGACGAGTTCAGCTTCCCCTCCGGCCATACCCTGCACGCGGTGTCATTTACCCTGGTGGCGCTGGCGCACTATCCGGTTCTGGCCTGGTTGCTGATCCCCTTCAGTGCCAGCATCGCCGCTTCACGCGTGGTGCTGGGGCTGCATTACCCCAGCGACGTTTTGGCAGCGACCGGCATTGGCGTGGCGCTGGCCAGCAGCTCGATCCTGCTGGGACAGATGCCGCTGCCTTATTGATCCGGCGTGCCGGGGCCCGTGCGCGAACCTCGCGCGTTCATTGCTCTTCCACGATGGATTGATTGCGCCCGTTCTGCTTGGCCCGATACATGCCGCGATCGGCACGCTCGAACAGCGTGTCCGGCGTATCACTCGGCTGGATCTGCGCAATCCCGCAGGACATCGTGACCTGCAGGGGCTTGCCCTGAAAATGGAAGCCGAGATGCGAGACCTTGCGGCGTAGTTCCTCCACCACGCGCAGCGCCTGCTCCGAGCTGGCACCGGGCAAGATGGCGACGAATTCCTCACCGCCGATGCGCGCAACGAAATCGGTATTCCGCAAGTGCTTGCGCAGCACCTGCGCCACCGCGAACAGCACCTTGTCGCCAGCCTTGTGGCCGTACTGGTCGTTGATCGATTTGAAGTGATCGATGTCCCA
>DEHW01000209.1:8261-9151 GCA_002352135.1 Lysobacterales bacterium UBA2790
ACCTCGCCATGCAATTGCGTGGTCAAGGCATCGCGGCTATCGCGTTCGTGCTTGCGGGCGTCCTTGTCACCCATGAGATACACGGCCAACTCATCCAGCCGCCCATCGACCTGTTCCAGCATGCGCTCCAGATTGGCTTTGTCATTGGCAAGCTGGGTCTGTTGAGTGTTGAGCAGGCTGAGAAACGTCTCGACCACCGGCCCCCACTGTGGCTCGCTCATCACCGGAACCACGTGATCACGCAGGGCCACCAGTTGCGGCACGAGTTCAGGTCCGAGACTCACATTGTCGAGCAGCTTCCTGAGCGCCGGGCCCGCATTGTCCTGAACGCGAACCTCCGCCGTTGGAGCGACCGGTGCCGCCACCACCGGAGGTGGCGGCTGAAAGCTCGGCGCATCAGGTGAGTGATCCAAACCCACGATGGCTTCGGACAGGGCATCAATGCGGACACTCAGGGCATCAACGTCAACTTTCTGGCGAACCGCTGTCGAAAATCGCGTCAATTCATCGTCGAGCCGGTTGTCCAAACCTCGACACGCAATGCTCAGGCGAGAGATGGCACGCCGCAGGGTCGCGTCCATATGCTCGGCACGAGCCTTGTCACGCTCGATCTGGTCAATCAAGTCGAGGTATTTGTCTTTCCAGTGTTCGTTCTTGCTTTCCATTGCGCGCCATGACCCTGCATTGCCTGCGACGCTTCCTCAGCAAGGAGCGTGCCGCAAATCGCATCGACTCAAGTCCCGATGTTTGCGCCACATCAATCGGTGTCCGAATCTTGCAGGCAGAATGAACAAGCAGGCAGCGAGTCTGCGCACAGCGAGAGAGGACATCATGCGCAAGGTACTGATTCCCTTTGATGGCTCAGCCGCATCGCGACGAGCACTGCAATA
>DEHW01000209.1:9246-12262 GCA_002352135.1 Lysobacterales bacterium UBA2790
TGACTGGCGTCGGCAGCGTGCTGATGGGCTCGGTCGCCACCAAGGTCGTGCACACCGCGCCCGTGCCGGTCTTGCTGGTGAAATAGTCTATCGGCAGGTCAGACCGGCATGCCCAACAGGCGGCCGGTCAGCTTGCGCGCACGCGGCGCGAGGAAGTAGATCATCGGCACTGCGACGCACCAGCCGACCAGGAATGATCGCAACCAGCGCAGCGGGAAACCCATGTCGAAACCAGTGTTGAAGGCGGTGACGGCAAAGGTAACGCCAAACACCATGGCGCTGCCCATCAGGACGGCAAACAATCACTGGAATTTCTGTGCGGGAGCCATGCGCAAACCTCGTTAAATAAGGATTGCCTAATTTACAGCATCAACCCAGTCCAAGTTGCGACAGAAAGTGCGAAAGCACGCGCGGCTGCATCGCCACGATGAAGGTCACGCCATACACCGCGCCCCAAAGATGGGCGCTGTGATTGATGTTGTCTTGCCCCATTCGCTGCATGTAGAGGCTGTAGCCGACATAGAACACCGCGTACAGAATCGCGGGCACGGGCAGCACGAAGACGATGATCATCGACCAGGGCTGCAACAGGATGAAGGCGAACAACACCGCCGTGACCGCACCCGAGGCCCCCAGACTGCGATAGGTCGGGTCATCGCGATGCTTCATCCAGCTTGGGAAAATCGAGACGATCAAGGCCGACACGTAGAAAAACACGAAGCCCAGATCGCCAATCTGCTGGTTGATGAACTGCTCGATCAGGCGGCCAAAAAAATACAGAGTGATCATGTTGAACAGCAGGTGCTGAAAATCACCATGCACCAGACCGTAGGTGACGAAGCGCTCCACCTCGCGGCCTCGTGTCACCGCAGGAGACCAGAACAGCAAGCGCTCCAGCAGACGCGGCTGTTGCCATGCTGACCACGAAACCAAGGCAGTGATGGCAATCAGGATCAGGGTCGAACTCATGCGCGGTGTCCATGACGGAGGATGACAAAGCCCACTCATGGTGACACAGACCGCAACCATCAAGCCTCGCGCCGCCCTCACCTGTTCGACTCGGCGCATTGGTTACCATGCACCCTCATTCCAGCGGAGAGACTCCCATGACCATCCAGATCGGCGAACGCATTCCCGACGCCAGCCTCAGCCAGCTGCAGGACGGAGTGCAATCCCTCAGCACAAGAGACCTGTTCGATGGCCGCAAGGTGCTGCTGTTTTCAGTTCCGGGGGCCTTCACACCGACCTGCTCGACCAAGCACCTGCCCGGCTACATTCAGCACTTTGAGGAGTTCCAGCGGCGCAGCATCCATGTCGCCTGCATGGCGGTGAATGACCCCTTCGTGATGAGCGCGTGGGCCAAGAGTCAGAACGTCCCCGAAGGCTTGCTGATGCTTTCGGATGGCAATGGTGCCTTCTCACAGGCGCTTGGACTGGAAATGGATGCCACCGCCTTTGGTATGGGCATGCGCAGCAAACGCTTCGCCTTGTTTGCCGAAGACGGCGTGCTGAAGATTCTGCATGTGGAGTCGCCGGGCGAGTTCCGCGTGTCGTCCGCCGAAGCGATGCTGGACGCCATCGGCGACTGATCGATGGCCGTCTTTCCAGGTCGGGTTGCCGTCGTTGGCGGCGGCCCAGCGGGACTGTTCGCTGCCGAACGAATCCGCGCCGCCGGTCACGAGGTCGATCTGTTCGACCGCATGGGCTCGGTGGGGCGCAAGTTCCTGATCGCCGGGAAAGGCGGACTCAACCTGACCCATTCCGAACCCAAGGCGCACTTTGTTCAACGCTATCGCGAGCAGTCCGCACGCGTTGCGGACTGGCTGCATGATTTCGATGCCGATGATCTACGCGCTTGGGCGAGCGGCTTGGGCGTTGAAACCGTCATCGGCAGCTCGGGCCGCGTTTTTCCCACCGACTTCAAAGCGGCACCGCTGATGCGCAGTTGGGTTCGACGTTTACGTGCGCAAGGCGTTCGATTCCACGTCCAGCATCGCTGGACCGCCATCGATGCCGAGCGATGCCTGCACTTTGAAACGCCATCGGGCCGCATACGCTTTGCGGCCGATGCGGTCGTGTTTGCACTGGGCGGCGGCTCGTGGGCCAAGCTTGGCAGCGACGGGCAATGGGTCGCTGCACTGCGCGACGTTGGTATACAGGTGCGCGAACTCGAACCCAGCAACTGCGGCTTCGAATGCGATTGGAGCGCGCCGCTTCGCGAACGCTTTGCCGGAGCGCCGATCAAGTCGGTGAGCGCGTCATGGCAGGAGATCGATGGCCACTGGCACGCCCGACAAGGTGAGTTCGTGCTGACCGAACAGGGCGTTGAAGGCAGCCTGATCTATGCACTCTCCGCCCCGCTACGGGAGCAGATCCACCGCCACGGTGTTGCCGAGCTGCAACTGGACCTGTTCCCCAACCAGACCGAGCACCAATTGCGGCAGCGACTCACCGCCGCACGCAAGGGCGAAACCCGAAGCAGACAACTGGCGCGCTGCCTCGGCCTGAAAGACGCCCGCCTGGCCTTGCTGCGCGACTGCGTGGACAACGCGACCCTCAAGGACGACGACGCACTCTGCCAAGCCGCCAAGTCCCTGACCCTGCNNCAACTGATGAGCTGCGATCTTCCCGGCGTGTTTTTTGCGGGCGAAATGCTCGACTGGGAAGCCCCCACCGGCGGCTACCTGCTCACCGCCTGCTTCGCCAGCGGCGCACGCGCGGCGAACGGCGTGGATGCGTGGTTACAAGCCATCGCACTACGGCAGGGCCAGTAAGGTCCTCGCGTCCATACCGTCAGTGCCTCATCAGGACCACTCATCCGCGATCACTTCCGCTTGCTTCAACACCAGCTCGATCGCATCTGCCTGTTTGTCAGGCGGATATTTCCACTTCTGCAGTGTTCTGCGCACCAGAATGCGCAACTTGGCTCGCACACTCTCGCGCATCTGCCAGTCCACTGTGGTGCTGGCGCGCAGCTTCTCGGTGATCTCGATGGCGATCTTCTTCAGGATGTCGT
>DEHW01000032.1 GCA_002352135.1 Lysobacterales bacterium UBA2790
ATCAGACGGGACTAGACAGCTAGCAACAACACCAATGGCGTGCAGATACAGGGCGCCAGTGTCGGCAGCGCAAGCAGCTATCAACTCTACCGAGCGGACGGGCTGTGCGAAGACGTTTCGTCGGAAGACTTCCGCCTTGCGCAACACGGACCCGGCAGCACTCTGACAGACGACCACACGATCGGGGGCTTTGCGTATGCCTATCGCATGCGTGCCGTGGGCGGCGATATCGAGGGCACGGCCTCTTCCTGCGTGGACACCGTTTCTTTGGACAGCTGCGAGCTGCCGCCACAGTTGTCGTCGTCGCCCACCAGCGTCGATGCCAGCCATGTGAACTGTCGGATCGCACTCGACTGGGAGGACTCCGCATCGCGGTGCCCCACCGCCAGTGGTGTCAGCTATCGCGTGGAACGCGCCGGCACGCCCAGCATGGCAGGGGCTACCGAAATCGCAGCCAGCTTGAGCAGCTCCGCACTGAATGACGATTTGGTGAGCCAGAATCAGGTCAACTTCTATCGACTCTCCACCGAAGACTCTCTGGGTAACGAGGTTGTCGATACTCGCATCATCGCGGCGACGCCGTCTGGTCCCTTGGGTCCGTCGGCGGCCGACTTCATCGATGACGTCGACAATCGTTCCTACGCGAGTCTGCAAGCCCCCTGGCAATACTCCACCTTGGCCAGCGCCGGCGGTTTCAGCTATCACAACGCGCCAGATGGCTCGAATTACGCGTCAAACACCTGCGCCTACCTCACCCTGCCGCCGTTGACACTGGGCGACGCGGGTTCGCTCAGCTTCAAGGCTCGCTACAACCTTGAGGAAGAATGGGATGGCGTGGTGCTGGAAATTTCCACGGACGGTGGGGCGACTTGGTCAACGCTGACGCCAAACGGCGGCTACCCAAGCAGTTTTGCGCAAACCACCAATCCACCGGTCAATGCCTGCGGTTACCTCGAAACCCAACCCGCATTCAGTGGCAGCAGCGGCGGGCAATTCGTCAGTTACACCGCCAACTTGGCTGCCTACGCTGGCGACACCGTGCAACGGCGCTGGGCGTTCTCATCGGATCCGGGCTCGGAGGAAGCGGGCTTCTATCTCGACGAGATCCGCATCCAGAGCGCGTACAACGTGATGTTCAAGAGCGGCTTTGAGGACGGTGAGCTTCCGGGCAGTGGTGGCACTGGCGATGTTCCGAGCTGTGAGATCGCGCCCTGATGTAGAAAACCGACGGCGCGCCAGAGTGCCTGGCGCGTCGTCTCGGGAGCACGAAAGGCCCGCAGGAAATGTCGTGCCAGACCGCGTCAATCAGGGCGGCGGGCGGGTTGCGAAACTCTCTCGCCCGAACCAGTGCGACTACTCGCCGCAGTTAACATCCCGCCGACGGAAGCCTGATTTAATCGGCCCTCTTTCTGCATTGACTGGTTGTTGTATCGATCAGCGACTGACTGGGAGGACGCGTCATGCGCACTTGGCCTATGCCCATCATCGTTCTACTGAGTGGCTTACTGAGCGCTGGGCTCGCCGCGGCCTGTGCTCTGCATTTGCGACCGATGCCTGGTCGGCAACACAGCCTCCCCAAGGCGGCCAACAGCGCGCATTGGGTCGGGCCCGCGCACTCCGGTTCCTGGTTCGACCCTGCCCGAAGCGGTGAAGGTTACGTACTGCAGATCCAGGACGATGGCACGGCAACGATGTTCTGGTTCACCTATCCGCCCGCAGGAAGCTCGGATGATCAGGCTTGGATCTTCGCGCCGGGCGGCGTCATCGAGGGTGACACGATCCGCTTTTCACAAACCTACACGGCAAGCGGCCCCAAATTCGGCGACGACTACGACCCGGCGGATGTCCAGTTGGCCGCATGGGGCAGCATCACCATGAAGTTTGCTTCGTGCACCGAAGCGCAAGTCGAATGGGCGGGTCCACCCGAATGGGGCAGCGGCTCCCTCAACGTCGTCCGCGCATCGATCATCGATGAGATTGGCTGCGACCCACGATCCCAGATCACCACCAGCGGCAGCAGGTCGATGCGTGGTATGCGCCAGATGAGTGCCTCCTGGTTCGATCCCTCCCACAACGGCGAAGGTTGGGTGGTGGAGGAGTTCAATCAGGATCTGGCAGTCATCTACTGGTTCACCTACGACGCCGCCGGAAGACCCGCATGGGTCGTTGGTTTGGGAACGCGATCCATCGATGCTGATCGGATGGAGTTCGTCGATGTCCTGCAACCCAAAGGGACGAGGTTCGGCGCGAACTTCAGTGCCGCGGATGTGCAGCGGCTGCCTTGGGGTAGCGTGCATCTGTCGTTCAGCGACTGTGGGCAGGCCGAACTCGACTACAACTCCACGGATCCTGAGTTTGGCTCGGGTAGTCTCCGACCGCTGCGACTCAATCGTCTGGCAAGTTCAGTCTGTCGCAATGCGCCTGCGCCAGCCCCCAGCGCCGCGCATTGGCAGACCGGCACGGCCATGCCGCAACCACAGTCGGAAGTGGCTTTTGCCCGCGATGATCGTTCGGTCTACGTGGTTGGCGGGTATGGAGACGTCCGCGGCCTGAAGCGCTACGACCTCGATAGCGGTCTATGGGCGGATTTGTCTGACCTGCCAGCTGGTCGGGATCACGCGCTGGCCGCGGTGTATGGCGGCAATCTCTATGCAACGGGAGGCTATCCCAATGGCGACGGCGCTCAGCATCAAACGGGCTGGCGCTATGTGGTCGCCGAGAACCGCTGGGAACACTTGCCCGGCTTGCCACCCGTCGAAGCGAGTGGCGCGGCGGCGCTGAACGGCTATCTCTATTTCGCCAGCAGCGCGGGCGAGCTTTACCAATATGACCCCCGGCGCGATGTCGCGCGTCGAATTGACGGAGATGGATTGTTATCCCGCGACCACTCCCAGTTGGTCGCGTTTCAGGGTGAGCTTTGGTTGCTGGGCGGCCGCAACGAACTCACTGGAGAGACCGCTGCCGTCTCGATCTTCGACCCCGCCAGCGAGCGCTGGCGGAGCGGGCCACGCATGCTCACGACGCGCGGTGGTTTCGCCGCTGCCGCCAACGACGATTATCTACTGGTGGCGGGTGGAGAGGCCATCTACGGTGCCTTGCTGCTGCGCAATGAAGTCGAGGTCATCGGCGCTGGACAGGAACGCTGGAATACGTTGCCGCCATTGCCTGTGGCGATTCACGGTGCTGCTGGCGCGATATCCGGCAAGCAGTTCTGGGTACTCGGCGGGTCCACCCGAGCGGGCGGCATCCGCAATGCGGGGCAGGTGCAGATCGTCCGTTGGGACTGAGGTTCGAAATTAACGCATTGGACTCTGTTACCAGCCCCCAACGCGAGCTGGGGAAAGCGGAAAGCCTGCGAGTCAATTCCCGTCTTGCAACGACAGTCGTTCGACCGTTGACAAGTCGCGGAACTCGCCTTTACCCAAGCTGCCCAGCACAATCGGACCAATCGCAACTCTGATCAGACGCAGAACGTTCCAATCGCCACCGGACAGCAATCGACGGATGTGTCGATTGCGCCCCTCATCCAGCACCACTTCCAGCCATGCGTTGCGGGCACCATGGCGCAGCAGGCGGATGCTGACCGCTCGCAGCACCTCGCCCCGATCCTGCACGCCGTCCTGCAACCGAAGCAACTGACTGGCATCCGGTATGCCATCAATCTGTACGTGGTAGGTCTTCAGTAGCGGCGTGCGTGGCTCGGTGATCGCCGCATTCCAGACCGGGTCATTGCTGAAAAGCAGCAGACCCTCACTGGCTTGATCCAGCCTTCCGGCCGGTGCCAACCAAGGTAGATCGTGGCCGTAGAAGCAGCGGTAGACGGTCTCCCTGCCGCGCTCGTCCTGCGTCGTCGTGACCAATCCGCGCGGCTTGTTCAAGGCGATGTAGCGTCGTTCCACACTCTCGGCCAGACCTTCACCCATGACAATGTCGGACTGATCCAGGCGGGTCGGGAACTCGGGATCACGCACGATCCGTCCACCAACACGCACCTCGCCCGCTTTGATTCGCCGCTCTGCCTCGCTGCGCGAACACAAGCCACGCTTTGACAGCACACGAGCAAGCCCGTAGCGCGTCGTCATCGATGTTCCGCCATCACGCTGGATTGACAGAGGTCTAGGACACGCGAGCAGGGGTTCACTGGCAAATCACCGCGGCTCACAACAATGGCCCTTGTGTTCCATCCGGTGGCAATGTCCATGTCCGATTTCCCTGCCCCATCCACCTCGCGCCGTCTGCGCACAGCCATTATGCGATGGTTCGATACCACCTCCGGTGCGCAGACGCTCGATTTGTCAGCAACGCAGGGCATCGACTGGACGCGTGTCATCCCCTTCATCCTGTTGCATGTGGCCTGCATCGGGATCGTGTGGGTGGGTGTTTCGACGATCGCGGTGACCGTGGCACTTGCGCTGTATGCGCTGCGGATGTTCGCGATCACGGCGTTCTACCACCGCTATTTTTCGCACAAGGCATTCCGCACCTCGCGTGCGATGCAGTTTGTCTTTGCACTGGTCGGCGCGATGAGTGTGCAGCGCGGCCCCCTGTGGTGGGCGGCGCATCATCGTCATCATCACCGCCACTCGGATCAGCCTGCCGATGTGCACTCGCCGGTCCAACATGGTTTCTGGCACAGCCACGTCGGCTGGTTTCTGCGTCGTGATGCATTTGCGACCGATCACGCGGCAGTCGCCGATCTTTCGCGCTTCCCCGAGTTGCGTTGGCTGGATCGTTTCGACACCGTGATTCCGGCACTCTTGGCGTTGTCGCTGTATCTGCTCGGCCATTGGCTGCAACACGCACATCCGGAACTGGGCACGTCTGGCGCGCAGTTACTGGTTTGGGGCTTCGTGGTCTCGACCGTGCTGCTCTTGCATGTGACGGTCAGCGTGAATTCGTTGGCGCATCGCGTTGGCTCGCGGCGCTACGACACGCGAGACAACAGCCGCAACAACTTCTGGCTGGCCTTGCTGACGTTCGGCGAAGGCTGGCACAACAACCATCATCATTTTCCTGGCGCGGCGCGGCAGGGATTTCGCTGGTGGGAGATCGACATCACCTACTACGGCCTACGCCTGCTTGCACTGCTCGGCCTGATCTGGGACCTGAAGCCCGTTCCGCCAACCCTGCGCCGCGGCGGAGGGCACTGACATGCGCATCGCCGTCGTGGGCTCGGGCATCGCGGGAATGGGAGCGGCGTGGTTGCTGTCGCGGGCGCATGAGGTTGTGCTGTTCGAGGCGGACGAACGTCTTGGCGGTCACACCCATACTCACGAGGTCTGGCACGAGGATCGCCCTTACTGCATCGACAGCGGTTTCATCGTCCACAACCGCGAGAACTACCCACTATTGACGCAGATGTTCGAGGAGCT
>DEHW01000180.1:0-21307 GCA_002352135.1 Lysobacterales bacterium UBA2790
CTGCCTCGGGCAAGAAAGTGCTCTTGATGCGCTTCAACGCATCAAAAGCACTCTCTTCCCCACTGTGCGCCCAGAACCACTACTGACTGACCCATGGTCCATCACTCCACTTGAGATTGAATTGAAAGCGCCATCCCACCGTGGGACGACGTCGGCGACCAAGCCCGGCCATCCGGGCCTCGCCACATCACCTTGCCTTCGGCTCCTGCCTCGGGCAAGAAAATCCTCGCAAACACGAGCAAATTCGGCACGCAAAAACAACTAAAGCCGGGGCATGCCCCGGCTTTGCGAAATTATCCTTGATTTGTCCGTCGATGTGCAGACCTTTGGTCAGCCTTCTGCTCGCCGGGGCATCAAACTGGAGTCAGACACCTCGGACCCAAAACAGACTGAGCAATCCGAACACAACAAAAATGCCGCCCACGCGCCTCACCATGCCGGATGGCAGGGCGATCACTTGGGCTGCGGCTCGCTTCCACGCATCCGGTGCGGCGAACAGGAACAGCCCTTCCAGCACCATCACCAGACACAGCGCAGAACCCAAATCAGTCCACATTCCGGGCCGCAAAGACGGGCTTAGCGCCCGCCTTCCTCGAAGAAGCGAAGGAACTCGCTGTCCTTGTCCAGCACCATCACGTTGTCGCCGTTGGCGAATGCACTGCGGTATGCCTCAAGACTGCGATAGAAGCTGTAGAAGTCCTTGTCCTTGCCAAAGGCCTCGGCAAACAGCGCTGCCGCTTGGGCATCGCCCTCACCGCGCAAGCGCTGAGCATCCCGTTCGGCTTCCGCCACCAGCACGACCCGCTGGCGATCCGCATCAGAGCGAATGGTCTCGGAAATTTCCTCGCCCTCCGCTCGCAATTGGTTCGCCACCTTTTTGCGTTCCGCACGCATACGTTGAAAAACCGAAGCAATTACCTCGCTGTCCTCGGGCAGATCAATCCGCTTGATGCGCACATCAACGACCTTGATGCCCAGATTCTGCAAGCGCAAGTTCGCCTGCTCGACAAATCGCTCTGCAAGAGTGCCGCGCTCGCCAGAAACCACATCCTGAAGTTTGCGCTGGGCAATTTCGTTGCGGATGACCTCGGTCACGATCGGACGCAGTCGCTGCATGGCCTGAGCCTCGATGCCGCCCGTCGCAGTGTAAAAGCTGCGAACGTTGTCGATCTGCCACTTCACGAAGAAATCGACATTGACGTCCTTCTTTTCAAACGTGAGGTAGCGTTCGGGCTGCGAGTCCAGACTGAGGATGCGGCGATCAAACGCCAATACGGTCTGCACCAACGGAACCTTGAAATGCAACCCCGGTCCGATATCGGTTTCTACCACGCGACCAAACTGGAAGCGGATGGCGACGTTGCTTTCGTCGACCTTGTAGAACGACCCGCTGCCGATCAGCAGTAGCAAGGCCAGGCCCAACAGCAAAGATGGTTTCATCAGCGATTCTCCTCTCGTGATGTTCGGCCGGGGCGCGCATCCGGGCGCGCTCCACGCGTGACGTCACGCTCGACAGACGGGACCGATGTCGTACCCGTCACGGGTGGCAATAGGGTCGGCATGGTCGAGCCGCCTGACGCACCGGGTGTGGTGCCGTTAAGTGGCAGATACAGCACATTGCCGCCATCACCGGCATAGACCTTGCGGTTGGTGCCCAACACGGTCTGCATGGTTTCCAGATAGAGGCGACGACGTGTCACCTCCGGTGCCTTGCGGTATTCGTCCAGCAACAAGGCGAAACGATCCGCCGAACCCTTCGCGCGGGTGATCGTCGACTCGCGGTAGCCCTCGGCCTCGGCACGAATTCGCGCGGCTTCACCGCGTGCTTCCGGAATGACTTTGCTCTCGTAGGCGCGCGCCTCGCTTTCGATGCGCTCCTTGTCCTCGCGGGCGCTGATCGCATCATCGAATGCCTGTCGCACTTCCTGCGGTGGTCGCGCATTGGAAATATTCAAGACCGTCACCTGCAAACCGGTGCGGTACTCGTCCAGCGAGGTCTGCAGCAGGGCCTGCGCTTCGGCAGCCAGTCGCGCGCGCTCGCCGGTCAAAATGACATCCATGGTGCTGCCACCAATTACATCGCGAATGGCACCTTCCGCCGCCTGGCGCAGGGAATCGTCCGGGTCGCGCGAACCGAACATATAACGCTCTGGATCGCTGATCAGGTATTGCACCCCAAAGTCGATCTGCACGATGTTCTCGTCACGCGTCAACAATCGCACCTGATCCGAGGCGCTGCGAACGTCGGTGACATTCAATTTGCGAACGGTCTCGATGGGACGGGGCCATTTGAAGTTCGGGCCTGGCGACATCAGACGTTCGACCTTGCCAAAGCGCATCACCACGCCGCGCTCGCGCTCATCGACCAGCACAACCGAGTCGAAAAGTGCCCACGCCACCACGGCCAGCAGGACGACCAGCGCCAAGCCACGCATGCCCGGATCGCTTTCGCCTGAGGAGGGACCGGATTCTCCACCTGAGCCGCCGAAGACGCGATTCAGGCTCCCCTTCAGCTTGTTCAGAAAGGCTTCGACGTCCGCCCCAGGGTCCTTGCCGTTCCAAGGATCCTTGTTTCCGCCGCCAGGTTGGTTCCAGGCCATGTCTGCTCCAATTCACTATGTTTTGAATCCGACCCGCCATAGGGGCGGGTCCGAGTATTCGCTATGGGATCACGCACCCCGTTTTACAAGACGTGAAGGATAAGCCGCGCATCGCCGTGGGATGCCCCGGCATGCCATTTCAGGACTCTTGCTCCCAGGGTTCCAGTTCACGCTTCAAATGCTCTGCCAAGGCAGATGCCATCCAAGCATCGTCCGCCGCCAATTTCTCGGCCTGCGCGCGCGACATATCCAGCCGCAGTGCCCAACCGCTATCGTCCACTTGCTCATCAAGCACGAACTTCCCTTCGTAAAGGCGTGCGCGCAGTCGCCCTGCGGCGGATGGCAGATGCAAATCCACCCGCAAGCGCGCCTCGGCAAACCGTTCGCCCACCGCGTCGCGCAGCACGTCAAGGCCGATATGATCACGCGCCGACACCCAAACGCGCTCGGTTACGCCGCCATCAAGCCACTCCCGGCGCGATAGCGCGTTCTCAAGGCGATCCAGTTTGTTGAAAACTTCAATCTGCGGGATGTCCGCCGCACCGATTTCAGCCAGCACCTCGTTGACCTGCACGATGCGGTCACGCACATTCGGGTCGGAGGCATCAATCACGTGCAGCAACAAATCTGCCTCGCGAGCCTCCGACAAGGTGGACCGGAAGGCAGCAACCAGATCATGCGGCAAATCACGCACGAAACCGACCGTGTCTGAAAGCACGATTTCGCCACACGCCAGACCACCTAGACGACGCACCGTCGGGTCCAGGGTGGCAAACAACTGGTCGGCGGCGTACGCCTCTGCGCCCGTCAGCGCATTGAACAGCGTGGACTTCCCTGCATTGGTGTAGCCCACCAACGCCACACGTGGCAATTCGCTGCGCATGCGCGCGCGCCGGGCTTGATGGCGTTGCACTTCAACCTTGTCGAGTCGCCGACTGAGAATCTTGACGCGTTCCGCCAACAGGCGACGATCCGTTTCCAACTGGGTCTCGCCCGGGCCGCGCAAGCCGATCGAACCACCGCGCTGGCGCTCCAGATGCGTCCAGCCACGCACCAAGCGCGTGGCCATGTGCTTTAGCTGCGCGAGTTCCACCTGCAACTTGCCTTCAAACGAGCGCGCACGCTGGGCAAAGATGTCGAGAATCAAGCCGGTCCGATCCACGACCCGGCGTTCCAGATGACGCTCAAGATTGCGCTCCTGAACTGGACTCAAGGTCTGATTGACCAGGACAAGATCCGCCTCCAGCGCATCACACATCATGCGCGCCTCATCCGCCTTGCCACTGCCGATGTACAGAGACGGCGATGGCCGCTCCACGCGCGCAGTCAAGCTACCGATCACCGTCGCCCCCGCCGAGCGCGCCAGTTCGGCGAACTCCTCCAGCACGTCAGCATCATTCTGGCCAACGGCATAGGGCTGGATCAGCAGGGCCTGTTCGCCACGCTTGGAACGCTCAAACATGCGTGTTCTCTAGCGCGACCAAGGCAGCAGATGGCTGCCTCAAACCTGGTCGCCCTCGTCTTCGTCACCCACGGTGCTGGTACCGCCGGGGCCGATTCGCACGTTGCGCGCGGGTACGACGGTTGAAATGGCGTGCTTGTAGACCATCTGCGAAACGGTGTTACGCAACAGCACCACAAACTGATCGAAAGACTCAATGGTGCCTTGGAGCTTGATGCCGTTGACCAGGTAGATCGAGACCGGAACGCGTTCACGACGCAGAGCGTTCAAAAATGGGTCTTGCAGAGATTGACCTTTCGACATGGAAAGCTCCTTTGATAGGGATGTTTGGACGAATAAATGTTGCAGGGTGAAATTCACCGCAGCCTGGGATGATCCATGCCGCCTTTCGTCGATTCGCCCAGTCGGGGCTTTTCGAGCAAAAGCCGCCGCAGTTTACATCGGTCGAGTGACCGATCAAGCAAGACATCACTTTAGGATGAAGCCAGACCGCACGTGTATCAGCCTGCCGATGTGTCTCGCGCTATGAAGTGACGTCGCGCCAGGAAGCGAATCACCCAGAACAGCAACACCAGCGCAAGGACAAACCCGACCACCGGCAGCAGGATCGCCAACAGGGTTGCTATCACTGCACCAAGCAACTCAGCGGTCGACACCACGACGTTACCGAGACCTCCGGTCAAGCCACTCGACGCCGCGCGCATTGCCACGCTGCCCGTCTGTACGACACCACTGACACCGCCGCCCGTGATCGCCGCCAGCGACCATTGCATCACCGGTGACATGTCCCCCAACTGGGTGGCCGAGGCCAACGTTCCCGCGGCGATGGCCATCGGCGTTGCCACCGTGTCCAGAAGGTTGTCGACCCATGGCACGTAGTACGCTGCCACCTCAAGCACGGTCGCAGTGGCGAGTACGCTGAGTGCTGGCCACGTCGCGAGCCAGCTCAGCGAGGGTTCCAGCGTGAGGTGCCCACTCATGCCCGCCACCGACAAGCCCAACAGCGGCAGGAACACACGAAAGCCGCAGGCTGCGGCAAGACCCACCGCGATAATCGGCCCAATCCAGATATCCATCCGACAACTCCATTCCGAACGTGATGGGAAGGTGCAAACACCTATAGCCTGCGCGACAGAAACGATCGAGGAAAAAGTCGGCTTCTGCCGCGCAGGCTCCGAGATCAAACTACGAAGTAACGACGCTCCGCGCGACAACACCTTCTGAGCAACACAGCTCGCCGCTCGCCAACCATTCCAAGAAGAAATAAGCATGCCACGACTGGTCGTTTCTCATCGCCAGCGCTTGGTCCTAGGGTCGATGGCACTTCAGTTGCCAACCAATGCCCAGAACAGGAGTATGTCGTGAGTCAGATTCTCAACCAGGTTCTCAATGCCAATGCTCGTTACGCCGCTGACTTCGGCGCGAAGGCGGAACTCGCCCTTCCACCTGCACGGCGATTCGCAATCCTGACCTGCATGGATGCGCGCCTTGACCCGGCCAAGTACGCGGGACTTGCGGAGGGCGATGCGCATGTCATACGGAATGCGGGGGGTCGCGCCAGCGACGACGCGATTCGCTCACTGGTAATCTCCTACAAGTTGCTCGGGACTCGCGAGTGGTTCGTGATTCATCATACGGACTGCGGCATGGAGTTCTTCACTGATGACGTCATGGGTGATCTGCTGGAAAGCAGCCTACAAACGGCCAAACTCACCCCTACTGGTTTCAAGGATGTCGGCCAAGGACCGGGCTCAAGCGCTGGCCGATTCGTCAAATGGCTAACCATCGCCGACCGCAACCGAAGTGTGATCGACGATGTCCGTCGCATACGGGAGCACCCACTTGTACCGGGCGATATTCCCATCTACGGCTACATCTACGATGTCCGGAGCGGCCGTCTTATCGAGGTTCCGGAAGCGACTGCAGTGGGTGCGCCAAACGTACAAGCGGCCGCAGTCTGACGCCGTCTATGCTACTCAGCGCGGGCCTGCTTCGATCAGGCCCGCGCAAAGTCAAACGCCAGCACGTCGGCAATCTGGGCGCTACCCGTCATCGCCATCAGTACGCGGTCCAACCCCACCGCAACTCCGGAACAGTCCGGCAAGCCCTTCTGCAGGGCCGCCAGCAAACCTTGATCGACCGGCAACTCTGGCAGTGAACGTTGCTGACGGCGACGATTGTCGTTGCCGAATCGGGCGGCCTGTTCATCCGCGCGACTCAATTCGTGATAGCCGTTGGCGACTTCCCAACGCCCCCAGTAGGCCTCGAATCGCTTTGCAACGGCCCGCTCCCCTGAACCTTCGATACGCGCCAGCGCGCATTGGCTCGGCGGAAAATCGAACACGAACAGCAACTGATCCGACGGCAACTCGGGCTGGATCAAATGGGTCATCAGAAGATCCAACCAGTCGTCGCGCCCCAAGCCGTGCGGATCGATGCCGAAGCGCACCAACGGCGCTTGCAGCACGGGCAGCGAATCATGGCGCCAATCAATGCCCAGATGCTGCCGATACAGGTCGTCGTAGCTGAGCCGCCGTACGGCGAGCTGTTGGTCCACCAACGCGGCCAAGCCCTGCAGCAGGTCAGCGACCTCACCCATCAGCCGCTCCAAACGCCAGCCCAGGCGATACCACTCCAGCATCGTGAATTCGGGATTGTGACGACCACCCGCTTCGCCATCCCGAAACACCCGGCCGAGTTCATAGCAATCACCGACACCCGCAGCCAGCAAGCGCTTCAGCGCAAACTCCGGCGACGTGCGCAGATAGCGCGACCGCTCGCCGCCGTGAACCGGGCCAGAGAAACGGGTATGGAAGCTCTGGATGTTCGGCTCGGTGTTGGCACCCGCCGACAGGATCGGCGTCTCCACCTCCAATGCACCTGTGGCGGAAAAATGTGCTCGGACAGTGGCATTAACCTGCGCACGCAGACGCAATGCGGTCAGTGAGGCCGAGGGCTGCCAGTCAAGCGGCTTCGTCATGTTCATCGCTCCGGCAAGGGCACAGGCGCGGCTTCACCCGCGATCTGACCGAAACGACCCTCACGCCAGTCTGCCTTGGCCTGCTCGATGCGCTCCCGGTCGCGCGCGACGAAGTTCCACCACAGATAGCGTGAGCCAACCGGATCGCCCGCCAGGCACAGCAAACGCGCATCGCTATGCGCTTGCAGATGTATTTCGTCGCCATCGTCGATGACCACCAGTGCGCCTGCTGGCATTGGCATCTGCTGCACATCGGCATCACCTTCGATCAGCAAGAGCGCCCGCTCCGCATACGGCAAAGGCAAACGCACGGCGCCACCTGCAGGCAAATCGATCACGGCAGCCACCATCGGCGAGGTGTCGGGCAGACCACTTCGACGTCCCCAGGCCGACCCGGCCAACAGGCGGATGGTCGCGTCCTGCATCGACAGTACTGGCACGTCCTCCACCGCGAGATGCACGAAAACGGGCTCGCATTCGGCCTGCGCCTCGGGCAAAGCAATCCAAAGTTGAACGCCCTGCAGCCGATGCGATTGCGTCGCGAGGTGCAGAGGTGACCGTTCCGAATGCACGATGCCGCGTCCCGCGCACATCCAATTCACCGCGCCAGGCGACAAACACTGGACCGATCCCAAACTATCGCGATGCATCAATTCACCTTGGAAAAGGCAGGTCAGCGTCGCCAGCCCGATGTGCGGATGCGGTGGCACTTGCATGCCCTCGCCTGCAGAAAACGGGTGTGGTCCAAAGGAATCCAGCAACAAGAACGGTCCGACCCGACGATGCTCACGATGCGGCAGCAGGCGATGCACGGGGAAGCCATCCAACTGATGGCGGGTACCGAGGATGAGAAATGGCATGCAAAACCCGATGGGATGAGCGGTGGCTGCATTATCCCAGTGCAGGACCTTGATCGTTGCGGGAGATGGCTGGTGGCCGTGCGGCGGCTCGCCAGTGATCGCCGCAAGGTCGAAAAACCGATTGACAGACACGCCAATTGACGCTCTCCCGCAGTGCGACTGGCAAAGCACTGCAGCAGAGCTGTCCACATTCGCCCGCCGCACTGTCAGATCGCCACCGCCAAACCTCCGTCGTCTCAAGACGGTCGACAAAAAATTCGTATCTATTTGTTTTTATTGGATAACGTTCCTTTGCTGTAGTTTTGTCCAGGGGGAGAAAAGCAAAGCACAGTCAAGCAGTTGCGTCGCCCCTCCAAAACCAACCCACAGACTTATCCACAACTTCTGTGGAACAAAAAAAGTCCCGGAAAACCGGCCACTTGCGAAACGGCAGCGGAACGGGCAGGAAGCCCGTTGCGCAGCCAATCGCTAGTGGCCCGCCCAACGTGAAGTCATCGGCGACGTTTTCGACCAGATAGCAAGCGCACGACGGAATCAGACGGGACCGGATCCGCCAGCAGGGTCCGCCATTGAGCGCTGATACGCCTGCACCAACGCCGCAAAGAACGCCTCCACCGTCGCGCCCCCCGCAGTCGCCCATTGCGGCGCGGTTTTCAGCAGGGATCGATGCAGACGCTGCAGATTGGCCTGTTGCCAGGCACTTCTTGGCGTGCGTCGTTCGCCTCGGTCGAAGTCGATCAGCCAGAGCTTGCCTTCGCCGTCGACCATGACGTTGAACGCGTTGAGGTCCGCGTGATAGATGCCGTGCCGATGGAAGCGAGCGATGAGCTGTCCAAGCTTGGCGGCAAGCGAAAGACCCTGTGCGCTATCCAATGCCGCCAGGTGTTGCGCCAAGGGTCGACTGTCGGGGATGGCGCGCATCAGCAACTCAGCGCGATAGCCCAATCCCTTGCGGACATAACCTGCGGCGACGACCTCCGGCACCGGCAAGTCGAGCGCCGCCAGTTGCTGCAGCAGGTGGAATTCACGGAAGCAGCGGGTCCGCGATTCCCCGATCCACAGGTAATGCCGACGCACCCAGCGTCCAATCAGGCCACCGCGACGGTAACTGCGCAGCACCAGGCTACCGAGCGCGCTATCGAAAAACCGTACCGCGCCACGGCCCCCGCGCTGGGTGACGGTTTCGAAGCGTTGTTCGGCGACGCCTTCCAGCAAGGCGCGTGCGCGTGAGGTGCAAGCGCTGGATTGCGCTTGTGCCAACGTGCACGACTCACCCAGAATGCTGCGCATCGCGGCAGTGTCGAAGCACATGGCGCCGTGCGCATCCGCCAAACGAACGAAGGTCGTCTGTCCGACAATCGTGGAGTCTGCATGCTGCGGGCGGCGGCTTTCGGTCATGAACGCGAGTGTAGCAAGTGCAATGAATGCCTCCGCACCTGAATCCCTGTGTCTGTTGCGACTTTCCGCCCTCGGCGATGTCAGCCATGTGCTGCCGCTGGTTCGCCAGTTGCAATGCGCGTGGCCGCATACCCGCCTCACCTGGATCATCGGCAAGTTCGAACATCGGCTGATGCAGCTCATTCCCGATATCGAGTTCATTGTCTTCGACAAGAAGCAGGGTTGGGACGCGGTTCGCCAACTGCGTGAGCAACTCACGCGTCGCCGTTTCGATGCCTTGCTGCACATGCAACTGGCGCTGCGCGCCAATCTGCTGGCGGCCTGGGTGAAGGCCGACCAGCGGATCGGTTTTGACACTGAGCGCAGCAAGGAACTGCACGGTCTGGTGATCAATCGACGTATTGCCTATCAGCCGCGCCAACATGTACTGGATGCGCTGGGCAGTTTCGTGCAGCCGCTCGGCCTGTCGCCGGTCGCGCCACGCTGGGATTTTCCGATTCTTCCCGAGGCGCAGGCATTTGCTGAAAGCGAACTACCCGGCAATCAAGCAACCCTGATCATCAGTCCCTGCTCCAGTCACCGACTGCGCAACTGGCATGCGGAGGGCTATGCGGCAGTCGCACGACACGCGATCAACGAACGCGGTTGGCGTGTGGCACTTTGCGGCGGTCCGAGCGCGCTGGAACGCGAAGTCGGCGATGCCATCCTGCAGCAAGCGGGCGTGCCGATCATCGACCTGATCGGTCGCGACACCTTGCCTCGCCTGCTGGCGTTGCTGCAGCGCGCCGATGCGCTGCTCACGCCCGACTCGGGGCCAATGCATCTCGCCAACGCGATGGGCACACCGGTCATCGGCCTGCATGCCGCCACCGCGAGCTGGCGCAGCGGCCCGTACTCGGACCGCCGGTTCTGCGTCGACCACTACGCTGAGGCGGCCGAACAATTCCTGCGCAGACCTGTTGACCGCTTGCCCTGGGGCAAGCGGATCGAGTTCGAGGGCGTGATGGACCTGATCCGGATTCCCGAGGTCATCGACGCCTTCGAGCGACTCGACGCGATGCGACGCCGCGGCNNCGGGCGCGCTCGTCGTTCTCGAAATACACACTACGCGCCAGTCGGACAAACTCGGCACCAAAATCCTGTGCCTTTTCCTGCAGCCGGATGTCATCCTCGATCACCCAGAGCCGCTCATTCACCGCCTTCAACGCGGCACGCAAAGCAGTGATGTCCACTGCCGCAGCCGGATGCATGCTCCATGTACGATTCAGGGCATCCAGCTCGCGCCGGATGTTGACCAGTTTGGCCGCATCGGCGATGCGCTCGGACTTGATTTCGAGAATGGTGATCTTGTCGAGCAACTCACCGAAGGAAACAGGCACGGAAATTTCTGACACGGCGCGATCTCTTTTGGAAACGACTATTGTCGCCCGAGAGGGCCGCCGCGCCTACCCTTCGCCACCTCGCACCAGTGCGCCAAGTGAACGCGGCGCACGGCTTGCATACATGTGTGAATCACCGATGTCCAATGGGGAGGCGTCGCTTCCGTGCGTGCGTTGATCGTCGAAGACTCCCAGATGAGTCAGGCCTACATCCAATCTCTGCTCGCCGAACTGGAGATTGACACCGTTTGTGCGTCCGATGGACTCAGCGGTGTCGAGTTCTTCCAGCAAGAAGGGCCTGACCTCGTACTGCTCGACATCGTGCTGCCTGACATTGATGGGCTCGAAGTTGCGAGACGAATCCGCAAGGGTGAGCGCCCTGGCGAATGGACGCCAATCATCTTTCTGACGGCGCGCACAACGGACGAGGATTTGGAAGCCGGAATCGAAGCCGGGGGTGACGACTATCTCGCGAAGCCCATCAACCCTGTCGTGCTGGCCGCGAAGCTGCGCGCCATGCAGCGCATCGTGTTGATGCGACGCGAGCTGGATGCGGCCAATCGGGAGCTGCGTCGATTGTCGTCGGTCGACGGTCTCACTGGACTGGCCAATCGGCGTCAGTTCGACTACACGCTGCAGAATGAGTGGATGTGGGGTCAAGCACAGAAACAGCCACTATCTCTGCTGATGTGTGATGTCGACTTCTTCAAACTCTATAACGACAACTACGGCCATCCGCAGGGCGACGAGTGCCTACGCCAAGTCGCCAACGCACTACACGAGGCATTGAAGGGTCCGAAGGATCTCGCGGCTCGCTACGGCGGTGAAGAGTTCGCAATTTTGCTGCCAAACACTGGTCCTGACATGGCAATGATGATTGCCGAGCGTGCACGCGAGTCGGTCGCCGCACTGAAAATGCCGCACGCGCTGTCACCGCTGGGGCAAGTCAGCATCAGTCTTGGCGTTGCAACACGCGTTCCTGCCTCCACGCATACATCCGATCGCCTGATCGCGCTCGCGGATCGTGCGCTGTATATCGCCAAGCACAACGGACGCAACCGCGCCGCTCAGGCAGTGGTCGGAACCACCGACAGCAAATCCGCCTGACCCGATCAGTCCAGCATCACGCGCAATCGCGCCGCCGCCCGCCGTGCACGTTCGCGTGCCGCATCGACATGCGCGCCACGTGCGAGCACAACGGCCACACGCCGCTTACCCGTCACGCGCGGTTTGCCAAACAAGCGCAGGTCCACATCGGGATCGTCCAGGGCTGCATTCACCCCATCGAATCGCGGCACGCCTTCGCCTTCGGCCACGATGGCCACCGATGCCGAGGGTGCCAGCGATGCGATCTCATGAATCGGCAAACCCATAATCGCGCGTGCATGCAGTGAAAACTCGGACAGAGCTTGGGACGTCAAGGTCACCAGACCGGTATCGTGCGGCCGCGGACTGACCTCTGAGAACCACACTTCATCACCTTGCACAAACAACTCTACGCCAAACAATCCATAGCCTCCCAAGGCATCGGTAATGCGATGTGCAATCAATTGGGCGCGTCGCAACGCCACTTCCGACATGGCTTGCGGCTGCCAACTCTCGCGGTAATCACCGTCAATCTGCAAATGACCGATGGGCGCGCAGAAGTTGGTCCCACCCACGTGACGCACGGTCAGCAAGGTGATCTCGTAGTCGAATGCGATGAATCCTTCAACAATGCAGCGGCCCTTTCCGGCGCGCCCACCTTCCTGTGCGTAAGCCCACGCGGCGTCGACCTGATCGGCATGACGCAGCACACTTTGTCCCTTGCCGGACGACGACATCACCGGCTTGAGGACACAGGGAAAGCCCAGCGCCAGCGTCGCGGCCCGGCACTCTTCCAGCGAATCGACAAATCGGTAGGCCGACGTCGGTAAGCCGAGGTCTTCCGCCGCCAGACGACGAATGCCCTCGCGATTCATCGTCAACCAAGCGGCCCGTGCGGTCGGGATGACGCGAAGTCCTTGATCACGCTCCAGTTCGATCAAGGTCTGCGTATGAATCGCTTCGATTTCTGGCACCACCAGATGCGGACGCTCTCGTTCAATCAGCTCGCGCAACTGCGCCGGATCCAGCATGTCCAACACATGGCTGCGATGTGCCACCTGCATGGCCGGCGCGCCCGCATAGCGATCAGCGGCGATCACCTCCACACCAAAACGCTGCAGTTCGATAGCCACCTCTTTGCCCAGTTCGCCTGAGCCCAGCAACAGGACGCGACAGGCGCTTGGCGAACCAGGCGTACCGATTTCCACTGCGGAAGACACACTCGAATTCATGCATTCACTCTGGTTGAAAGTTGAGACGTCACTGCGCAGACGGCTCTGGCCGACGCCACAGCCAGACCGCGACCATCGCCATACAGGCACTACCTATCGCCCAGCCCCAGATCGGCGCGAATTTCGCCATGATCAGAGAGGCCATCACCATGCTCGCCATCGCAATACGTTTCGCCCGCCGACTGACAGCGCCCTCGCGCTCCCAGTCGCAAATCATGGGACCGAATACCGCGTGCCTGTGCAGCCAGCCATGCAGAGAATGCGAGCCGCGTGCCGCAAAGAACGAGGCCAGCAACACGAAGGGAACCGTCGGCAAGCCCGGCACAAAGATCCCGATGATGCCCAGCCCCAATGCCAGCAACGCAAAGCTCAACCACAGCCAGCGCAAGGGACCCAGTTTCGGAATACTCGGCTCCTCCGCACCAGGAATAGGATCACGTGGAACCCGCACACCTTCGCCGGGCGGTTGAGAGACATCGGACATGCGTGCAGTGTGCGAACGCGACGCGTGCCTGTCCAGCGATCGACGTCCTGCCGTCGCGGACCGGCGTGCTCACGCGGCATGACAGTCGGCGGTTGATCCCCGACACTATGCCGTGACGACGTGATCGCCCCATCCATTACCGAACGGAAGCCCCCGATGCCGTTTTCCACAGTTCTGATCTCCAATCGTGGCGAAATCGCCTGCCGAGTCATCCGCACCTGTCGACGTCTGGGCATTCGCACGATCGCTGTGTACTCAGACGCCGACGCCGATGCGCAGCATGCGCGACTGGCTGATCTTGCGGTCCCGATTGGAGGCTCGGCACCGCGCGACTCCTATCTGCGTGGCGATGTCATCATTGCGGCCGCGCTGGCCAGCGGCGCGCAAGCGATTCATCCTGGCTACGGCTTTCTCTCGGAGAACGCGGATTTTGCCGATGCGGTGACTGCCGCGGGACTGGTCTTCATCGGCCCCTCCGGTGCCAGCATGCGCAAGATGGGCTCGAAGGCCGGTGCCAAGGACCTGATGGCTGCCGCGAACGTGCCGGTGGTGCCGGGATATACCGGTGAAGATCAGGATGCCGCACGTCTGCAACGGGAAGCCGATCGCATCGGCTATCCACTGATGATCAAGGCCGCCCACGGCGGCGGTGGCAAGGGCATGCGGATCGTTCGTACATCGAGCGAATTCGCTGCTGCCCTGCAGTCCTGCCAGCGCGAGGCCGCGAACGCCTTCGGACGGGATCGCGTACTGCTGGAACGCTATGTCGAAACGCCTCGCCACATCGAAATCCAGATTTTCGGTGACCGCCACGGCCAGGTCATTCATCTGGGCGAGCGTGAATGCTCGGCGCAGCGCCGCTATCAGAAGGTCATCGAAGAGTCGCCTTCGCCCTTCCTGACATCGGAAACCCGGGCCGCCATGGGCGCTGCGGCGGTCGCTGCGGGCAAGGCCATCGACTACGTGAATGCAGGCACCGTCGAATTCATCGTCGGGCCCGCCGGTGACTTCTATTTCATGGAAATCAACACCCGGCTGCAGGTCGAGCATCCAGTCACCGAAATGGTCACCGGTCTGGATCTGGTCGAATGGCAGTTGCGAGTCGCCGCCGGACAAACGCTGCCACGCGCAAGCGTGGCGCATGAAGGCCATGCCATCGAAGTACGACTGTACGCCGAGGATCCGGATGCGGGATTCCTGCCGGGCTCAGGTCGCATCCAGCGGCTTCGTCTGCCCGCTCAAACGGACGGCGTGCGGATCGATTCGGGCGTCATTGAAGGCGATGTGGTCAGCGTCTTCTACGACCCGATGATCGCCAAGTTGATCGTCCATGCCGCGGACCGACCGCAAGCATTGGCGCGGCTCGGCGATGCCCTCGCCGAATGCCGGATTGAAGGTCCGAAGTCCAACATCGAGTTTCTCGAAGCGCTGATCCGCCATCCCAAGGTTATCGACGCCAGCATCGACACCGGCTATCTGGATCGCCACCTGGATCAGGTGCTGCAAACGCCGCCTGCACCCTCCAGCGAACTGCTGGCTGCTGCCGCAATCGCGTGTGTCCTTGCAGACCGCGACGCCGTCCATGCAGAAGCGCTGGACGGGGCTGAACCGGACTCCCCTTGGACACTGGCAGACAGTTGGCGTTTGGGCGGTGCCGGACACCGGTTGTTGGTGCTGCGCGAGCGCGAGCAGCACCATGAAGTCCAGCTGCGAAGTTCGCAAGCGCAGTACCAGATCCAGATTGGCGAGACTCTGCACGAGGTCCGCGACGCTTGCTGGGTTGCCAACCGGCTCAGTCTGCGGCTGGACGGCCAGCTGTTGGCGCTGCGCTGCCAAGTGGACACCACGCATGTGCAGTTGCATGACGGCCAGCGTCGCTGGCGCTTCGAGCGCTTGCCGGCATTCCAGTTCGAGGGTCAACTTGGACGCGAGGACAGTGATCGGGTCAAGGCGCCGATGCCAGGCCGGATCGTGCTGCTGCGCGTGCAGGTCGGCGATAGCGTGGCCGAAGGCGATGAGCTAATGGTCATGGAAGCCATGAAGATGGAACTGACGCTGCGCGCCCCACGCGCGGGCGTTGTCGAGTCCCTGCAAGCGCAGGCAGGCGATTTTGTCGAAGCAGATGCCGTTCTGATCAAACTGGAGCCCGTGACATGAATCGACTCACTGCACTTGGCCTGATCGCCTGTCTGATGTGGCTTGCTGCCTGCTCGGAAACCCGTTTTGAATCACCACCGGGGCAGAACATCGCACTCTGCGACACGCACCTCGCCGGGCTTTGGCTGGCCGTCGATTCCAAGCCCGGCGAACTGGATGGCTTCGAAATCGACGCTGAATGCCATACCCGGATACTGACCCGTACCGAAGCAGGCGGTCCGGTGCAGGCGATCCAGGTTCCAGTGAACTTTGTCCATCAACGCGGCAAGCACTACGTCGTGGTCGCCGATGAAGCACTGAAGGGGCTGGTCGAACTACCGCCCATCCATGGCGTCAATCCCGTTCCAAAGCGGAACTTCTTCATCGTCCGCTACGAAGTCCACGGGGATCGTCTTCGCCTGTTCAACGTGGACGACCGCGGCGCCGCACACGCCATCCTGGATGGAACACTCGAGGGCACCATCTCGTCGACGCTGGACGAACTGCATGTCTACGTTCGCGGCTCGCGCGAGCAGATTCTGCTGGCGCTGGACACACCCGGCCTGTTCGAGCGCAAGGCCAGCAGCGTGCTACGTCGCCGCGACGTGACGCTTGAAGAGGCAATGCGCGAGAAGTTGCCATGAGCGACTCGGTTCGCCTCGTCGAGGTTGGCCCGCGAGACGGCTTGCAGAACGAATCGAAGAGCATTCCGGCGGCGGTGAAGATCGAACTGATCGAACGCCTGGTCGCCTGCGGCCTGTGCAGCGTGGAAGCCACCAGTTTTGTCAGCCCCAAATGGGTACCGCAATTGGCCGATGCCGCTGACGTGTTCGCCGGTATTCGCAAGCAGGTCGGGGTTCGTTATCCGGTGCTGGTGCCCAATCTGCAGGGGCTCGAACGCGCGCTTGCCGTCGGCGTGGAGGAGGTCGCGATATTCGCTGCCGCCTCGGAGGCCTTCAGTCAACGCAACATCAACGCCAGCATCGCGGAAAGCCTGCAACGCTTCGAACCCATCATGCACAGGGCTCGCGTCGCGGGCGTTGCGGTGCGGGGCTATGTCTCCACGGTATTGGGCTGTCCCTATCAGGGCGAGGTTGCGCTGAACGACGTGGTTCGCGTCGCCAAGTATCTTTACCAGGCTGGCTGCTACGAAATCTCGCTCGGCGACACCATCGGTGTCGGCACGCCGCGAAGGGCCCGCACCATGCTGAACGCCGTCGCCAGCGAAATACCGATGACTGCGCTGGCTGTGCACTTCCACGACACCTGGGGCCAGGCCATCGCCAACATCCACGCTTGTCTGGAAGCCGGGGTGCGCGTCGTTGACAGTGCCGTTGCGGGTTTGGGTGGATGTCCCTACGCCGCGGGAGCCAGCGGCAATGTCGCCTCCGAAGACGTGGTCTATCTGCTTGACGGTCTCGGGATGTCGCACGGCATCGACGCCTCCGCATTGGCGCGCACCGGCGAATGGATCAGCACGCAGCTTGGCCGCGCGTCATCCAGCAAGGCGGGTCGTGCACTTCTGGCGCGACAGAGCCCCGCAGTCGACTGAGAAGGCACCGTATCCACGTCGTCGCGAACGTGCGCTCGACAACGACACCCAAGTGGGCGATGTCCGAAGCGTCCCTGTTGCTCCGTAGGACCCTGTTCTGATCAGACACGGAGCATCCCATGCAAAGCCATACGATCCGTCGAGCGCTACTGAGCGTTCTCCTTTGCAGCGCCGCCATTCAGGCCTGCGACGCCAAGGAAAACGTCATGCTGGTGTTGGATGCCTCCGGCTCGATGTGGGGGCAGATTGATGGTCGCAACAAGATCGAGATCGCCCGTGAGGCTGTGGCCGGACTGGTAGGCCGCTGGCAGACAGAAGATGCCTTGGGCCTGATGGCCTACGGTCATCGCCGCAAGGGTGATTGCGGGGACATCGAGACGCTGATCCCAGTCGGCACTCTGGATCCAGCGCGCTACCTGGCAACTGTCAATGCGCTCAATCCGAAAGGCATGACGCCCTTGTCGCAGGCGGTGATCGATGCCGCTGCAGCACTGCGTTCCAGTGAACAGAAAGCCACGGTGATTCTGATCAGCGATGGCGAAGAAACCTGCGATCTTGATCCGTGTGCGATCGGACAGGCGTTGGAGCGCGAAGGCATCGACTTCACTGCGCATGTGATCGGTTTCGATGTCACCCAGGCAGAGCATCAGGCGCAACTGCGTTGTCTGGCAGAAAACACCGGTGGCCGCTACTTCAACGCTCGGGATGCACGCGAGTTGGAGATCGCTCTGGGCGGTGCGATACGTGCCAGCACGGAACCTGCTCTGCCTCCGGCAACGGCGAGCGTTGCCGCGCATGGTCCAGCCATCATTACGCAAGCTTTATCCGTGCGCTGGACCGGTCCGGCGGATGACGGCGACTTTGTCACCGTCGTGGAACCGAATGCCGCCGATGGTGCCTACCTGACCTACGCCTATGTCGAGGACAAAGGCAATGGCGCACAGGGTGTCGTCGAGTTCGCCATGCCAGCCTCGGCCGGCAGCTACGAGCTGCGCTACGTCAGCCCACGACGCGAGCCTTCCGTCTTGGCGCGTGAGGCGCTGCAGGTTGGTGACAGCGAAGCAAGCATCGATGCCCCAGCAAGTGCCAAGGCGGGAGGCAAGATTCGCGTTGTTGCACAAGGTCCGGCGGGAGGATCGCACTGGATCGGCTTCGCGGATGTGGGCTCAGGCGTCGGTGCCTTTCTGAATGGACACTACGCGCGCCCCACCGGATCACGCTCGGAGCTGGAACTGACGGTTCCCGCCAAACCGGGTGACTATGAAGTGCGCTACGTGTTGAACGAGGCGGAACGCGTGATCGTTTCGCGGCCGATTCGCGTGGAAGCGAACAGCAGTTATGTTCGCGGTCCCAGCTCGGTCATGGCGGGCGACACGGTCAGCGTAGAAGCGGGAGGTCCATTGGATGATCGCCATTGGATCGGGTTCGCGCCGTCGGGTTCGGATGCGGCCGCCTACGTGGGTGGGAGCTATGCGCGCCCCACCGGAAGCACATCAAGTCTGCGCATTCGCGCCCCGCTGGAGGCAGGTGACTACGAATTGCGTTATGTCCTGCTGGAAGGCGAAGAAGTGGCCGCGTCACAGCCCATCAAAGTAACGGACGTACAAGCCTCACTCTCGGCACCAGGAGGGGTTGCGGCGGGACAGGCGTTCCGGGTGACCTTCTCGGGACCCCGCAACAGCAACCATTGGATTGGCATCATTCCAGCGGGCGGCGACGGCAGTGAATACCGCAGCTGGTCCTATCTTCCGGAAACCGATAACGCGGTTGAGCTGAATGCGCCGGATGAACCTGGAACCTGGGAAATTGCCTACGTTGTCGACAGCCAGGTGGTGGCCAGAAGCACGTTACAGGTTCAATAACCGCGCGCAATCAAGGTCAGAAGAGCCTCGCGGCTGCGGAGCATTCCACAGCCGCAGGGCGATTCGAAACGATCAGGCACGTTCCTCCATCACCTGCCTGACCCCGACGCGCCAATCCGGCAGCGCAATGTCGAATCGTTCGCGCAAGCGTGTGTTGTCCAAGCGCGAATACGCGGGGCGCCTGGCGCGCGTCGGGTATTGGTCAGAGTGAATCGCCTCCACGCGGGGAACGCGATCAAGAACGCCCAGTTGCCTGGCCAACTGGAAAATCTGCTCTGCAAAGCCGTGCCAGGACACCTCTCCACCGGCCGTGAGATGCAAGGTCTCGCGCGCCGCGTGCGGCTTGCCGAGGCGAGCCAGAATCAAGGCCGTGGCACTGGCGATCCAGCGCGCAGGCGTGGGCGCGCCGATCTGATCGCTGACTACACGCAAGTGCTCGCGCTCTGCGCCCAGCCGCAACATCGTGCGCAGAAAGTTCTGCCCTCGCGCCGCATACACCCATGAAGTGCGCAAAATGAGGTGCGCGCAGTCCGCTTCGCGGATGGCGACCTCGCCTGCCAACTTGCTTCGTCCATACACGCCCAATGGCGAAGGCGCATCGTCTTCCCGCCATGGCTGCGATGCGCTGCCATCGAAAACATAGTCCGTCGAGTAATGCACCAACAGCGCGCCCGAGCTTGCACAGTGATCGGCCAGCACACTGACAGCCTGCGCATTGATGCGCATCGCCATGTCCTGGTCATCCTCGGCCTGATCAACAGCGGTATACGCCGCCGCGTTGAGAACCACATCCGGACGCGACTGTGCCAAGGTCGCACGCAGTCCGTCCAAGTCGTTCAGATCCGCGCGAAGCGCGCCTGGATAGGCGCCACCTTCAACCCGTGTCGCTACGATCAATGAACCGAGTGGCGCGACACTGCGCGTCAACTCGAAGCCCACCTGCCCATTTGCGCCTAGCAACAGAATCCGCATGCGCTTTCCGTCTGAATATTGATCGGACGGAAAGGATAACCGCACAGCGCTGCATCACACGCCCACTCATTGAGCGCCCTGCTCTGCCTTTCGATCACGCTTCATCGCGCGAACATCGACAGGGCGAATCTCCTTGATCTGGCAGCGATCCCGTCCCACCAGCACGTGGTCGAATTTCGCGGAGACGCGAGACACCGAGGAAGACAAGGCGATCGCGTGAGCAAACTCCAAGTCGGAACACGGTGGACTCACCTCGATCAGCCAAGCCTCGTTGATTTTGGTGTACACCGCCAACCGGTATTGCCCCAGCAACACCCAGTTCTGCATCGTAAAAAATGGGAAACTCGCCACCGGCTCCCCCGCGTACTGGCTATAACGCTCGTACTGAGCCGCCATCCGTTCACGCGGACCGGGACCACTGGCACACCCGGCAAAAATGCCCGCCAGAACTAACAGCAAAATTCGCATATGCATGGGGCGCTCTCCTAGGAGTTTTCGTCAATGCCTCGATCGTCAGACGTGTCCGGCTTGCTGAGGACGCGATGATGCAGCACGCATGTTGCTGCTCGCCATCCCGCGCAGTGAAAGGACGTCACCAGACGACGACGCGTCGCAACCGTGAGCGCAAGAGTTCAACCGCGGTTTATCAACAGAACCCCTTGACGAAAGCCGCCTTCGACGGTTTAATGCGCAGCTCTTCGCAACCAAACGCGGAGAATTTGGCTAGGTAGCTCAGTTGGTAGAGCAGGGGATTGAAAATCCTCGTGTCGGGGGTTCGATTCCCTCCCTGGCCACCATTTTTGAAAGCCCGCAATTTGATTGCGGGCTTTTTTGTTTTCAGGCCTTCGCGATGTGTAGCTCAACACAAGAAGCCGACCCTGAGGTCGGCTTCTTGTGTTCTTAACAGTCACAGCCCACACCATCAAGCCACGGTTCTGGCAACCTCGGCGTAGTCCGCGATCTGATCAAAGTTCATGTAGCGGTAGATCTTGTCGCCGTTGGCGTTGATCACACCGATGTCGGCCATGTACTCCTCGCGGGTCGGGATACGGCCCAGGCGTGAGCAGATGGCGGCGAGCTCGGCGGAACCCAGGTACACATCGGTGTTGCGGCCCAGGCGATTGGGGAAGTTGCGGGTCGANNATGCACAGCGAACAACCCGGCATTTCCATACGCGCGCCCGCCGTACCAAACGTGCCGTAATGGCCTTCCTTGGTCAGTTCGGCGGCGTCCATCTTGGTAGGTGGTGCAACCCACAGACGGGTCGGAATATCGCGCTTACCCTCCAGCAACTTTGCCGCTGC
>DEHW01000180.1:21399-21744 GCA_002352135.1 Lysobacterales bacterium UBA2790
CGTCGTCCGGATCGTTCGGGCAGCAAACAATAGGCTCGACGATGTCTTTCAGATCGATCTCGATGACGGCCGCATAGTCGGCGTCCGCGTCAGGCTGCAGCAACTGCGGGTTGGCCAACCACTCTTCCATCTTCTTGATGCGCCGCGCCAGTGTGCGGGCATCCTTGTAACCTTCGGCAATCATCCACTTCAGCAGGGTGATATTGCTGTTGAGGTATTCGATGATCGGTGCCTGATCCAGGCGCACCGTGCAACCGGCAGCCGAACGCTCGGCGGAAGCGTCGGCCAGCTCAAAGGCTTGTTCGATCTTCAGATTTGGCAAGCCTTCGATTTCCAGAATGCGGC
>DEHW01000033.1:0-13924 GCA_002352135.1 Lysobacterales bacterium UBA2790
TTGCCAATGCAACGGGGATTGCCGGTGCTGGTGGCACACGGTGTGTTCGATCCGGTGGTGCCTCACGCACTGGGTATGACGGCAGTCAGTCTGCTGGAAGCATCCGGGCATCCAGTGACCTGGAAAAGCTATTCGATGGGACATTCACTTTGCGGTGAGCAGATCAATGACATTGCCGACTGGCTGGAGCAAATCCTGTCTCTGGGGTCGGTGTGAGCACCATGTCGTCCGGCAGCGAGCCGCAGACCGGGCGTGTTGATTGGTTGCCCGATTTCTGCCGCATCGATACGTTCTTCGTCGTGATGGTGGCCGTGGAGATCGTTGTCCTGGCCGCCGTGTTGATGCCGGATACCACCGGTCACGCTCAGGCGCGGGATGTGTTCACTGCAAGTCTTTTTGCACAGTGGCTGGCCTTGCTGTCGTGTGTGCTGTTGTGTCAGACCCGAAGTTGGCTGGTGCGGCGGCCAATGTCATGGAGTGCGCCACTCGCATGGGCGTTGCCGGTACTCACCACCTTGCTGGGCGCCGCTGCAGTTCACCGCTTGGACAAGATGATGGGCCTGCAGCTGACGGTGCCACCGGAGCACGCGCTGCGTTTCGCGCTTTCCTGCGCGGCCATGGCGGGCCTGCTGACGGCCGCGTTGCTGCGCTATTTCTATGTGCAGCAGCAATGGAAATCGCAAGTCGGTGCCCATGCCCAGGCCGAGGTCAAAGCCTTGCAGGCGCGAATTCGTCCGCACTTCCTTTTCAACAGCATGAACAGCATCGCCAGTCTGGTCAGACGCGATCCGGCAACCGCTGAGCGTGCCATTGAGGACTTGGCCGATGTGTTCCGGGCGGCACTGGGCGCGGGTCAGGGGAGTTGGTCGCTGCGTGAGGAGTTCGATCTGATCGAGCGCTATCTGGCGATCGAAAAACTGCGTTTGGGCGACCGGTTACAGGTGCGTTGGGAGTTGACGGATGGGTCGCCAATGCAGGTTGCGATTCCCAAGTTGCTGTTGCAGCCCTTGGTCGAGAATGCCGTGCTGCATGGCGTAGCGAAACTCGCCGATGGCGGTGAGGTGCGTATTTGCACAAGGTCGACGGATGGTGGAATCGAGCTCAGGATCGAGAATCCGCGACCAACGGCGTCTGGCATGGTGGGCGGGAACGGTCATGCACTGGAGAGTGTGTCCTTGCGCTTGCAGCATCATTTCGGACCGAAGGCCTGGATGGTCGTTGCGCCCACGCCCGGATACTATGCCGTCACCTTGTGGATGCCGGAATCGCGCGCCGGGGGAAGTTCATGAAGATTCTGATTGTCGACGATGAACCATTGGCTCGGCAGCGCTTGCGCGATCTGCTGGCGGATGTGCCGGAAGCCCAGGTGATTGCTGAGGCGGCCGACGGGCGTATCGCGTGTGAGCTCGCCGATCAGTTGCGCCCGGACGTCGTCCTGCTGGATATCTCGATGCCGGTGATGGACGGTCTGGAAGCGGCGCGACACTTGGCAACCGGGTTGCATGCGCCGGGCGTGGTCTTCTGCACGGCCTACGATGAACATGCGTTGGCGGCATTCGAGGCGCGAGCGGTTGATTATCTGGTCAAGCCCATTCGCCGCGAACGCTTGATCGATGCCTTGCAACGTGTTCGCAGGCGGGCGGGATCGGAATGGATCGGGGCAGAGAAAGCCGTCCTTGGTCAGCGCGCAAGGACCCACCTTTGCGCGCGCATTCGTGGCACCTTGCGGCTGATCGATGTCAACGATGTCGTCTATCTGCAGGCGGAGGAAAAGTATGTGGTGGTCCACCATGCGGGAGGCGAAGACCTGATCGAAGATTCACTGAAGACCTTGGAGCAGGAGTTCCCCGATCTGTTCATCCGTATTCACCGCAATTGCCTAGTTGCCCGTGCCCGGTTGAAGGAGCTTCGGCGGCAGGGCGACGGCCACGTGGTTGCGGTGCTTCGCGATCAACCAGACACCTTGGAAGTCAGCCGTCGCTGCCTTCCTCTATTGAAGAAAGAACTGCGATTGTCATGACTGTATTGCGAATCGCCACGCGCAAGAGTGCGCTGGCACTGTGGCAAACCGAACACGTTGCGGATCAGTTGCGAGCGATGCACCCCGGTTTGGAAGTTGAGTTGTTGCCCCTGTCTACCCGTGGCGACGAAGTGCTTGATCGCTCACTCGCCGCAGTGGGCGGCAAAGGGCTGTTCCTGAAAGAGTTGGAAGAGGCGATGCTGCGTGGCGAGGCCGATCTGGCGGTGCATTCCTTCAAGGATGTGCCGATGCAACTCGAAGGGCCGTTTGAAATTGCCGCCGTACTTGAACGTGCTGACCCGCTGGATGCCTGGGTGTCCAATCACTATGACGGCTGGCAGTCGCTGCCGACGGGTGCGGTGGTGGGTACGTCTTCGTTGCGTCGTCGTGCGCGCCTGCGCAGCTTGCGGTCGGATATCGAAGTGCGTGATCTGCGTGGCAATGTGAACACCCGATTGGCGAAGCTGGATGCGGGCGAGTACGACGCCGTCATTCTTGCCTGTGCCGGTTTGAAACGCCTGGGTTTCGAATCTCGCATCAGACAGAGGCTGCCCGCCGATATGTGGTTGCCTGCCGTGTCGCAAGGTGCCATCGCGGTGGAGATCCGTGCGGGAGATGTCCGCCTGCGCGAACTCCTCTCGGGTCTGGATCATGCGTTGACGCGGTCCTGCGTTGAAGCGGAGCGCAGCATGAATCGCGCGCTGGAGGGTAGCTGTCAGGTGCCCATCGCGGGCTACTGCGAGGTGGTCAGCAGCGAACTATGGTTGCGTGCCTGGGTTGGCAATGCCCTCACTGGCGAGTTTATTCAAGCCGAGTCGCGTGGATCAATTTCCCAGGCCGACGCGCTGGGGACGTCTGTGGCAGACCAGCTTTTCGCATTGGGCGCGGCGGATTTGCTGGCGCAGGCGGCTGAAAAGCCCGGCGCGCTCTGAAAGATCGATGGACAGCCTTCTGATCAGCGCGCCAACGCGCTGATCAGAAGGCTTCGATTCATTTGAAGCTGTAGACCAGGTTCATGGTCGTAAGCGTGTCCGTGCTCTTTGTGCCCGGCGTCGTCTCGCTGTTGTAACGGGCCTCCAGCCCAAACTTCAGTGCCAGTTTGTCGTTCATGGCGACCGCCACACCGAAAATGTTCTGAGCGAAGGTGTTATCGGAGCCGGATTCGATCAGCAGGGTGTTGGTCAGGTTGGTGTTGGCCGTCAAACTGCGACGATAGTCCACCAGGCCACGCACAATCATGCTGCTTTCAGTGTCGCCCGTTGCAGCGACTTTGGCGCGGCGGAAACCGGGGCCCAGTTCCAGCGTCAGCGCCGAAGCCTCGGTGTCGAAGATGGTGTAGCCGTAACCGATCGAAAACGTCGACTGCGTCTCGTAGGAAGCGAAGTCGTCTTTCTCGTGGCGCAGCGCAGCGATCCACGAGCTGCGTTCGTTCATTTTCATCGCGCTGGATGCGCCAAGCTCATAGCGATTGGCATTCAGCTCGAAGCGCTCTTCGGGTGTTCCGTCACCGTCGAAGTCACCGCTGACTTCGCCTTTAGCGCGTAGCACAGAGACGTTGAATGCGTGCTTCCATTGGTCATCTTCGTTGACGAAGTCCAGCTTGGCATTGAGGTTTTCGGAGCGCGCATTGCCGCGTGCGGCGGCAAGTCCGAGTTCACCTTGTCCGGTCCAGTTCGATGCCTGGACGGAAGGCGTGAGGGCGACAGCGCCCATTAGAGTGGCAATCGCTAGACGCATGAGGTTCTCCTGTTCGGGATGGGTGGTCTGGCACCCGTTAGAGCACGGGGCTGGGGCATGCTAACCGTTCGTATTGAATCTCTTCTGAACTGATTACAGTGGCCAGAACCTCGGGATAAAGGCAACCGCAACCGCCCAGAACACCAGCACCAGTGGCGTGCCGAACCGAATGAAGTCGGTGAATCGATAGCCCCCCGCGTTGTAGACCATCGTGTTGGTCTGGTAACCCACGGGGGTGGCAAAGCTGGTTGATGCCGCAAAAATGACCGCAACCAGGAACGCGCTTGGGTTGCTGTCGAGCGCCTGCGCCGTGGCAATAGCGAGCGGACTCATCAGCACGGCGGCCCCGTTGTTGCTCATGAACTCGGTGAGGATGGCGGTCAACAGATAGATCACGGCGAGCATCGCCAGTGGTCCCAGATGACCGAACACGTCGAGCGTTTGTTGCGCGATCAGCGCTGCTGCGCCGGAGTTCTGCATGGCGACGCCGAGCGGAAGTACGCCCGCGAGCAACATGATCACGTGCCAGTCGATGCTGTCGTACACCTCTTCAGGTTTCAGTACGCCCAGGAGCACGAGCGCGATACAGCCCAGAATGGCGGCGGCGACAATGGGCAGCCAGCCAACAGACGCAATCGCGACAACACCAGTCATCACTGCGAGTGCCGAGATCGCCACACGCAGCGAGACCTTGCCATTTTCCCGTTCGTTCAGCACCACCAGATTCTGGTTGTTGCGCAGCGCCGCGAGCTCACGTTCAGGGCTGAGCAAGAGCAACAGATCACCGACGTTCAAGCTGAGGTCGCGCAGTTTTTCGCGTAGCACTTCACCACGGCGGTGTATCGCCAACACGGTCATGGTATGGCGGGTCTCGAACTCGACCGCTGCAAGGTTCTGTCCAGTCAGTCTGGAGCCCGGCGTGATCATGGCCTCGACGAGTCGCAGCGGTTGTCCGCGAAAACGGCTGTCCTTCAGTTGAAACTCCGGCTCCAGTTGCAGCTTGGCGCGGTCCTTCAGTGTGCTCAGCTGATCCCAGTCGCCGCGCGCAAGCAGGATGTCGCCGATTTGCAAACTCTGCGCTCGCGGCGACCAGATCTTGGTGTCACCGCGGAGCAGTTCGAGCACGAACACGCCATAGCGGTCTGCCAGTTTGGCGTCGGTCACCGTTTGCCCGATCAAGGGAGATCCTGGCATGACCCTCAATTCGGCAATGTACTTGTTCAGTCCATAGGCTTCGGTCAACTCCGTCGCGCGCCGATCCGGCAGAAGCCAAGGGCCAAGCAAGCCGACGTAAAGCAGTCCGGCTGCCATGGTGATCAATCCGAGTGGCGCAAACTCGAACAGGCCGAACCCCTCAAGGCCATGCTCCAGGGCAATCGAGTTGACTAGTAGATTGGTGGAGGTCCCGATCAACGTGCAAACGCCGCCCATTTGTGCGGCGTAGGACATCGGAATCAGTATCTTCGACGCCGAAAAATGGTTCCGAGCGGCCACCGCGAGCACGACCGGCAGGAACACCGCCAGCGCTGCAGTATTGTTGATGAAGGCAGACATGGCGCCGAGACAAAGCATCACGGTCAGCGTAAACAGCCAGGTTTGCCGGATACGCGCAAGCAGATCGCCCATCGCGCGCAGTGCCCCTGATCGCGCTAAAGCAGAACTCAGAACGAACATGGCGGCGACCGTGATGGTGGCTTCGCTGCTGAATCCGCTGAGTGCCTGGGCAGGAGTGACCAGTCCAAGAATGAGCAGCGAGGCCAGGACCAGCATGGCAACCACATCCATCGGCAGTCGCTCGCTGATCCATAGCGCGGCGGCGACGACCATGACGCCCAGTGTCAGAAACGCCTGCAATTCCACTCCGCGCTTCCTGCTCCGTCCAAGTCATCTGAATCATCGCTGAAACGGACACTGTCCGGATAGCCTTGACTAATGTCCACGCTTCGCGGTTTGTGTGCGCGTGGTTGATGGGTCGACGCCGTGTCCAGTGGCGTCCGCCGGCCACAAGTTGCGCGATTTTCTAATATGCGGATGAGTCTGTTACCGTTGTCGGGTCTGCGGTTTCGCTCGCAGCCTGCGGCGTCCAGCATGTGGTGGCGGTCCCGGCTTGACGCTTGGAAAACGATTGTTGCGCTACTGTGCCCCTCTGGTGGGTTGCGGGTCCAGCGGCGACGCATGGCGCGAGAATCACGACGTTATCCTTTGTTTGCTTGGTCGTTCCGAGAATGACCGATGCGTTCCTTCCCTCAGGAGTTCAGCTTCATGCGTCAATTCAAAACGGTTACCCGAGCCTACTTGGTGTCGTTGGCGGCGGTCTTGTTAGCGGCGTGCGGTCAATCCTCGGAACCGGCACCCAAGCCTGCCGGGGGTTCTGCTCCTCAGACGGCACCGGCGACAGTCGCTCCGACGTTTGCAACAGCGGTCACGGGTGATCTTCAAGTGTCTGGCCTGAGCCAGTTACCCAAGGGAATTCAGCTCTCAATCCGTCTTCTGGACGTGACCGATCCTTCTCAGGTCGCTCCGGTTGTGGCCGAGATCAATGAGCCAGCGCCCGCATTGCTTCCGCACCGATTCCGTTTGGGTTACGACGCCAGCAAGATCAAGCCAGAAGGTCGTTACGCCGTGCAGGCCGCTTTGCTTGCAGGTACTGCGCCCCTCTATTCGACCGCTGAGCCGGTTGCGGTGTTGACGCAGGGGGCGGGCGATCAACTGGTGTTGCAGCTTGTCCGTGGTGGTGCCGAGGCGGCGACTCAGATGGCGCCGACCGACAAGTTGAAAAAAGACTTCGCCGAGTTGGAGGGCAAGATCGGTGGATTCCGCCGTGTGACCGGCGAGCGCATCGATGAGAAGGTCACCATTGGGTGGGACGCCTTCGTCAGTGCCGAGGGCGTGCGATTCGCCCGCGAACAGGTCGACACGGGCGAGTCGGCCTCGATTTCCTACAAGTATGCCTACGCCAACGACAAGCTTTTCGCGGTCGTGCGCGAACATCGGAACGTCGTAACTTGGCTTGGCTGGGATGCCAGCGGTCAGTTGATTCTCAACGATCGGCAGGGTGGTGCCCTGGACGCCTCAGAAGTGGAGTCATTGCGTCAGCAGGCGATGGCTTTGCATGAGTTGGCCAAGCAGAAGCGCTGATTCGCGATAAGTCGGATGTCGATAGAGGCGCGCCAGGAGGGACGCCTCGTTCGTTTGGATGCTGCGATGCGGAACGGAAAAAACCGACTGGTGAGCAGAATTCCTTGCTCGTGTCTGACTGCGGCCCTATCATTTGACCTGCGTCAAAATGACGCATCCTGTTTTGTGTGCCGAAGTCGATGATCGAGCGGCAAGAGAAGGATGGCGACCGCGAGGCGAGCGTTTGGCTGCTCAAACCGAATCGTTCCTTTTCCCGTCGCCAGATGCTTGGATTTCTCATCCTGGTGTCGTCGATCTCAGTCTCGGTAGCGGTCATCAGCTGGCTTTGCGGTAACGCGTTTGCACCGCTGTTCGCGATGCTTGAGCTGAGTGTGCTGGGTGCGTGTTTTTTACTGATCGCGCGATCCGGTCAATCGGTCGAGGTTGTCGAGTTCGCTGGCGGTCAAGTGTTGGTCAGCAGGTTGCCAGGTGTCGGGCGCGTGTTTGCCGAGGCGCTTGGCTGGGTTTCGATACAGCGAGGTGCTGAAGGACGGATTCGGCTTTCAGCGCGAGGCAGAGTGGTTGAGGTGGGTGCGTTTCTGGGGGAGGACGAACGAGCGATTCTCGGGTCCGAACTTCAGGAGGCGCTGGCAGCGGCGCGCCGCCGCAAGGAATGAATCGGTTCAATCGGGATGATGGAATGAAGCAGTCATTTGGAATCAAGGTGGCACTGAGCTTGGGATTGCTCCTGATGTCGGCAATGGCTTGGGGCAATCCCGAACCGTGGCAGCTGAACATGACCGAAGGCGTTACCCAGTCCGCGGCGGAAGTGCACAACCTGCACATGATCATCCTCTGGATCTGCGTCGTGATCGGTCTGATCGTGTTTGGGGCGATGGCGATCGCGATTGTGCGTTTCAGAAAGTCGAAGGGTGCGGTTGCGGCTACCTGGAGTCACAACACCACCGCCGAGATCATCTGGACCGTCATCCCCGTGTTGATCCTTCTGGCCGTGGCGTGGCCGGCGACCAGCACGATTTTCCGCATGGCGGACACCACGGAGTCCGAGATGACGGTGAAGATCACCGGCTACCAGTGGATGTGGCGCTACGAAATCGTCAACTACAAGGGTCAGGACGGACAGCTCAACTTCGTCAGCCGTCTTGATCGAGACAGCGATCAGACGCGGCAGCGTGGCTCCGGCAAGAATCCGGCAGATGTGCAGGTGGATGGCGAGAATGTGTACCTGTTGAACGTGGACCGTCCGCTGGTCCTGCCAACCGACACCAAAATCCGTTTCGTGATCACCGCTGACGATGTCATCCACTCCTGGTGGGTGCCGGTACTCGGTTGGAAGCAGGACGCCATCCCCGGCGTGATCAACGAATCCTGGACTCTGATCCAGAAGCCGGGCGTGTATCGCGGCCAGTGCGCCGAGCTGTGCGGCAAGGACCATGGTTTCATGCCGATCGTCGTGGAAGCCGTGCCGCCCGCTGAATTTGAACAATGGCTTGCCGCCGAGCAACTCAAGCTAGATGACGCAGCGCGCACGGCTCAGAACACTGCGAGTGGCACGTCGCCCGCCAAGGGCTGATTGCGGTCGATCAAAGAATCTACTCAGAGGGATACCAGATGGCGACGACGCACGCGGATCACCACGACGATCACCACGACCACAAGCCAAGCGGCTTCTTTCAGCGCTGGGTGTTGTCCACCAACCACAAAGACATCGGCACGCTGTATCTGGTGTTCGCGCTGATCATGTTCCTGGTCGGCGGCGCGATGGCCTTGATCATTCGAGCCGAACTGTTTCAGCCCGGCCTGCAGTTGGTTGACCCCGAGTTCTTCAACCAAATGACCACCATGCACGCCCTGGTGATGATCTTCGGTGCGGTCATGCCTGCCTTCGTGGGGCTGGCCAACTGGATGGTGCCGTTGATGATCGGCGCGCCGGACATGGCGTTGCCGCGCATGAACAACTGGTCATTCTGGATCATGCCGTTTGCATTCGGTCTGTTGCTCTTGACCTTGTTTGTTCCCGGTGGTGGTCCGGCGGGTGGCTGGACGCTGTATCCGCCGCTGTCCTTGCAGGGCGGCAACAATGTGGCAATGACGATCTTTGCGATTCACATGATGGGCGTCAGCTCGATCATGGGCGCGATCAACATCATCGCGACCATCCTGAACATGCGCGCGCCTGGCATGGATCTGTTGAAGATGCCGATCTTTGTCTGGGCCTGGTTGATCACAGCCTTCCTGTTGATTGCCGTCATGCCGGTCTTGGCCGGTGCGGTGACGATGCTGCTGACCGACAAATTCTTCCTGACCAGCTTCTTTAATGCGGCGGGCGGTGGCGATCCGGTGATGTTCCAGCACATCTTCTGGTTCTTTGGGCACCCCGAGGTCTACATCATGATCCTGCCGGCTTTTGGCGTGGTCAGTGAGATCATCCCGACGTTCGCCCGCAAGCCGCTGTTCGGCTATCAGGCGATGGTGTACGCCACGGCATCCATTGCGTTCCTTTCCTTCATCGTCTGGGCGCACCACATGTTCACTGTGGGCATGCCGATGGGCGGTGAACTGTTCTTCATGTACGCGACGATGTTGATCGCGGTGCCCACCGGCGTGAAGGTCTTCAACTGGGTGTCGACGATCTGGAAGGGTTCGATGACCTTTGAAACCCCGATGTTGTTCGCGCTGGGTTTCGTTGTCCTGTTCACGATCGGCGGATTCTCCGGCCTGATGCTGGCCATCGTTCCGGCTGACTTCCAGTACCACGACACCTACTTCGTTGTTGCGCATTTCCACTATGTTCTGGTCACCGGTGCGGTGTTCTCGATCATGGCGGCCGCGTACTTCTGGCTGCCGAAGTGGACCGGCCACATGTACAACGAAACGCTCGGCAAGTGGCATTTCTGGCTCAGCGCCATTTCGGTCAATGTGCTGTTCTTCCCGCAGCATTTCCTTGGCTTGGCGGGCATGCCGCGCCGTATTCCGGATTACAACGTCGCCTTCGCTGATTTCAACATGATCAGCACGATTGGTGGTTTTGCCTTCGGATTCTCGCAGTTGCTGTTCGTCTACATCGTGTGGCAGACCGCGCGTGGTGGGCAGAAGGCGACAGCCGGTGTTTGGGAAGGCGCGAAGGGATTGGAGTGGACTGTGCCCAGCCCCGCGCCGCATCACACCTTCAGCACGCCGCCGGTCATCGATGATGCGATGCTGGCTCATGGCAACACGGCTCACTGAGAAGGAGTTGCCCCGCTCACCCAGTCGTGAGCGGGGTATCAAGATCATGTCCGAATCCGAGACGATCCAGCGCCAGCGGGCAGCCGCCATGCGCACAGTGTGGATACTCGCTGGGGTGGCCCTGCTGGTTTACTTCGGTTTCATTGCCTCGGGCGTGATGGCTCGATGAGCGCCGAAATCAACGCATTGCAGCAGAATCGGATCATCCTTCGACGCGCCTTGGTTGCGTGCGTCGTGGCATTCGTTTTCGCGTTCTCGCTGGTGCCGCTGTACCGCGTGGCCTGTGAAAAGGTGTTCGGTATTCGGTTGGAGCAAACACCCACGGGTGAGGCGAAGGTGGCAGGCTACAGCGTCGACACGACACGTTGGGTGACGGTCGAGTTCGATGCGGCGGTCAATTCAAAGCTCTCGTGGGGATTCTGGTCGGAGCAGTCCAGTCTGCGGGTGCATCCTGGTGAGTTGGTCGAGGCGATGTTCTACGCGCGAAACGACGATACTTCGATCATCGTTGGCCAAGCGGTGCCAAGCGTCGCGCCCGCGCAGGCATCGATCTACTTCAACAAGACTGAGTGTTTTTGTTTTACCGAACAACTATTGAACCCTGGCGAACAGCGACCCATGCCGGTTCGATTCGTGATTGATCCGGACTTGCCCGCGGACATCAGTACGCTCACTTTGTCATACACGTTTTACAACAATGAGCATGCGACCGCCCGCGAGGCGGCAGCGGCTGCGGCGACAGGAACGCCGGTTCACGCCAGTCTCTAGTTTGTCCAACTGAGCTGTTGAACCGGTGGCTTTTATTCACTAGTACTCGAAAGCAGGATGGGGAAGCGCATGGCACAGACACATAACGCCAATGTCTACTACGTTCCACACAGCAGCCCATGGCCGATCGTTGGCGCCATTGCTATGTTCATCACCATGCTTGGTGTTGCCAGCTGGTTGAATGAGGCGGCGTGGGGCAAGTGGGTGTTCTTCGCTGGACTTGCAGCGATGATCTTCATGCTGGCGCGCTGGTTTGCCGATGTGATCAACGAATCGGTTGGCGGCTTTTACAACAAGCAGGTCGACACTTCCTTCCGTATGGGAATGGTGTGGTTCATCTTCTCGGAAGTCATGTTCTTTGCGGCGTTCTTTGGCGCATTGTTCTACGCGCGGACCTATTCGGTGCCGTGGCTGGGTGGAGCAGGCGATGGCGCTGCCACGCACCAATATCTTTGGTCTGGGTTTGAGGCAGCGTGGCCGAGTAACGGGCCGGCGGATATCGGGGGTGAGTTCAAGACCATTCCAGCGTGGGGCATTCCTTTGCTGAACACGCTCCTGTTGCTGGCATCAGGCGTCACCTTGACGATTGCCCACCACGCACTGAAGGCGGGCCATCGTGGGCAGTTGTTGATTCAACTGGCATTGACCGTCGCGTTGGGCGCGACGTTCATGTACTTCCAGGTCGAGGAATACATCCATGCCTACGGTGACCTGAATCTGACTCTCGGTTCGGGAATCTACGGCTCGACGTTCTTCATGTTGACCGGTTTTCACGGCATGCATGTCACGCTGGGTGCGATCATGCTGACGGTGATGTGGTTCCGTTGCGCGAAGGGGCATTTTGACCGTGACAATCACTTCGCGTTTGAAGCGGTCGCATGGTACTGGCACTTCGTTGNNGGGCCGGCATTGCCGGCCCTCGCTGTTTGTTGGCAGACGGGTTCGTCAGCCATGGATGCCATGGGGTTGGATCACCCCGGTGACGATGCCAATGATGATCAGAGCAATTAGCAAAACTGAAAATGCGACTCGACGGGTTAACGCGTTCACGGTGCGCTTGGTTTGCCCCTTGTCAACCAGCATGTAGTAGAGACCAGCGCCCAGGTTGTAGAGAATGATGCCGACGATCAGCAGAATCAGCAGGGTTTGCATAGGTTCGGTTTCCGAGCGGAATGCCCACATTATTGCATCCGGATTGGTGCCCGCGATGTCAGAGCCAAGGTGTCCGTGAGCATATCCAAGCGCGCTATCTGGTTGCTGCATGTGCTTGGCTTGCTGCTGGTCAGCTTGTTCGCGGGCCTAGCGAACTGGCAGTGGGGGCGGGCGGAGTGGAAGCAATCTTGGCTCGCTGACTACGCGCAGGCAGCGCAAGCCAAGGCTGTGCCACTGGAAGTGGCCCTGCGTCGGGCGGACGCTGGCGAAAGTGCACCGCAGCGGGTCGTGCTGGAAGCGGTCGACCTGCAGGGGCCGCGATTCGTTCTCGACAATCAGCAACGCGATGGCGCAGTTGGCGTGCTCGACTGGGTCGCCGTCGAACAGGCGAATCGATATTGGTTGCTGGAGCTGGGTTGGTTGCCCATCTCTGCTATGCGTGAAGTTCCGACGCTGCCCAAATTGCCGTCTGTGGCAACGCTCGAGGCCGTTTTGTTGCCTTGGCCTTCACAGGGCCTGAGGTTGGGTGCCAACCCGGCTTCTGCGCTTGATGGTAATGCCAAAGTGCCGCTCGCTTACTTGGACCGGATGGAGCTGGAAGTGACCTTGGGTCGTGCCTTGCAGGACCGCGTGATACGGCTGTTGCCGGGGGCTGATCTGGGGCATCGCATCGATCAACTCGCCTTGCCCAATACCTTGCCTCCGGAAAAGCACCGCGGCTATGCGATGCAATGGGCTGCGCTGTCGCTGCTGACCTTGTTCTTGCAGGCATTCTTTATCTGGAAAGGGAAGAAGAAATGAGTTCGCAAACGCGTTCGCGCTGGATGTTCGTGGGCGTTGTCGCGCTGTTCGCGCTGCCCTTCCTTTTTGCGGCTGTGTTGCGCTTTGGCGGCTGGCAGCCAGCCAATACGCGCAACTATGGGGAACTGCTGCAACCACCGATCGCCATCGCGTCTGGCGCGTTTCTCACCCCGGACGGTACGCCGTATCATTGGCGACCGGAAGATCGGCGATGGCATCTTGTGCTGTTGCCCTCCTCGGCCTGTTCGTCGAACTGTGTCGACAAGGCGGACGTCATGCGTCGGGTCTGGATCTCGGAGGGAAGGCTCGCAGAAAAGCTTGACGTGTTGTGGATGGGCGAGTGGCCACCCGCTCTGCAGCGATTCGGCGGGCTGCGCGAAGTTCGGCTGAATGCGGCGCCCCCGCCAGCACTGGTGGCACCACCCGTGGCCGACCAGTTGACGGCCGCTTTGATAGATCACAATGGATTTCTGGTAATGCACTATCCGCTCGATTTCGATCCCAGTGGCGTGCGCAAGGATCTTGGACGCTTGGTGAAATGATCAAATCGTTGTTGCACGTCAATCGATTGGCCTGGATTGCCGTCCTTCTCGCACTCTGTGTCATTGCCTTCGGTGCGTTCGTCAGGCTGTCGCATGCGGGCTTGTCCTGTCCCGATTGGCCGACGTGTTATGGCAAGGCGACCTGGCCTGTACATGCGCAGGAAATTGCCCATGCCAATGCCAATTTCGAACGTCCGGTTGAGTCGCACAAAGCCTGGCGTGAGCAGTTTCATCGTCATATCGCGGCGCTCCTCGGTCTGCTGGTGCTCAGCCTCGCGTTGGTGGCTACGCGGCAGCGAAACAATGCGAAAGTCGTCGTCCTTGGCGCCAGTGCCTTGGTCGCGATGGCGATACCGCTCTACATGCGCGAGTGGTTTGTGGCTTCCAGCGTTTTGGTGGTGGTGGCCGAACTGACGCTGCTGGTCATGGCATTCCGGTGGGACAACCGCGACTTTGCGCGTGCCGCCACGCTGACGCTGGCCTTGATCATCTTTCAGGCGATGCTTGGGATGTGGACCGTCACCTGGCTGCTGAAGCC
>DEHW01000033.1:14106-17722 GCA_002352135.1 Lysobacterales bacterium UBA2790
GTGCTGGCGTTGGCGGTTCGCCTGATTCGCGACGGACGACTGCCTACCTACGGTTGGAGCATTGGATTTGTGCTTTGCGCTCAGGTTGCGCTCGGCATCAGCAACGTCATGGCCGGACTGCCGCTGAAGGTCGCCACGGCGCACAATGCGGTGGCCGCTATCCTCTTGTTTCTCTTGGTGGGCCTGCTGGCCCGCTTGCGTCCTACACCAAGTTCTGTCTGATCACGCTGCGCCGCAGTCGGGAATCGCATGCAATCCACGTTTCGCCAATACTGGCCGCTGACCAAGCCGCGCGTGGTCGCATTGATCGTCTTTACCGCCTTGGTCGGCATGCTGTTGGCCGTTCCGGGAATTCCCCCATGGCGTGCGCTGCTGTTCGGGAATCTGGGTATCTGGTTGGCCGCAGCGTCCGCCGCGGCCATCAACCACCTGATCGATCAGCGCATTGATGCGCTGATGGCACGAACGCAGCATCGACCCTTACCCGCGGGTCATCTGAATGGTCCGCAAGTATTGTTGTTCGCGGTCAGTCTGGGCTTGGCGTCGATGCTGATCCTGGTCTTGTGGGTCAACGTGCTGACGGCTTTGCTGACGTTCGCGTCGCTGATTGGCTATGCAGTGATCTACACCGCATATCTGAAACGCGCGACGCCGCAAAACATCGTGATCGGTGGTGCCGCGGGCGCGGCGCCGCCCGTGTTGGGCTGGGCCGCGGTGACCGGCGAGGTCGACCCGCACGCCTTGTTGCTGTTCCTGATCATCTTCATCTGGACGCCGCCGCATTTCTGGGCCTTGGCGATTTTCCGACGCGACGACTACGCCCGCGCCGAGATTCCGATGTTGCCGGTGACGCATGGTATTCCCTACACGCGCTGGCATGTGCTGTTCTACACGGTGTTGCTGTTTGTTGCGACGCTGCTGCCCTGGATCACCGGGATGAGCGGTGTGTTCTATCTGGGCGGCGCCGTGATTCTGAATCTGGTGTTCCTGTACTACGCCGTGCGACTACTGAATCCGCCCAATGACTATTTTGCGATGGAGGTGTTCAAGTACTCCATTGTCTATCTGATGGCCTTGTTCGCCTTCCTGCTGGTGGATCACTACCTGGTTCCAGCGGCGAATGTGGCGGTGACATTCAATTGAGTTGACCGCGCTGACGGCAGCGCACGAGCGCGGTGCGCTGCCGTCAGGCTTAACTCATGGCTTGCGATCACTCAGCAAGTGGGTTTGCCAGAACTGCATGGCGGCGGTGCCGAAGTAGTCGCTGTTGGCCTTTTTCGCGAACCCATGGCCCTCGTCCTTGAAGGCCAGATACCAGACTTCGCCATCGTGCTCGCGGACCGCGCGAACGATCTGTTCCGCTTCGCTCATCGGCACACGCGGGTCGTTGGCACCCTGCGCCACGAACAATGGTGAACGGATCTTGTGTGCGTTGTTGAGCGGCGCGATGCGTTCGAAGAAATCACGCATCTCGGGATCGCGTTCGTCGCCATACTCCGCGCGGCGCAAATCGCGGCGATAGCTCTCGGTGGCTTCGAGAAACGTCGTGAAGTGTGAAATGCCCACGATGTCGATGCCCGCCGCGATGCGATCCGCGTAGTCGACCAGCGAAGCCAGAACCATGTAGCCGCCGTAGCTTCCGCCCATCACACCGACGCGATTGGCATCCAGCCCGGGTTGTCCTCCGATCCAGTCGAGCAGCGCACCAATGTCCTTGACCGAGTCCTTGCGTTTGAAGCCGTTATCCAGGCTCAACCAGGTCTTGCCGTAGCCAGCCGACCCCCGCACGTTGGGGACAACGACCGCCATGCCCAATTCGTTCACCATGAACTGGATGCTCGGGTTGAATACCGGCAATGACTGCGCCTCGGGGCCACCGTGGATCAGGATCACCACGGGGCGCTTGTTGTCCGCCGCGGCAAGCCCGGCCGGTTGATAGAAAAAGGCGGGAATCTTCAGTCCGTCGAAACTGGGAAACTCGATCAACTGCGGAGCGACGAATTTCTGTGCATCCAAACCGCCGACTTCACCTTCGGTCCAGCGGGTCAGTGATTTCCCTTGCAGGTCGATCACGAACACATCGCTCGGCGAGGTGGCCGAATTCAGCGTTACCGCAATCCGTTTGCTGTCCGGCGAAAATCCCAGGCTGCCGATCACGCCAATAGGCAGTTCCGGCAGCGCCACCGGACGATGCTCGGGGATCGTGACGACATGGAGTCGCGAAATGCCACCCTCATTGGCGACGTAGGCGAGATGCTTGCCGTCGTCGGCGATATCAAACTGCGTGATGTCCCAGTTCACGTTCCCGCTCAGGACTTCGGGTTGTGTCATGTTGCTGGCGTGCAACTGCAGGCGTTTGAACTCGCTGTCTTCGTCCGAGATGTAGTACGCCGCGTCGCCGCCCGGTGCATAGCGGAACGGCCCGAACGCCGCTTTGCCGCCTTCCACCGGGAACATTTCCAAGGCGCCCGTTGCAAGGTCCAGTTCACCCGGGTAGCTCTCGTTGATCGACACGTAGCGACTGACCAGCAGTTTCTTGCCGTCGGGCGAAAAGTCGCTCGCATACCAAGTGCCGCCTTCGGTGAGCACGGCACGCGGTTCGCCGTTCAACGGTCGAATCCAGATGTCGCTGTCTTTGCCGTTGCGCGCTGTGCTGGTGAACGCGACCGTCTTGCCATCGTGCGACCACAACGGGTACTCGTTGCGGCTGCGCCCCGGCGGACTGAGCAACACCGGCTCCCGCCGCGCAAAGTCGTAATGGTAGAGCTGCCAGAACTCCGAGCCGCCCTCATCCTTGGCAAACACAAAGCCCGCCCCGCCGGCGCCGGGCTGCGCCGCAACGGATGTGGTGGGTTCCGCGTAGAACGTGATTTGTTCGCGCATGCCCAGTGGCTGGCGAACGCGATGGACTTGATTGGTTTCGCCAAATCGCGTGGTGATCAACATCGAGCCATCGGCTTGCCAACCGGCGAAGGCGGCGCCACGCGTGTTCTGGTAGCGCGCCAAACGGGATTCCAGTTCCTTCGACAGTTCTGGCAGGCCATCGGCGATGCGATTGCCAACTTCAATGCGCTCGGCGGCTTGTATCGAAGCGGCGCAAGTCAGTCCAAGGGCAAGAACGCAGCGAACCGTGAGGTGATTCATCGAGAACATGGAAGTCTCCAAGCGGAAATGAAAACGCCCGCGACGATGGTGATCGACGCGGGCGTTCTGAGGGCAGGCAAGAACGAAGTGCCCTGCGGTTGAGTTATTCGCTCAAACCACGACGCTTCAGCAGCGCCGTCGGGTCCGGCGCTTGACCACGCCAGTCGATGTACATCTGCATGGGCTCGACAGTTGCACCGCGCGACAGGATGCCATTGCGGAAGTCATCGCCGTTCTCACCGGTCAGACCGCCCTTGCTTGCCAGATAGGCAAAGGCGTCGGCGGCCAGCACCTCGGACCACAGGTAGGCGTAGTAGCCGGCCGAATATCCGCCGGGGAAGGCATGTGCAAAGTAGGCCGAACGGTAACGCGGAGGTACCGCAGCAAAATCGACACCGTGCTTTTTCATGGCTTCGGCTTCGAAGGCGGCCACATCCGTCGGTTTGGCATCGGTACCGATGCTGTGCCACTC
>DEHW01000138.1:0-1621 GCA_002352135.1 Lysobacterales bacterium UBA2790
CGATCCACCATCTGCTTGATCGATAGCGCTTCGCCACTGCCACGCGCGATGTCGCCCGCCTCGAACCAGTTGAAGCAACTCGATGAGTTGTTGCCGCTTTGTTGCTGCGGCAGCAACAGGGCGAATTTCCAGCGGTTCGCCAATGCTTCCCAGCCGGTTTCCGCATCGTAGGCGGCAGCGCTTTGCGCGCAACCGTGCAAGGCGACCACCAGCGGCGCGTTGGCGGGTAAACCACTGGGCACAAACTTGAACATTTTCAGATTGCCCGGATTGCTGCCGAAGCCGGTGACTTCGGTCAGCGCCTGAGCGTTGTTTGAGACGGAAAAGATGAGGCACAGCAGTGCCGATTGGCCGATATGACGACGCATGGTTGCTCTCCCCAAAAGGCCGCCCGTCGTTGTCGATTGTTGTGCGGGCGGTGGCTGCGTTCTCCAACGCGACGCGCCGAGTTCGGCGCACTGTTCCTTGGGAGCCTGCGCGGCAGAAGCCGACCGGTCTGCAAAGCCGTCTGCGCGGCCCATCATTTCCGCCGATTCTTGACTCATAGCACTGCTATGGGCCGGCGAACCGGCNNTGCCGCGCAGGCTCCTGGCGCAGGCCGCGCAGGCTCCTGGCGCAGTAAGTCACGCGCTTGAACAATCAACCATTGGCCATTGGGGAAAGCTGCAGCGCAGCAGAGGTAGCTCAGTGACCGAGGATGGTATTGGCCTGAAGCTTGAACTCGCTCGCTTTAGATTCGTCGATGGTGAGCCGGATCAGCCGCACGCAGATGTCTTGCGTGTGGCTTGATGGCGGCGCGGATGTGGCGTCGACTACCTCGCGCTACTCTTCGTCAGCCTTGCGCCGCAGTCGCCAGAAGTGCTCCATCTCCAGGTAGGTGAAGGACGCCGACCAGGTAATCAGCACGAAGCCGGTCAGGGCTTCGGTACCAACCAGAAAACGCACCGCGCCAACCGGTGCGAGATCGCCGAATCCCACCGTGGTGTAGGTCGCGGCTGACAGGTAGATGGCATCCAGCAAGCTCACGTGCAGGGTGCCTGTCAGATGCCCGGCACCCGCCAATTCAAGCAGACCCCAAAGCGCACTGCCGAACACCCAGATTTCGGCAACATGCAGGATCAGCACCGCGAAAATTCCGTACAGCACCTTGCGACGGCGCTGGGTCNNAGATTGATGCCCCAGTTGTCGTACATGGGCTACTTCAAGGTCCTTTCGAACAATTGGTAGATGCGCCGGTATTCGTCGTACCACGCTTCGGGGTGCACGAAGCCATGTCGTTCCAGTGGATAGCTGGCCAGTTCCCAGTGGTCCTTGCGCAGTTCGATCAGGCGTTGTGCCAGACGCACCGAGTCTTGATACATGACGTTGTTGTCGATCATGCCGTGCGCGATGAGCAGGTGTCCCTGCAGGCCTTCGGCGTATTCGATGGGTGAGGACCGTCGATAGGCTTCGGGATCGATGTCGGGCGTATTGAGGATATTGGCGGTGTACTCGTGGTTGTAGCTGGTCCAGTCGGTGACCGGACGTAACGCTGCACCGGCCTTGAAGGATTCGGGTGCACGGAACATCGCCATGAAGCTCATGAAGCCACCGTAGCTGCCGCCGTAGATGCCCACGCGCT
>DEHW01000138.1:1658-12557 GCA_002352135.1 Lysobacterales bacterium UBA2790
GCCGAGACGTTCTGCAGATAGCCCGCGCCATGCACGAACATCACGATGGGGTAGCGCTTGCCGGGTTCGAGTGTGGCGGGACGGTAGAACTTGCCCCAGATGGTGCCTGCGCCGTGTTTCGAGGTCACTTGGACGTACTGCGGTGGCAGCCAGTCGACGGCCTTGAAGGCGGCGCTGCGGGTGTCGGTGAGTGGTCTTGCCTCGCCGCCAGCGGCGGGCAGCACGGCAATCTGCGTCGGCAAATAACTTGACGACCAACTGATCAGCAGTTGCGACTGATCTGGCGACAACTGGAACGACTCGACGCCGTCCAAGGCGGTGACTTCGCTGAGCTGGTCATTGCCGAGATCGAGTCGGTAGACCTCGTAATCGCCCGGCCACGCGCGATTACCCAGCAGCCAGACGTGTTGCCCATCGGCACTGATTTGTGGTGCCGACACTTCGAAGGCACCACGCGTGTGTTGCTTGGGTTTGCGCTGGCCTTCGCGGGTGTAGAAATGCGCGTGACCGTCTTCTTCCGACAGATACCACAGTGTGCGGTTGTCGGGCAGCCAGCCGAATTCATTGAAGCCCCAGTTGATCCACGCTGGGTCAGTGAGTCGGTGGCGCAGTTGCAGGGCCTCGTCCGCTTGCACTTCGACAATCCAGCGATCCTTGTTGTCCACCGCGCGCAGCATCACCGCCGCGCGACTGCCATCACGCGCGAACTCCACGGCATTGACGCGCAGGGCGCGCGGGCCTTGCAGTGCGGGCTTGTCGGCTTGCTTGCGCAGATCGGCCAGCGGGTCGACATCGATGCCCGGCAGGGCGGCAAAATCCAAGGTGTCGACCTTGCCCTCGCGCAGATCGACGCGCAGCAACTGCTGCGCAATCGGCAGATTGCGCCCCACGCGGACGCGCACCTCTTCGCTTTCTTCGTAGCCGCTCTCGGTCACATAGGTCGGCATCCTGCCCAGTCGCCCGGCGTCGGCCTTGGGGTCTTCGGTGACCGCCAGCAACCAGCGGCCATCCGGCGAAAGCGTCGTGCTGACCAGTTTCACGTCGCCGAGGAATACCTCCGCAGGCAGGCCGTGCGGCGATTGCTTTGCCAAGGCCGCATCGCGTTCCGCGGCGGCGTCCCGCCAGGACTTCTCGCGCGCCAGCGTGCCGATCAGGCGCAATTGCAAGGCGGCCAGTTCATCCGGCTTGGCAGCTTTGGGATCGACGCTGGTGCGCAGGCGTGCGGCCGGTGAGATCAAGCCGCTGTCGAGCGCCAGAGTGAACCAATCGGTGCCGACGCGGAACATCACCCGGCCATCGGTCATGAAGCCCGGTTGCGCTTCCTCGGCTTCCGAGCGCGTGAGCTGTCGCAGGCTGGGACTGCCGAGCGTGCGCAGAAACAGGTCGCCGTCCTTGATCATCAGGGCGCGTTGATGCGCGGCATCCCAGACCACTTGCGCAGCGTCCAGATCGGCCAGCGCAGCGTCGTCGACGGCGCTCGGCGCACCACCCGTTGGCGCCACCTGGAACAGCCTGCGTTGCGGCGACGCATCCGGCTTCAGTGCATACACGATGTGCTGCCCGTCGGTCGTCCAGTAAGGCGCTTCCACGGCGGACCCGATCCACGACGGGTCTTCCATGATCTGCTGCAGAGTCAGCGCAAACTCGCTGGCCAGCGATGGCATGGGCGCACAGCCCAGCAGGACACTCAGAGACAAGGCAGCTCGACGCATGGACGGACTCGATAGCGAACCAGACAGACGCGCAGAGTAGCGGCACGGCAGGAGACGCGAAACCTGCCGGAAGACAGGTCGAGTCGCCTGTGTCACCCAGAGCACGTCGCGTTCAAGTTGTGCCCAGCGCATTGGCCGCGAGTCCATCGCGTTGCCATTGCAAGGCGTTGTTGAGCGTGACGCGGGCAATGGCATGCAGCGCTTCACGGGTGAGAAAGCCCTGATGCGCGGTAACCAGCACATTGGGGAAGGTCAACAGCCGTGCGAGCACGTCGTCATCGATGCCGCGTTGACTGAGGTCCTCGAAAAACACGTCGGCCTCTTCCTCATAGACATCCAATCCCACCGCGCCGATGCGGTGCAATTTGAGTGCGCAGATCAATGCGGGTGTGTCGATCAACCCGCCGCGACCGGTATTGATCAGCACGGCGGTGGGTTTCATCAACGCCAAACGCTCGGCGTTAATCAGATGATGGGTGCCCGCATTCAGTGGGCAATGCAGAGAAACGATGTCGGCGCGTTTGAGCAGAGCATCCAGCTCGACGTATTCCGCGATGTCCTGCAGCGAACGATTCACCGGATCGTGGGCCAGCACCTTCGCGCCGAAGCCATGCAGGATGCGACCGAAGCACTCGCCAATGCGGCCCGTGCCAATTACGCCCACCTGTTTCCCGCAGATATCGAAACCGATCAGGCCATCGAGTGCGAAATTGCCATCGCGGACGCGCAACCACGCACGGTGAATCTTGCGGTTCAGCGCCAGCAGCAAGCCCACCGCATGTTCGGCCACCGCATGCGGCGAATACGCCGGCACATTGGCGACCTGAATACCCAACTCGCGCGCCGTCTTGAGGTCGACATGGTTGTAACCCGCCGAGCGCAGCAACAACAGCCGCGTTCCACCGGCATGCAAGGTCTGCAGGACCTCCCGATCCGCATGGTCGTTGACGAAGATGCAAACCACCTCGCGACCCGCCAGCACAGGCGCGGAGCGGCGATCCAGATGGAAGTCGAGAAACTCGAAGTCGGCGGTCAGACCCAACTCCTCAGCCGCCGCTGCAAAACTGCTGCGGTCGTGCGGCTTGCTGCTGGTGAAGGCGATATGCATGGCGGAATTCCGGTGGGTGAGTGTCTTGTGTTGCAATCGAGATGCCAGGAACGCGGGTTCCTATTGGATTGCTGACCCGAGAACTTCGTTTTTGCCGTAACGAAAGCGATCTACATCCGCGATCATCGCAAGAAGACCCTCGCGCGGGTTGATAAAATCAGGCGCTCGGGGCAGGGCAAGGCGGACGTCTTCAAAGAACCGAGCGGCGAATTGATTCTCGAACCGGTGCAGGGCGATGACTAGACTGATCTTGGTGCTTGTGTTGCTTGGCGTGTTCGGCGCGGTCAGTGGCTGCCTTGCGGCGAGGTCGTCTGCGCCGTTCAATGTGGCTGCGAAGAATGTTGGCATCCAGCAGCTTGCCGCTGTACGAGTTGAGTTTGAGGGGCTTTTCGATTCGAAAGGGTATCTTGCTCCCGGCGGCGGAGGCGATCAGTACAGCCTGTTCGAAGGCCGATGGCCCAAGACTGCAAAGATCACCTGGCGCTTCGAAGACGACCGACCTTACATGCCGGATCGCGAAGTCGTGGTGGCCGTGCCCTCGCGCCCCGAGATCGGCCCGGAAGAGAGCCTCACGTTATGGTTCGATCTTGACGGCGAAAGCGTCACGGTCCGTGCCGAGACGACTGATCATTCGTGGATCAATGATCACATTCGCCAAGTTGAAGCGCAGAAGCGCGATCAATGAGATCGGTCTGAGGCCGCCGTTGGTTACGTCTTTGGAGCCTCGCCTCATCAATCAATTCTGAACCCGTTCCACGTCAAATCACTCATTCATTTGACGCACTTCAACCGGATCGGTCGCAGCGGCGCATCGACTCGGCAAGCGTGATTCCAAAGGACAACCCATTGCCCCTGAGCCTCACCAGCCTCCTGCTCACCCTTGCGCTCTCCTTGAGCGCATCACCGACGCAGCGCGGCGATATCGAGGCTGTTGATATCGCGCAGTCGCTGGACGCACTGCGCATCGAGCTCGGCACTGCCTACAACCCCGAAGGCGAACTCACCCGGCACACCGACCGCAGCGGCCAGCAGATCGACATCGAGCGCGACGGCCTGGGCCGCCTCATCGAGCGCCGCTACAGCGCCGCCGCCGCCGACGAGGTGGCGCGGGAAGTCTATGAACTCGACGGCGACGGCCAGCCGACCCGGCTCAGTCAATACGGCGAAAGCGACGGCCCGCACCACATCCGCCGCCAGTACGACGGCCACGGCCGCCTGATCGCCGAAGACGACCGCTACGACCAGCACAGTCAATGGACCTACGACGAAGTCGGCAACCGACTGCAACTCAGCTACCCGGCAGGCACCACCGTCACCCAACCCGACCGCATCAACCGCCTCGTGCGCCTCAGTCGCCCCGACGGCAGCACCGAACTGCGCTACAGCCCGGCCGGACGCCTGCAACAACTCCACCACCCCAACGGCGCACGCAGCGACTACCACTACGACAACGCTGGCCGCATCGAACGCCTCACCCATTGGAAATCGCCGAGTACATGGCAGTGTCGATGCGCAACGGCTTGGAACAGATGCTGGCGAAGCTCCGTGCTTCAAAGCTGAGCTGTGACGAGATGATTGCTCGTGCGATGTTCGAGGAGGGAGTCGTGCGATACTTGGCGCATTGGCAGAGTTCGGAAGCAGAGTTAGATTCCAGTCCGGCTGTCTAGATATATCGCTCAGGAGCATGCTGTGATGCGCTCACTTGGCCGCCTAAGTCTCGATACCCGCGCATGGCCCTTCATGTGCTGCAATGTTCGCAGCGCACTCCTGAAGTTCACGTAGGTTGTGAGTTTGCGGCAGCGGAGATTCTGCGCATGGAACGCCTGTGCTCATTGTGTGCAGCAACGCTTGGTTGGCGCGTCGCGGCCAGAGGCTGAGCCAAGAGTCTTCGAAGCCTTGTATAGCGTGAAGATGTCCGGTCGGAAGGAACTTCGACCAGCGTAGATGGAGTTCGGCACTGGGCACGATGTCGATCACCTGCATGTGTTCGAACTGGCGGCTACTGCGGGAAAACCAGGAGTCACGCAGAAGGCTGACCGCGCCGGCGTCTGAGGCTGGCGCTGCATAGCCGAACACTGTCAGCGTGAGTGCCTCCGCCAGTAGTTTTCGTGCGTCGCTCCACGCGGCGGCGATGTAGGCGTTTGAGGTGTAGTCCTTGTTCCCAACGGGATACAGCAAGGGCACTGGCGCCATGGATTTTCCGCAAGTGCGGCAGGCGCCTCCGATCAGGCTAGGCTGCGGGTGCTCGTCACATGCGCCGATGCGGACGTTGCCGTGCAGGAAGTAGACGAGTGGGAGCGCAGCGATGTGCCGATTCCGGGCAAAGGCGTCGAACAGGAACGGATCCCAGTTGAAGGTGAGGATTGCGTCGCAGGGGCGCAAAGAGAGCACCAGACGGTCGTACAGCGTCGCCGTAGCGGGCAGATCCATCGCCGCGAAGTAGGCGTGCACTCTGGTTTCGATATGTGCTCGCGTGGAGGCCAGATCGTCGCGACTTGCCAGCCGGGCGAACGCTGCCTCGAAGTCATCCAAGCCCTGTTCGATTCCAGCGCTGGCGAACAGCGGAGCGAGCTCGATCAGCTCGGCCAAATCGCACATGAGCGGCAAGCGGCGTCCCTGAGCGTCACCGTTCGGAAACGCCGCTAGGCTGGCGCCTGCGCCCAGTACGACGACATGAGGCCGACAGTTCGCCGGGTTTTCGATCAGCTCGCGAGCTTGCATAGGTGCTCCACGTCTTTTCCCATGTTCGCGTTGCTCTTTCGTTAGCTTCGACATAAACACTCCTTATGGCCTCGATCAGCCTTCTCGTAAGTGTCCGCGATATCGGGGTAAAACCGGTGATCTCTGGTGTGCCTTTTCCCTGCGACCGCGTCGCGCGTGCCGCAAACCGCAAGCTTCCAGGCACGGCCATGTCACCGCTGTTGTTCATGCCCAGTGCGTATGCTTGCAACCTCGTCTTCCGGTTTCGGAGTCACCATGCGGTCTGTGTTTCGATTCGCGCTGTATTGCTTGCTGATCTCGCCTGGATTCCTGTTCGCCGCCAGCAAGCGTTTCGAAGTGGATTATCACGTCGGTTTTCTGCCGGCCGAGGGTCTGGCGACGGTGCGGATTGCGGTTCGGCCGGATTCGGGGCGGGTGGTGTCGCTGGATTTGCGCATGGATGCCGAGCGCTATCTGGATGTGCAGGGCGATGGCGAGGTGCTGCGCGAAGGCGAGCGTGTGCGCTGGACCTTGCCAGAGACGGGTGGCGAGTTGAGCTATCGCTATCGCATCGACAAGCGCCGTCGCGATGGCGGTTTTGATGCGCGAATCACGGCGGACTGGACGCTGGTGCGCGCCGATCATCTGATTCCGCCGTTGCGTGCGCGATTGACGCGGGACACCGACGCGCGGGCGCGCTTGTTTGTGGATTTGCCGCCGGGCTGGAGCAATGTCGACACCCAGTATCTGCGCACCCGGGATGGCAAGGCCTTCGTGATTGTTGACCCTCGGCAGCGTTTTGACCGTCCAACGGGTTGGCTGATTGCCGGTGATGTGGGCACGCGGCGCGAGCAGATTCATGGCATGGAAGTCAGCGTGGGCGCGCCCAAGGGCGATCCGATGCGGCGCAACGAGTACATCGCCTTCATCAACATCGTCGCGCCGGAAATGCTCGCGGCCTTTGATGCGCTGCCCAACAAGATGCTGATTGTGGGTGCGGGCGATCCGATGTGGCGCGGTGGGTTGTCGGGTCCGCGTTCGCTGTATCTGCACTCCGACCGACCGATTCTCAGCGAGAACGGCACCAGCACGCTGATCCACGAGTTGGTGCATGTGGTGACCCGTGTGCGTGGTGAATCCGGTGACGACTGGATTGCCGAAGGGCTGGCGGAGTTCTATTCCATCGAGCTGATGCGGCGTTCGGGGTTGCTGACCGAGACGCGCGCAGACAAAGCGTTCGAATGGATGCGCAATCACGGCAAGGCGATCAAGACTTTGCACGCCGAGCGCAGCTTCGGGCCGCGCACGGCGCGTGCCGTCACGCTGTTCCGGACACTTGATGCCGAGATTCGCCAGCGCAGCAATGAAGAGCACAATCTCGACGAAGTGGTGCGCGCGCTGATGGCGCTGAAGCGGCGGGTCGGCACGATCGACCTACGCGAGGTCGTGCGAACGCTCATCGGTCGCGACAGTGAGGTCTTGCAGACGGCATTGCTGGACGGCTGAGCAAACTGCGTCAGATGGTCGCAGGCCGGGTGTCCGCTCGCGCTAAAGTGTGGGCATGGATGCCAGTCGCCTGAAATTTCTCCGTTTGTTGAGCACCCTGCGCAGCGCGGCGTTGCCCGGGCAGGCGCTGGCCATCACCGTGGCCTTGTACGGTTTGGGTTTGCCTTTGCACGCGACGCCGTTGTGGCTGGGCGTGCTGTTGCTGGCGCTGTTCCAGTTATGGGTGATCTGGCGTTTGCAGCATCCGCAGTCCCTGCATGCCAGCGAGCTGGCCTTGCATCTGGGTGTCGACCTGGCGGCGCTGACTTGGCTGCTGTTCTGGAGCGGCGGCAGCGCCAATCCGTTCGTGTCCTTGTATCTGGTGCCTATCGCGTTGGCGGCAGTCGGCTTGCCCGGTGCGTGGGTCTGGGCCGTTGGTGCGGCCAGTGGACTGGCCTATGTGCTGATGGCGCTGTTCGCGCCCGCATTCCCGCATGTGCATGGCGATGTCAGTCTGGGGTTCGACCGTCACCTGTGGGGCATGGCGATCAACTTCGGCTTGAGCGCGCTGGTCTTCATCCTGGTGCTGCGACGTTTGGCGGTGGCCTTGGGCGACCGTGATCACGAACTGTCGACCCTGCGCGAGCAGGCGCTGCGCAACGAAGGCATCGTCGCGCTGGGTACGCATGCGGCCTCGCTGGCGCACGAACTGAACACGCCGCTCGGCAGCATGGCCCTGCTGCTGGACGATCTGGTGGTCGACTACGCCGATGATCCGCGTCTGGCAGAAGAGCACGCCTTGTTGAAGACCTTGACCGCCGAATGCCGTGATCGGGTGCGCTCGCTGGTGCAACGTGCGCGTGGTGAAGACCTGCCGATGCAGACGCTCGACATCTTCCTGCAGGGCGTGTTGGAGCGCTGGTCGCTGACCCGGCCCGATGTGGTCATGGATGTGCGCGGCATCATCCCGACGCGCTTGCGTCTGCGTGCCAACAGCGGCATGGAGCATCTGCTGCTCGCGTTGTTGCATAACGCCGCCGATGCCAGCGCCAGCCAGGGACTGCGGAAAATCGGACTGGAAGTCAGCTACCCGTCCAAAGGGCTCAACGCAGGCGGTCTGCTGCTGGAAATTCGCGACTACGGTCCAGGTATCGACAGCGCGCTGGCGCCGCGTCTGGGGCGCTTGTTCGAGAGCGGGAAGGCGGAAGGGCTGGGCTTGGGTTTGGCGCTTTCACATGCCGCCGTGGAGCAGCTTGGCGGACGCTTGAGTCTGCGTCCCCATGTGGACGGCGGCAGTTTGACGCGCGTCGAGCTGCCGATGCAGGCATTTGAGATGGATGCGGAATGAGCAGGACGGAATGGACCATGGAAACAGAGCTGCGACACGGCTGGGTGGTGGATGACGACGCGGTTTTCGGACGCACGCTGGCGCGCGCACTGGAGCGGCGCGGCCTGCACTGCAGCGTGTTTGCCGATGGCGATGCGGTGCTGCAGGCGGCGCGCACCCAGTGCGCGGATTTCCTCGTGCTGGACCTCAAGCTGGGCCAGCAATCCGGCCTGTCACTGATCGAGCCCTTGCTGGAGCTGCACCCCGAACTGCGCATCCTGTTGCTGACCGGTTACGCCAGCGTAGCGACCGCCGTGGAAGCGATGAAACGGGGCGCGGTCAACTACCTGCCCAAGCCCGCGTCGGCAGACGCCATCGTGCGGGCCTTGCTGGATGAGGAAGACGAACTGCCCGAGCTGGAAGACAGCACCCGCATGACGCCGCTGGCGCGCGTGGAGTGGGAGCACATCCAGCAGGCGCTGGTGGAAACCGGCGGCAACCTGTCCGCCGCCGCCCGCCTGCTCGGCATGCATCGCCGCTCGCTGCAACGAAAGCTGGCGAAACGCCCGTCGGGGGAATCCATTCTCTGAGTGGCCTGTTAGTCTTTCGCACATGGACACTCTGAAAATTCTGGTCATCGGGTCGGGTGGGCGCGAGCATGCGCTGGCCTGGAAATTGGCGCAGTCGCCGCGTGTCGCCGAGGTGCTGGTCGCGCCGGGCAATGCGGGCAGTGCGCGGGAAGACAAATGCCGCGCGGTGGCGGTCGCGGTGACCGATATCGATGGTCTGCTGGCGCTCGCGCAGGCCGAGCAGGTGGCATTGACCGTGGTCGGCCCGGAAGTGCCGCTGGTCGCAGGTGTGGTGGATCGTTTCCGCGCTGCTGGACTGCGCATCTTTGGACCGACCGCAGCGGCGGCGCAACTGGAAGGCAGCAAGGCCTTCGCCAAGGACTTTCTCGCCCGCCATGGCATACCGACCGCGTTCTACGCGGTGCATACCGATCTGCAGGCTGCTCTGGCCTATGTGCGTGAGAAGGGCGCGCCGATTGTCATCAAGGCCGACGGCCTGGCCGCGGGCAAGGGTGTGGTCGTGGCGATGGATTTGGCCGAAGCCGAAGCCGCCGTGACCGACATGCTGCAGGGCAATGCCTTCGGCGAGGCGGGATCGCGCGTCGTCATCGAAGAGTTTCTGGATGGCGAAGAGGCCAGTTTCATCTCGATAGTGGATGGCCACACCGCGCTGCCGATGGCGACCTCGCAGGATCACAAGCGCGTCGGCGAAGGCGATAGCGGACCCAACACCGGCGGTATGGGCGCGTATTCGCCCGCACCGGTGGTGACCCCGGTCGTGCATGCGCGGGTGATGACTGAGGTGGTCAATCCCACCGTGGCTGGCATGCGCGCCGACGGCATACCGTTCACCGGCTTCCTCTATGCCGGCTTGATGATCGATGCCACCGGCGCACCGAAGGTCATCGAGTTCAACGTGCGCTTCGGTGATCCGGAAACCCAGCCGGTGATGTTGCGTTTGCGCTCGGATCTGCTCGACCTGCTCGATGCCGCCCTCGATCAGCGTTTGCACGAAGTCGTGGCCGAATGGGATGTCCGCCCCTCCATCGGCGTCGTCATGGCCGCCGCTGGCTATCCCGGTACACCGCGCGCGGGCGACGCCATTCACGGGCTGGACGAGGTGCCGCCTGGCGTCAAAGTCTTCCACTCGGGCACACGTCTGCAGAATGGTGCGGTATGTACCGCAGGCGGGCGCGTGTTGACCGTCTGTGCCTTGGGTGAGGATGTCGCCAGCGCAGCGCGACACGCTTACCAGGGCGTTGATGTGATTCACTTTGACGGTGGCTTCTGTCGTCGCGACATCGGCTGGCGGGCGATGGCGCGCGAGCACGCAGATAACGACCACAACTGATCGCGCTGCGGCGCAAACGGGGGCGATATGCAGATCCGAATGGCGTGGCTGGGCTGCTGTCTTGGCGCGATAGCGAGCGGAACCGTCATCGCCAAACCGATGCACGCGGTGGCCTCACCCACGGTGATCGTCGATGCCCATGGACTCGGTGAACAAGGCGTGCGCGACGTGACCGATGCCGAGGGAGTGCTGTGGCATGCCGAGTTCGGTAGCGAGCTGCTGCTGGGCGTGCAGGACGCGTCTTTGCCGAGCTGGCTCGCTCGCGATGACGTCCGCGCCGGGCCAGCGCAACTGGCCTTTGATGAGATCGTGGTGCGCGATCACGTCTGCACTGTGCATTCGCCGGAAACGCCGCTCGCCGTGATCGGCGGCTATCAGATTCTGCGTCGTCCGCCCGCTCTGGTGCGCGCGACAAAGGGCGCGGCCGTGGTGGGCGAACCCTTGCCAGAGGATGGCGTGGTCGCTCGCCTGGCGGCCAATTCCGCGCTGGCGAATCAGGTCAAAGGCGCGAATCCCACGACCACCCGCATCGTGGCGAAAGTCGACGCCGCGCGCTGGTTCGAGGATGTCAGCGGATTGGCAGCGATCAACCGCAACAGCTTCAGCGACGAATTGCCCCACGCCCGCGATTGGCTGTTGCAACGCCT
>DEHW01000138.1:12611-48181 GCA_002352135.1 Lysobacterales bacterium UBA2790
ACTGGAACTGGCTCGCGTGTTCCGCAACGTGCCCACCGAACGAAGCCTGCTTTTCATCTGCTTCTCGGGCGAGGAACAAGGCCTGGTCGGCAGCCTGCGCTATGTGCAGGACCTGATTGCCGAAGGTCGCATGGCGCAGATCAAGCACATGGTCAACCTCGACATGATCGGCCACGCCGTGTCGGACAATCTGGATGCGCGCGTGGAAACCAACAACGCCCAGCAAGCCCTGCTGGCCGTGTATGCCACGGCCGCCGCCACCTACGCGCCCGAATTGAACCTGATCACCAGCGCCGCGACACAGGCCTATTCCGACCACTGGTATTTTTTGAGCCAAGGCGTACCTGCCGTCTTCACCTGGGAAAACGGCGCAGGCATCTACCCGCAATATCATCAGGTGGGTGATGTCCCGGCGGCCATGCTCCGCGCCGAAGCCGTCGCCGGAGGCATCCTGAAAATGGACACCGCCGTACTGGTAGACCAAGCCATCGCCAGCGACTTGCTGAGCGACAACTTTGAAGGCGCGGCGCATTGAGCGCGTCGAATGGACGGCGTGTGCCGGACGAACGGCGCCGCGTCAGCATGGGCCGCACCACCTACTATTCCAACACCTACAACGCCCGAGGCGAGCGCGAAGAAAAGTCGCTGGCCTATGGCATGACCGTGCAGCGCTTTCTCTACGACGAAGCCGGACGCCTGATTCAAACCGGCAACGTCCCGCCGGTCGGCCTGACCCGCACCCTCGTCCCCGAACAACGCCTGCTATGGCTGGATGACCAACTGGTCGGCGTGAAGATCAAAACCACCACCGGTGCCTATGCCGGTGAACTGCTCTACGCCCACACCGACCACCTCGGCACCCCACGCGCCCTGAGTCGCCCCAGCAACAACAGCACCGTCTGGCGCTGGCCGCTGGAAACCAGCGCCTTCGGCCAACACCCCGCGCAAACCGACCCTGACGGCGACGGCCAAGCGCTGACCTTCAACCTGCGCTACCCGGGGCAGTATTTCGACTCGGAGTCGGGGTTGCATTACAACTACTTCAGGGATTATGAGGCTGGGGTGGGGCGGTATATTGAGAGTGATCCGATCAACCTGTTGGGTGGTATCAACACGTACGTTTACGTCGGAAGTCGTCCGCTACTGTTTGTCGATCCGCTTGGGTTGAGTCCGAATGGGTGGGGATGCATGGTGGGTGGAACGATTGGCATGGTTGGTGGCGCAGCCCTCTGTTCTCCGTCAGGACCAGGTGCTCTGGCGTGTTCTGCTGCGGGAGGTGCGCTTGTTGGGGCGGCACTGGGTTGTGCGACAGGGTCGCTTATTCCGGAGCCTGAGCCGTTGGTTACGCCGCAGCCGATGCCGTTTGCGCCTGCAGATACGGGTGAGGTTTGCCCGGAGGAAAAGCCTGACTGCAGAAAGGTGAAACAGGACTGTCTCGCAAAGTGCTCAGATGAGGCGTTGCCATCCGGCGACAATGGCTTCCGGTTTTGGAATTGCCTCAACAAATGCATGGAAGACAACAGATGTGAAGGCCAATGATCACGGATCATGAAATCGCATCGGAAGTGAGTCGCCGCGTTCTTGAAGTAAACCGCCTTCTCAACGAGGCCGTATCGCTGGTCCAGGAGCGGTGTCCCGAGGCAGAGACGTCCGAGTTCAAACAGGCGGTCGGGAGCGTGCTCGGCGCGCTATTGCTGGACGTGGTCAATCCGCTTTATCGAGTGCATCCGCAGTTGGCACCGCCGGAGCTATACCTTCCAGGCAGGGATAGCGGTATCAGCTCATGATCGTCTCTAGGTAGCGCCTTGGGTGGTCGAGGAATGAACGCGCGACGAGGTAGTGCTCGGTTTCCTCGTACTCGACGACATCAAGGCTGCTGCCGTTGATCTGGTGTATCCGCGCATTCGGATAGGCCATCAATAGCGGCGAATGCGTGGCGATGATGAACTGAGAGTGCGACTGTGCCAGTTGGTGCAGTCGAGCAATCATGGTCAGTTGGCGTGTCGGCGACAGAGCAGCTTCTGGCTCATCGAAAATGTAGAGTCCGTGGCCGCCGAGGCGATTCATCAGCAAGGAGAAGAACGACTCTCCATGCGATTGCTCATGTAGAGAGCGCCCGCCGTACGAATTGATGACGGGAGGGCCGCCTGGTCCTTCATCGAGTCCTTCTATCTCCGTCGCAACATTGAAAAAGCTCTCAGCCCGCAGGAAGTAGCCATCACGAGGCCGCTTGATGCCTTTCACGAGTGTCAAGTATTCGTTCAGCTCAGAGTGCGAGCGCCGCGTGCTGAACCGGAAGTTCTTGCTGCCGCCTTCGGGATTGAAGCCCCAGGCGACAGCGATGGCTTCGAGCAGGGTGGACTTGCCGCTTCCGTTCTCGCCGATGATGAAAGTGACCTTGGGGTGAAGCTCCAGGTTGTGCAGGTTGCGCACGACCGGGAGTGAAAACGGGTATTGATCGAACGACGGCACTTGATCCCGCTTGAGCTTCACTTCCAGCAGGTAGTGCTCTGCTTCCAATGAGTTGATGGTCATCGATTTCTCTCGCGGGAATGTCGCGGGACAAGGTGGAGGTGTGGTGCCGAACGCGTAGGCGACATCATCAGTGGTCATGTGCAGTTGGGCAATCGACCGCGACAGCAATCAGATCTGAAAATCCGGGGTCACCATTGCGCCGCCCGTGTCAACAGGGCTGATAAATCCGGGGTCAGGTCTTGTGTTGCCATATTTGCTGGACTAACGTTGGCGTATGTCTCGTCCTCAGCGCATTGAATTCGCGGGTGCCTGCTATCACGTGATGGCGCGTGGCAATGCGCGTGAGCGGATCTATCTGGACGACGAGGATCGGCAGTGGTTTCTCGACGGGCTGTCGCGAGTCTGTGATCGCTTTGGCTGGATTCTCTGGGCGTACTGCCTGATGGATAACCACTACCACCTGCTGGTGGAGACTGAGCAGCCGACGCTATCGCGCGGGATGCGCGAGGTGAATGGCGGCTACTCGCAGCGCTTCAACCGTCGCCACGGTCGAGTGGGGCATGTGCTACAGGGTCGCTACAAGGCCATTTTGGTGGACAAAGATGCCTACCTCATCGAGCTGCAGCGCTACATCGTGCTCAACCCGGTGCGCGCCGGTCTGTGTGGCAGCGCGGGCGATTGGCGCTGGAGCAGTTATGCGGCCGTGATGGGACAGGCTGAGTCTCTTCCGGGGCTTGCTGCGGATCGCCTGCTATCGCTGTTCGGCACCGAGCGAACCGCCGCACGCACGGCATTTGCGCGCTTCGTGGCCGAAGGCGTTGGTCGCGTCTTTGAACCGGAAGTGCAGGCGCAATGCTTTTTGGGTAGTGAGAATTTTGTCGCGAACGTGATGGGCATGGCCGAACCGGTATCCGCCGAAGTCCCCCGTCGCCAGCGCCTTGCGCCATCGCTGCCACAGATTGAAGCCGACGCCGCCCATCGCGATGAAGCCATCCGCCGCGCCTACGCCACCGGCGCCTACACGCTGAGCGAGATCGGCGCATACTTCGGCTTGCACTACGCCACCATCAGCCGCATCGCACGGAAGGCCTCGGGAGGGTGATATGGCAAAACAAGACCTGACCCCGTGCTCCGCTGACCCCGTGCTCCGACGCGAAGGCCGTAGCGCAGATTGTTGAGCAGAATCCGGGGTCACCATTGCGCCGCCTGTGTCAACAGGGCTGACAAAACTCCTCCCGTATTCCGGGCTTCACTTTCTTCCTGCTGACCCCGTGCTTGACCCCGTGCTCTCTCATGACACCGTAGCTCTTGCTGCTCATACGTGAAGCGTTCGCGGTGAGGCGGGGACGCGTTCAGTTGAGGCGCGAAATACCTGTCGGCCGGAGTTCAATGCGCCGACAGGGTGAATGCGCGGTGATTACGCTGGGCGCGTGTCGCCCTTACCCCTGATCCACCTGTTTCAACATTCCCGCCAAGCCGCCTTGCAGGGCGAAAACTTCGTAGCCGAGCCGGGTAAGGATGAAGGCGGCGGCGCTGCTGCGTTCGCCGGTGTTGCAGTAGACGATCAGTCGGGCCTTGCGGTCGATCTGGGTCGCGGCGTCCTCGCGCAGGCGGTACAGGGGCAGGTTCAGGGCACCCTTGATGGCGCGTTGCGAGAATTCTTTGGGCATGCGGACATCGATGAGGACGGCACTGGCCTTGACCAGCAGCGAGGCCTGGCCCGGCGTGATCCAGTCAATGACCGGCGGTTTCAAAACCTGTTCGAAGGCTTGACACGACAGTCGCATCAAGCGGCCGTCCTGCATCATCCGGACAGTGGCGTTGCGCTTGGTGTTGGCCAGCAGGGCGTCCTCACCGAAACAGTCACCACGCACCAGATAGGCGACCACGGCTTCGTCATCGTCGAGGGTTTTCGACACCGAGGCGGCCCCTTCCTTCAGCACGTAGAAGTAATCGGGTTCGTGGCCTTCCTGGATGACGATCTGCCCGCTGCGCACCGGGATTTCCTCGAAGGCCTGGAACATGCGTTCGATGTTGCCAGTCGGCAGTTTGTGGAAGGCGCGACTTTGCAGCAGACGGAACACCCAGCGGTTGCCATCCGGTGAGGGATCGAAATGGCGGAAGTTTTCCTGCCGACTGATCTGATCCCAGGCGATGACTTTTTCGGTGTAGCGGCGATCCAGGCGCACGATTTTCGCGTTGGCACTGGTGACGCTGGCGGTGAATCGGCGCGGCTGTGATTCGCCCAGTGGATAGCGGCCCTGCAGTGAATTCGCGCTCATGTCCTTGACGCGCCCATCGGAGTAGACACCGCGCACGTCGCCCTCCAGCAGGTAGATCATGTCGTTATCGATGTCACCGGCGCGAAACAACAACTCGCCACGCTGGTAGGTCGCGGGCAGCGCCTCGCTGGCGAGCTGGGTCAGCGTCTCGTTGCGCAGGCTGTCGAGGGGATAAAGGTGGGCCAGTGCGGTGGCGTCGATGCTCATGCGGTTGCCTCGGTTGGTCTTTGAACACGTTCGCGCAAAGCCCGCGTTGCTGCAAGCGGTTGCACGTTGGCGGCCTGCAATTTGCAGGCCGCGTTCAAATTGTGAACTTTTCCGCCGATACGCTTCAGGTTTGACGTCTCTCAACTACACTGCAAGCGGTTGGGGGATAGTGCTTAGTCGCTTGCGCGCAGAAGGCGTCAGGATCTGCGTGGTCTGTGTGGGGTTACCAGGGAGATAACGATGAGAAATCTGTGGGTGGGGGTCGCCCTGTGGTTGGCGACGAGTTTGGCGTTTGCGCAAACACCGTCAATCACGTCGGGTGTTCCGAGTCAGTCGTTTCTCGGCGAGCAGTTCTGCTTCGATACGACGCTGACGAATGCGGGAACGCCGGGCTACGGCCCCTATCTGCGACTGGTGCTGCCGCCCGAGCTCAGCTTCGACAGTGCCGAGATTTTCAGCACGCCCGCGACGGTCATTTCGGTAGGCAACTTTCCCGCGTCGCCGGGCAACCAGTTGACCGACCCCTTCACCGGAACCTTGGTGACTGGACCGGCGGGCAGCAGCTTCCGCATCATCGAGTTGCCGGTGGGTTCAGTGGTGACCGGCAACCCGCCGTTGACGACAGAAATCTGTCTCACCATTCAACCCGCCGCATTGGTGGGCACGCCCTATCCGGTGAGTCTGACGCCGGTGTATCGCTACGGTGATACGCCAACGGGTGCCAACGGACCGATTGTCGGTGTCAGCCCAGCGCAGACGGTGACCCCGACCGTTCTGCTGTTTGAAAAGACCGACAGCGCACCCGAATCCGAGCGTCCACCCGGTCCAAGCTGGCCGGTGACCTACACCCTGACCGCCAACATCGCCAATACGGCGACCATCAATCCGATCACCTTCAGCGACACCTTGCCTGCCAACGCGCAGTACATCGGGCCGATCACGATCACGGGCGGCGTGGGCTGTGCCATCACCAGTACGCCGTCAACCGTGGTGCCGGGTGGCACGCTGCAGGTCACCTGCAGCGGCAACACCGTAGGAACGACGTCCGCCAGCGACATCGTTGTCAGCTATCCGGTGCACTACACCGACGTGCTGGATGAGACGAATTGCGGACGATCCAATGCGACGAACGCCGCGACGGCCGCCGCGACGTATGTGCCCGGCGTGGGTGCGCCGCAGGTTCTACCGGTCATCAACGCCCAAACCACGGTGGAACTGGAGCATTTCTCGCTGCAGAAGGGTGCAGCGCCCGGTGCGGTCGTCCCCGGTGACAACGTCACCTACACGCTGTCAGGGCAAGTGACCGATTTCGGTTCGGTGACCAACCTGGTGGTCACGGATGTGCTGTCCGACGGCTTGCTTTACAACAGCGTTGCGGGCGCGACGGTCAGCGTCAATGGCGGTCCAGCGCAAGCCGTGGTGCCGGTCGTCGTCAACGATGGAGCGCCGAACTACACCCAGACGCTTACCTTCGATATTGGGGCGGTGACCGGTGCGCTTAGTGCGGGTACAAGCATCACGATCAGCTATCAGGCGGAAGTGCAGGCGACCTATGCCGATCCGGCAGATGGCCCGGTGCGTGCCTCGGATGACTTGCCGAATACAGTGACCTCTGCATACGACACCGTGCAGGGCGCGACCGCCTGTTCCGAGGGAAGTGCGGCGTCGGTGGGCATCATTCCCTTGACGATCAGCAAGTCGATCCTGAACCCACAGCCGGCCTATGGACCGGGCGACACGGTCACCTACGTGTTGACCATGAACATCCCGTCAGGCGACACGCGGCAGATCCAGTTCTCCGATTACTTCCCGCTGCCGGTGTTCAAGGTGGCCGACATCGATACGACCTTCGGCACCGGCGACATTCGTCTCGGCGCGGCGCACACGCTGGGCGGTGGTTTCGTACCTCTGTCAATCTCGGTGGACGTGGCCCAAAACGCCTTGTTCGTGCAGTGGCCGGATGTGGTGTCCACGACAGGCGAAGTGATCCAGATCGAAGTGGATGTCACTGTCACCGATGATCCCTTTGCCGACGATCTGTTCCTGACCAATCTGTTCCGCGCGCAGACGGCGAACACGCCCGGCTTGCAGGCAACCGAGACCACGCCTGTGCAGATTCACGTGCGTGCGCCCGAGCTGGTCATCACCAAAGGTGTGCTGAGCACGGGCGGCAACGGCGCGATTGCACCGCCTGCGGCAACGTTGCCGGTCAATGGCAACGTGACGAACGTGGATGCGGGAGACAGCGTGACCTGGCGGGTAACCATCGAGAACATCGGTGGCGATTCCGCCGTTGACGTGCGCGTCACGGACACGCCGCCTGCAGGCTTGACCGGTTGCGCGCTGGGTAGCGTGACCTATGGCGATGGCTCTGCTTTGGGGTCCAGCGGCGACTTGTTCAGCACGGGACTGCTGTTGGCGGCGCCCTTGGCGGGTAATGATGGCAACCCGGCGGGAGGCGGTTCCCCGTATGGGACGGATACGGCCTTGGTGACCTACACCTGCTCGGTGGCGGCCACGGTGGCACCGACTCAAGTCATCACCAATACGGTCACGGCGGTGTATTCCTCGGTGACCGGTGGCCCGGCGTTCCCCGCAATCAGCGATACCGCGACGGCAACCGTGCGCAGCGTCAGTTTGGCCAAGTCTGCAGTGGCCAGCTCGGAAGGGCACACGACGGACTCGCCGCTGCGGCTCGCGGTGGGCGAAATCGTGCGCTATCGTCTCGCCGTGCAGGTGCCGGAAGGTGTCGTTGCCGACATGCGGGTATTCGACCTGCTGCCAAGCGGACTGACCTTCCTCAATGACAACTCCGCACGCGCGGTCTTCGTCAGCAACGGCCCAGGACTGAGTTCCAGCACCTTGGCCGGCATCGCCGACATTTCCGGTTCGGCCGCGTCGGCGGCGACCACGCCGTTGACGGGTGAGTTCGATCTGGGTGCCGCTTCCGCTGTGCAGTTGGGCAGCGCGACGCTTACCTGCAATCCGCCGGGTAGTTTTGCCACCGGCTCGGACGTGTGTTTCCGCCTTGGCGATATCACCAACGCCGACAATGACAATGACAACGAGTTTGTCGTGGTCGAGTTCAATGCCATCGTCGACAACACGACTACGGGCAGCAACGATGGCAATGATCTGCGGGCGAACAGTTTCCGTTTGGGCACCGGTACCACCTCTCTGGGTACTTCCAATTCGGTGAGTGCCACCGTCGTCGAACCCTCCATCACCGTCAACAAGGTTGCCAGCCCGACTGCGGGTGACGCAGGTGACACGATCAACTACACCGTGACCTTGACGGCGGCGGGCGGTGCCAACAACAGCACGGCCTTCGACATCGCCATGAGTGATGTGCTGCCGGCGGCCGTGGTCTTGAATGTCGGTTCGGTATCGACCTCGACCAGCGGAATCATCGGACTCGTGACCAATGCCAGCGCAGGCAATACGGTCAGTTTGACGGTGGCCTCCATGGCACCGGGCAGCGTATTGACCATCACCTACAGCGGCACACTGCAGCCGAGTGTCGCGCCGGGTACCAATATCAACAACACCGCGACCGCCACCTGGACCAGTTTGCCGGGGGCCAGTGGTACGGCGGGCAATCCCACCACCAGCAATACGCCGGGTGCAGCGGGCAGTGACACTGGCGAGCGCACCGGCTCTGGTTCGCCTACGCAGAACGATCACACGCATAGCGACGGTGCGACAGTCGCCATTTCCCAGGTGCAGCTGGCGAAGACCGTGTTCGCGACCAGCGATGCCGCCAGCGGCAGCGCACAGTTCAATGTCGCGCAGCCCGATGTGCTGATCGGCGAAACCGTGACCTACCGCGTGACGGCGACCCTGCCGGAAGGTAGCACGCCGCAGGTCGTGATCAGTGACACCTTGCCTTACAGCAATGGCGTGATGCAGGTCGTTTCGGCCAGCGTGATCAGTGTCGGTGGCAACCTGTCTCCAACGACCGCCAGTCCGCTGCCGACGATCAGTGATGTGCAACTGGCCGATGGCATCAACGACACGGTGAGTTTCGATTTCGGTGCCACCACCAACACGGCGGACGGCGTTTCCGACGGCAATGACCAGATCGTGATCGAGATCGTGGCTTTGTTGCGTGATCTGCCCGCCAATACCAATGGCGATGCCCTGACCAACACCGCCTTGGTGCAGTTCGGTCCGGGCCTCAATGCCAGCGCCAATGCGGTCATCGATGTGGTCGAACCGCAGTTGCAGATTGCCAAGACCGGCGATGTCAGTTCGGGCGATGCGGGCGACACGGTGCTGTTCACACTGGTCGTCTCGCACACCAGCGGCAGTCGTGCGGATGCGCTGGACACGGTGTTGTCGGACGTGATTCCCGCCAACATGAGCTACGTTGGCGGCTCGCTGGCGCACACGGGCGGCGTGGCACCGACCAGCTTCTCCGAAGTAGCCGGTACGATCACGGCGGTTTGGGACAGCCTGCCGCTGGGCCAGACATCGACGCTGCAGTTCAGTGTCACGCTGGACAACACCGTGGTGCCCGGTACAACGGAGACCAACACGGCGGATGTCGGCTGGACCTCCTTGACGGCCAATGGTGACCCGAATGAGCGCGTCTACACCGCCAGTGACAATCACGGCGTGCTGATCACCCAGTCGGGTCTGATCAAGACCGTGTTCAGCACCGGCGAGCCAAGCACGGGGACGGCACAGTTCGGTCTTGAACCCGACCTCACCCTTGGCGAGACGGTTACCTATCGTTTCACGGTCACCTTGTCGGAAGGCACCACGCCGGGTGCAGTGGTATTCGATCAACTGCCGACCGGCAGCGTGGCCCTGGAAGCCGTCTCGGGCAGCATCGTCGCGACGGGCAGCAATCTGTCCGGTGCGGGACTGGCTGCCGCTCCGGTGTTGTCCAACACCAATGCCGATGCCTTCAATGATCGGGTGACCTGGAACCTGGGCGATGTGCTGAATGCGCCGGATGGAGTGGCGACTGCGGCGGACGAGCTGGTTTTTGAAGTCGTTGCCCGCGTGGTGGACGTCGCGGTCAATCAGGGCGGCGTCAACGATCAGGTCAATACGGCGAGTTTGCAGGTCGGCGCGAGCGCGGTCTCGGGCACCGCTCTGATCGACATCGTCGAGCCTGAGGTCGTGCTGACCAAGGCGGTCACCGATCCGGCAGATGGCTTCGTCGACGCGGGCAATACCGTCACGGTGCTGTTGACGCTGGATCACAGTGCGGCGTCGAGTGCGGATGCCTTCAATCTGGTGTTGGCGGACACCTTGCCTTCGCCGGGGCTGAGCTGGATCAACAACGCGACGGTGACTTCCACCTGTGCTGGCCTGGTCACGGATTCGAGTGCGGCGCCGCTGATCGTGTTCAGTGTGCCGACACTGGCGTTGGCAACTGACAGTTGCACCATCAGCTATCAGGTAACGGTCGATACACTGGTCAATCCGACCCAGAGCTACACCAATTCGGCGGTGCTTGAATACGACTCGCAGCCGGTATTCACTGCCGGTCTGACCCGTCGTCAGACCAGCAGTGACACGGCCAGTGTCACCGTGTTGGCGCCAAGTCTGGTGAAGGTCACCAGCGCGACCAGTCTGGGTGATACCGGCACCAACCAGTTTGGTATTGGCGTCGAAGACCTCGCCATCGGCGAGACCGTCACCTACACCCTCACGGCGGTACTGCCCGAAGGCACGATTCCGAACACGGTCATCACCGATTTGATGCCCGCCAATCCGGCGATCGGGCTGATCGAGGTGATTGGTGGCAGTGTGGCGAGTGTTGGCGCGAACATCAGCACGACGCTTCCGGGCACCTTGGTCATGGATGATTTCCAGACCGCCGACGGCATCAATGATCGCGCGCGGTTCTCCTTTGGAACGGTCACCAATACGCCGAATGGCGTCAGTGACGCGGGCGACCGCATCGAGATCACCGTCGTCGGCCGTGTGGTTGACGTGGCCGCCAATGCGGCTGGCGATGTGTTGGTCAACACCGCACAGTTGAGCTACAGCAGTGGCCCGACCTTGAGTGACACTGCCGATGTCGATGTGGTCGAGCCGTTGATCGCCCTCGATAAGGGCATGACGCCTGCTGGCAACGGCACCGTGCGGATTGCCTTGTCGCTGACCAACACGGGCACCGCACCGGCTTACGATCTGGCTGTGCAGGATGTGCTGAGCGACACGCTGTGGAATCTGGGCTCGATCACTCCAGTGTCGGTGCCGAGCGGCTTCGAACTCGTTCAGGTGCCCGCCGCTGGTCAGGTCACGGTGATCTTCCGCAGTCTACCTGCGGCACCGCCGACCAATTCGGTGGAGCCGGGTGAAACCGTCACCGCGACCTTCGATGTGGCCCTGGCGAGCTTGCCACCGGCGACCAACCCGGTGCCGAACTCGGCGGACACTTCGGCGGGTTCGTCGCTGCCGGGCACGGACCCGGAAGAACGCGACCTGCCGCCGCGCAATGACAACGCGACGCTCGGCTTCCCGAACCTGGTGGCGAGCAAGAACTCGGTGCGTCAGATCGACGCGGACAGCTCGGGCAACAACTCGCCCGGTGACACCCTGCGCTACACCATCGTCGTCACCAACAATGGCGCAGGTGCGGCGACTGGCGTGGTCCTGACCGACGTGCCGGATGCCAATGGCGCTCTGGTCGTTGGTTCGGTGACCACGACACAGGGCAGCATCACGGCAGGCAATGGCGGTGGCGATACCAGCGTCGCGGTCAACATCGGAACCATCGCGGTCGGTGCCTCGGTGACGGTGCGCTACGACGTCACCATCGACAATCCGCTGCCAGTCGGCGTTACGCAGCTAGTCAATCAGGGCACGGTCAATTCGAACGAGTTGCCGTCCGTACCCACCGACGATCCCGATGAGCCGGGCAGCAGTGATCCGACGGTCGAACCGGTAGTGGCTGCGCCAGACATGACAATCAGCAAGTCCGATGGCGGCGCCAGCACGGTGCCGGGCGGCACGGTGGCCTACACGCTGAACTACAGCAACGTCGGCAATCAGCATGCGACCGGTGTGGTGCTCAGTGAAACGGTTCCGGTCCACACCAGCTTCAATGCAGGCGCGTCAACGGCAGGATGGTCGTGTGTACCGAGCAACGCGGCGGGCTCGACCTGTAGCTTGGCGGTCGGCGCGGTGAATGCCGGTGCGGGCGGTTCGGTGACATTTGCGGTCACCGTGGTGCCGAGCGTGCCGGTTGCGGTGACGCAGATCGCCAACACCGCGACCGTGGCCGATGATGGCAGCAACGGTGTGGATCCCACCCCGGCCAACAACACGGCGTCGGACACCACCCCGCTGAACGCGACGCCCGATCTGACGATCACCAAGTCCGATGGCGGCGCGACGACCGTGCCTGGCGGCAGCGTGAGTTACGCGCTGAACTACAGCAATGTGGGCAATCAGGATGCCAGTGGCGTCGTGCTGACCGAGACGGTGCCTGCCCACAGCAGCTTCAACGCGGGTGCCAGTACAGCGGGATGGACCTGTGCGCCAAATGGCAACGCGGGTTCGACCTGTACGCTGGCCGTCGGCAATCTTGCGGTCGGTGCATCGGGCACAGCGACGTTTGCGGTCACGGTGGTCAATCCGCTGCCCGCAGGCATTGACCAACTCAGCAACACGGCCAGTGTCGCTGACGATGGCAGCAACGGTGCGGATCCCACCCCGGCCAACAACAGCAGTTCCGACACCACGCCAATTACCGCTGCGCCCGACCTCACCCTGAGCAAGGACGATGGCGGTACCAGCAGTTCCGCAGGTGGAGTGATCAGCTACACGCTGAGCTATGCCAATGTCGGCAATCAAGGCGCAACGGGCGTGCTCATCACCGAAACGGTACCGGCCAATGTCAGCTTCAATGCGGGCGCGTCCACAGCGGGTTGGACCTGTGTGCCGAGCAGCGCGGCGGGTTCGACCTGCACGCTGGCTGTTGGTGCGTTGGTGGCAGGTGGATCGGGATCGGCGGTATTTGCAGTCACCGTCGACTATCCGCTGCCCGCGGCGGTCACCGACATTGCCAACACCGCAAGCATCGCCGATGACGGTAGCAACGGACCTGATCCGACTCCGGTCAACAACACGGACTCGGACACCACGCCTGTGGGTGCCACGCCAGATCTGACGATCGTCAAATCCGATGGCGGTGCAACCGGGGTGCCCGGTGGCACGGTTGCCTACACGCTGAGCTACAGCAATGTCGGCACGCAGGGCGCGACGGGGGTTGTCATCACCGAAACGGTGCCGACGCACAGCAGCTTCAACGCCGGAGCCAGTACCGCAGGCTGGGTTTGCACACCGAATGGCAATGCCGGATCGACCTGCACCTTGGCGGTGGGTGGCTTGGCAGGTGGAGCGAACGGTAGTGCGGTGTTCGCCGTGACCGTGGTTGATCCGCTGCCCGCAGGTGTCACTCAGATCAACAACACCACCAGCATTGCCGATGACGGCGACAACGGCGTTGATCCGACACCGGCGAACAACAGCAGCGCCGACGACACGCCGATCAATGCGACGCCCGATTTGAACATCGTGAAGACGGACGGCGGCGTCAGTACAGTCCCTGGCGGTGTGGTGATCTACACGCTGAACTACGCCAACGTCGGTGATCAGGACGCCACGGGCGTGGTGCTGACCGAGACGGTGCCGACGCACAGCAGCTTCAACGCGGCGTCGAGCAGCGCTGGGTGGACCTGTGTGCCCAGTGGCGCAGCGGGTTCCACCTGCACGCTGAGCATTGGCAATCTGGCGGCGGGGGCCTCGGGTAGCCGCAACTTCGCGCTGACCGTGGTCGATCCGCTGCCTGCAGGCGTCACGCAGATTGCCAACACCGCCAGCATCGCGGATGACGGCAGCAATGGTGCCGATCCGAACCCTTCGGACAACAGCAGCTCGGATGACACGCCGGTGGCAGCGACACCGGATCTGACCTTGCTGAAGGATGATGGCGATGCGCGCAGTCGTGCCGGTGAAGTGGTGGTCTACACCTTGAGCTACGCCAACGTCGGCGATCAGGATGCGACCGGTGTGGTGATCACCGATACGGTGCCTGTCAACACGCGCTTCGTCACCGCGGGTAGCAGTGCGGGCTGGTCCTGCGCCAATCTGGCACCTGCCGGAACGGCCTGCAATCTGTCCATCGGTAATCTGGCGGCGGGCGCGAGTGGCAGCGTCACCTTTGCGGTGCAGATCGATGACCCGCTACCTGCCGGTGTGACCTTCGTGACCAACACGGCCAGCATCGCCGACGACGGCAGCAACGGTGCCGATCCGACACCTGCGGATAACAGCGATGACGACAGCACACCGGTCAGCCTGTTGCCGCCGGTCGGTCTGAAGGAAGGTGTGGTGACCGACGTCCGCGAAGGTGCCATCGAGTGGACGATGTGGTGGTTCAATCCGAACAACACGGCGGACCTGCCGGTCTTCATCTACGACAGCATTCCGGTCAACTCGTTCTATCGCCCCGGTACGGTCAGTTGCACCGCAACTGGTGCCAGCCAGTGTCTGTCGGCAACCTACAACGCGGCGCTGAACCGCATTGAGGTGCTGGCGATCATTGCGCCGGATTTTGGTGCCGCGCCCGACAGTCAGCCGGAGGCCTTGTCGAATGAAATCCTGATCCGCTTCACGGCGACCTCGGTGGCCAGCGGCACGCGCTACAACCAGGGTTTGGCGAACTGGGATGAGAACAACAACGGCGATCCGTTGGATGATCGCGATGATGGTCAGGAACCGGTCGTGACCGATGATCCCGTGACACCCGACCCGGATGATCCGACCGGCGTGCCGATCCAGATCGTGCGCGTCATTCCGACCTTCGGCGAGAGTGGTCGTGCCCTGTTGCTACTGAGCATTGCCTTGCTGGGCGGACTGGCGCTGCGCCGTCGCCTGCACTGAGGAAAAGCGTCACCCAGGCGGCATCGCCGCCTGGGTAAGTGCCGAGTCTGATAGTGAAGGGTGTTGCAAACAGAAAGGGCGCACTGCGGTGCGCCCTTTCCATGTCTCGCCGCGTAACTGCCTCGCCGGGTGACTGTCGCCGTGCGACAGCTCAGCTTGCGCTCATCCAGGCTTCGATGTCGTCGGCACTTCGCGGTGCGTGCTCGCTCAGCACCTTGTGGCCCTGTTCGGTGACCAGCAGATCGTCCTCGATACGAATGCCGATGCCCTGCCACTTATGCGCCACGCCCTTGCTGCCGGGGGCGATGTAGATGCCCGGTTCGATGGTCAGCACCATACCCGGCTCAAGCAATCGGTACTCGCCGCCAACCCGGTAATCGCCAACATCGTGCACATCCAGGCCAAGCCAATGGCCGGTCTTGTGCATGTAGAAGCGGCGGTAGCTTTCTTTCACCAGGGCGTCCTTCAGGCTGCCCTTCAGCAAACCCAGTCGCAGCATGCCTTCGGTCAGCACTTCCACCGCCGCATCGTGCGGTGCGATCCAGGCATTCCCCGGGAGCACCTGTGCCATCGCGGCTTGCTGGGCCGCTTCCACCAGGTCGTGCAGAGCGCGTTGCTCGCGTGAGTAGCTGCCGTTGATCGGAAAGGTCCGGGTGATATCCGAGGCATAACCTTGGAACTCCGCACCCGCATCGATCAGCAGCAGTTCGCCGTTGGCAAGCGGGGCGTCGTTGTTGCGATAGTGCAGAACACAGGCGTTGCCACCGCCGCCGACAATCGGCTCATAGGACGCCACGGCGCCATGCTTGCGGAACACGTACTGCAATTCGGCTTCGATCTCGAATTCGTGCATGCCGGGTTTGCACGCCTGCATGGCCCGGCGATGCGCCAGCGCGGCGATGTTGGCGCTGTGCTGCATGAGGCGAATCTCCGCCTTGCTCTTGAACAGGCGCAGGTCATGTAGCAGATGGCCGAGTTCCTGGAACTCGTGTGGCGATTCGGCACCCTGTTTGACCAGTGCCCGCACGCGATTGACCCAGCCGATCAGCTTCAGGTCGAATTCGACTTCGCGACCGAAGTGGTAGAACACCCGGCGTCGACCTTCGATCAACCCGGGCAGAATGTCGTCGATGTCACTGATGGCGTACGCATCGTCAAAGCCCAGCGCGTCGACGGCACCTTCCGGTCCCAGTCTGGGGCCATCCCAGGCTTCGCGTTCAGCATCCCGCTCACGACAGAACAACAGCATCTCGCCATGCTTGCGGCCCGGTACCAGAACCAGCACCGCTTCGGGCTCATTGCAACCCGACAGATACCAGAAGTCGCTGTCCTGACGATACGGGTAGTGGCTGTCTCGATTGCGGATGCGCTCGGTGGCGGCAGGCAGGATGAGAATTGCGTCCTCGCCCGCCAGCTTCATGAGTTGACGTCGCCGCCGCACGAATTCTGCGCGGCTGATTGGCGCGGGCGCTGCCATGGCGCTCATCAGTGCAAGGCGTCCGACGCAGGTTCGCGCGATGCCATTTCCTGGTGGATCATCAGGGCGGCCATGCGGACAAATTCGATGATTTCCGCCAGCGCTTCTTCATCGGCTTCTTCGTCTTCCACGCTGACATCGGCACTGCCGATCCGGTGCAGATCATTGATTGCTTCACTGACGTTGCCCGGCAGCGCGTCCAATTGGCCTGCCAGGCCGAAGCCCCCCAAGAACCCTCTGCACCACTGCAGCACGCAATCGGCTCGAATGCCAAGCGGTGCGTCGTCAGGCGGAAGCAGCAAGGTCAGACCGTAGTCGTCGCCGGCAAACTGCGCCAGCGAGCCAAGCTGCATCTGCGTCAGCGCGCTACCTTCAAGTGGGGTTGGTGCATCCACAGCGAGATTGGCGAGCCAGTCGTGACCTGAGGGCTTGCCGCCGCCCGCGATGTATCCGCATAACACGCCATGCAGCTCGCTGGCATCGACACCAATCGAATCACGCTGGAGTTGCGAAGCCAGCTCGGCGTGCGAAGGAAGCGGTGTAGTGCTCATCAGGATTCCTGAGTGGGGCGAGATTCGCGCTGCGCGAGTTTAGCAGCCGGCGTATGGCCACCTGTATACCGTGGCGAACGACAATCGTATCGAGCCGCCACCTTGATAGCGGTTACCCTTTGGGCATGGTCATTGCACGAAGTCCTCGTGGTGGCTGTTGTGGTTGACCAAACCTCCCTACACTGCCGCTTCCTCTGGGAGTGTTCATGCGTTTGTCCGTTGTGCCATGGGTCCGTTGCATCAACCAGCCTGCGGTCATCCAGCGATGGCCGGTGTGGCTGCGGATGCTGCTGTCGATGATTTTGCTTTGCATCAGCGGATCGGCGTTCGCAGCGCGGCAGGACTTCTATTTCCAGCGTATCGACAGTCGAGTTGGGCTGGCACAAAACAGCGTTAACGGCCTGTTCCAGGATTCCGCGGGTTTTGTATGGATTGCCACGGAGGGCGGACTGCATCGATTCGATGGGTATGAGTTGCTGCGTTTCGAGCATGATCCAGCAGACGAAGCCAGCTTGTCGGGATCGTTTGTAACGGTGCTGGCGCAAACTCCGGACGGTGCACTATGGGTCGGCACCAATGCCCGCTACTTGACGCGCATCGATACCCGCAGTGGGGCCGTCAAGCGCTTCTGGCAGGCATCGGAGACACCGCCCCAGGGGCATGTGGATCGCGTCACGGCATTGCTCGCCGATGGCGAGGAATTGTGGGTGGGCACCGGTCAGGGCATCGAGCGCTTCTCGCCGGAGACAGGTGAGCGACGCAGGGTCTTCCAGTTCGCCGGGGACGCCAAGAGAGACCTTCGGGTGGGTGATTTCTTACGCGAAGCATCGGGCACGGTGTTGGCGGCCACCGATCAGGGCGTTCTTCGACTGCAACCTGCTGGTCCCGATGCGTGGGACGTTGTCCCCGTGTCTTCCACGGCATTGTCCGCAGTCAGTTTGCTGGAAGATCCAGACGGCGCGTTGGTAGGGATGTCTGATGGCTTGTATCGGCTGGTGGCCGATGGCGCGCTGACCCGCATTTGGCCGACAGGGACTCCGGGGTCGATGGTGCGCGACCTTGTTCGCGACCAGCGTGGCAGGGTGTGGATGGCCCTGTCCAACACGGGACTCGCCAGGATTGACCTGCGTTCTGGCGAAGTGGTTGAAATTCGTCCCGATGCGGCTTTGCCAAGTGGCTTGACCGACACGCGGGTTTCAACCCTGATGCTAGATCAATCCGGTCTGTTGTGGGTGGGGACAGAGGCCAGGGGCGTCTCCACAGTCAATCCTGATGGTGCGGCGTTCGCGATGATCCTGGATCAATCCGAGGTTTCTGACCGCGTCGCGAACAACAATGCCAGGGTTTTTCTTGAGGATAGTCTCGGTGGAATCTGGATTGGTACCGAGGGTCAGGGTGTCAAGCGCTACGATCGTCGCCAGGACCGATTCGAACACTTTCTTGACGTGTTGCGTGCCGCGCTGCCAGCTGAAGAGCGGGCAAGACCGTTGCGTGTTTTCGGGATTCTGGAGCAATCGCCTGGCCGCTTGCTGATCAGCAGCGAACTGGGATTGTTCCAGCTTCTGGTCAATGAGCGAACTGCGCGAAGGATCGACTTGCCTCTCGCCGACGGCGACAGGCTGCCAGTCCGTGACCTTCGTTCGATGCTCAAGTCTCGCGATGGAACTGTGTGGATCGCCACATTCTCTGCCGGATTGCTGGAGTGGTCTGCAGACCTGACGCGGGCGCGCTGGCACCGCCCACAAGATGGCGCAATGGACAGTTTGAGTCATCCACTGGTGACGGATATCTTCGAAGACCGAGTCGGGCGAATCTGGATTGGGACCTTGGAAGGTCTGAATTTGCTGGATCGAGAGACTGGCCGAATCCAGCGATTCTTGAACGTCCCCAATCAGGTGGAGTCGCTGTCCACCAGCTTTGTGCGCAACGTGCAGGCGGATCGCGATGGTGGTCTTTGGGTCGGAACGGCGGGAGGGTTGAATCGTATTGTTGAAAGCCCCGATGCGCCGATTCGATTTGAACGATTCGGCGTTGAGAAGGGCTTGCCCGACGCCATGGCCTATTCGATTGAAGCCGATGAATATGGTCGGCTCTGGGTCAGCTCGAACTCCGGGATCTACTCGTTTGATGTCCGATCCCACGAGATCGTGCAGTACGGTCTTTCGGATGGCCTGCAAGATCTCGAGTTCAATGGTGGCGCGAGTGCGCGCCTGCGCGATGGAGCGCTGATCTTTGGCGGCGTTCGAGGGGTCAACGTGTTCAACCCGGATCGTCTCCAGCGCAGTGTCTATCAACCTCCGGTGCAACTCACTTCCGTGTTGCTTGGTCGTGAGGAGCGAAGGGTAAGGCCGCTTGATCTCTCGACCCCGTTGGATGTGAATCTCTCCGACCGGGTAATTTCCTTCGAGTTTGCCGCGTTGGATTTCGCGCACCCGGAGAAGAATCAGTATCGCTACCGCCTGTTGGGCTTCGACGCGGATTGGAGTCGGCTGGACCGCCAGCGCCGCGTGACCTATACCAACCTGGATGAAGGTGAGTATGTTTTCGAAGTGCTCGGCACCAACCACGATGGGGTGCTTTCCTCGCAGTTCGCTCGCCTGCCTGTCCGCGTGCATGCCCCGTGGTGGTGGACGCTCACCGTTAGACGCGCCTACATCGCAGTCGGCGTCGGGTTGTTGATTCTGCTCGCTTGGAGCCGGCGCCAGCGCTACCAACACGATCTGAAACTGATGCGCGAATTGCAAGCGCGCGAAGAGCGTCTCAAGTTGGCACTTTGGGGTTCCGGAGACGAGTTCTGGGATTGGGATATCCGCACCAATACCCTGTTCCGGCTTGGTGCGGATGCGCTTCTTGGCGAGGGCGCTGATGCCGAACTGAGTACCCATGATTTCCGCCATCGGGCCGTGCATCCCGATGACATGACGGCGTTGCAGAAACGTTTGCAGGACCATATTGACGGGCGCACGGAGTTTTTTGAGTCAGAGCACCGCGTTCGACGTGCGGATGGCGAGTACATCTGGGTGCGATCACGAGGCAAGGTGGTGGAGCGCGACGCGCGAGGCTTGCCGATCCGCATGGCGGGCACGGCGCGCGATGTGTCAATCAGTCGAGATGCCGAGCGTGAGCGGCGGGTGGCGACCGAAGTGCTGAAAAGCATGGGTGAGGCGGTGGCGGTCTGTGACCTGCAGTTGCACTTTGTCAGCGTCAATCCCGCGTTCCTGCGAATGACCGGGTTCGACGACAGCGAAGTGGTCGGTCAGGCCTGCCTGTTGCTGCAGAGTCAGCAGCATGGCGAGACGTTCTATCGCGAAATGCGCCAGGCAATCGAGAAGAACGGTCACTGGAAAGGTGAAGTCTGGCAACGCCGCAAGGATGGTGAGGAGTTCCTCGCCTGGGTGGAGATCGCCGAAGTGCGCGACCCGCAGGGCGAGCGCACGCACTATGTCTGGGTGTTGGATGACATCACCGACAAGAAGCGCGCCGAACAGGAGCTGCGCTATCTCGCCAATTACGACACCCTCACCGGCCTGCCCAATCGCGCCCTGCTGTCGGAACGGCTTGGCCGAGCGATCATGCGCGCACGACGTCAGGGGCGAAGGGTCGCGGTGTTGTTTCTTGACCTGGATCGCTTCAAGGACATCAACGACTCGCTGGGTCACGCTGCTGGCGACCGCATTCTGAAAGCGGCCGCCGCGCGCCTGCTGGCAACCGTGCGTGCCGAGGATACCGTCGCGCGTCTTGGTGGCGACGAGTTCACGGTCGTGCTGGAAGATTTGCAGGACCGCGAATTTGCCGAGCAAGTGGCACGCAATCTGTTGCGCGCGTTTTCTTTGCCGCTGGATATCGACGGTCGAAGTGAAACGGTCATCACGCCTTCCATCGGTATCAGTCTGTTCCCGGATCACGCGCTGGTGCCGACGGATCTGCTCAAGTTTGCCGACACGGCGATGTATGCAGCCAAGGAGCGCGGGCGGAATACCTGCCAGTTCTACACGGAAGCGATGGATGCTGAGGCGCGCCGCCGTGCGACCTTGATCGCAGCATTGCGTCGCGCGGTGGATCGCCGTGAGTTCCGCCTGGTGTTTCAACCGCGGATGTCGTTGGCCGACGGGCGCGTCTGCGGATTCGAGGCATTGCTGCGCTGGCAAAGCGAAGAATTGGGTGCGGTCAGTCCCGTCGAGTTCATCCCGGTTGCCGAAGAAACAGGTTTGATTCTTCCGATCGGCGAATGGGTCTTGAACGAGGCGTTCGCGGTGTTGGCGAACTGGCGCGAGGCGGGGCGAACCGAGCTGAACATGTCGATCAACGTGTCGATGTTGCAGTTGTTCCGCAGTCGCTTGTCCGAACAACTGCAATCCCTGCTGACGCAATACCGGATGCCGCCGGACCGCATCGAGCTTGAACTGACCGAAAGCATGGTCATGGCCAATCCGGAACAGGCGGCGACGGTATTGAACGCCTTGAAGGCCCTGGGCTTGTCCTTGGCGATTGATGATTTTGGTACCGGATATTCGTCACTCGTGTATTTGAAGCGGCTGCCGATCGACACCTTGAAGATCGACAAGGAGTTTGTCGGCGACCTGACCACCGATCCGGATGATGAAGCGATTACCGCGACGATCATCACCATGGCCCATTCGCTGGGGCTGAATGTGGTTGCGGAAGGCGTGGAAACCGCGGAACAGTTGATCTATCTCAACGAGCAGGGCTGCGATGAAATTCAGGGCTACTGGTTGTCGATGCCTTTGGAAGAGGGGCTGTGTCTTGATTTCATTGACCGATCCCGCCCCGATCTGCGACCGTATTGATCGGATCCGTGCGCGCTGGTAGCGGGATGGTCGGTCGACAACCTTTGGGAATCGTGCGATGAGCAGTCAGGAGATGTCTTCTTCCGCCTTCGAGCAGATGCGCGTGCTCTCTCTGCGCGTGGAACAGCTTGCCGACATGGCGCAGCGTCTGCTAGAGGAAAATCGGCGCTTGCGACACAGTCAGGAGCAGCTGAGTACCGAACGTGCCACGCTGCTTGCGAAAAATGAGCAGGCGCGGTCGCGGGTCGAGGCCATGATTCAACGTTTGAAATCGCTGGAGCAGAACGCGTGAGCGAACCGGTCAATCTGCGCATTCTGGATCGTGAGTATCTGGTCGCCTGTCCAGCGGACGAGCGCGATTCGCTGCTGTCGGCAGCCCAACTCGTGGACTCGCGATTGCGTGACGTGCGCAATGCGCATCGCAGTGCCACGCTGGACCGCTGGGCGGTGCTGGTGGCATTGAATCTGGCCAACGAACTTGGGCAGTTGCAGCGTCAGCTTCGACAGCGCAATAGTGAGCTGGAGCGCAGCCTGGAGGGACTGACGCAGCGCCTCGATGGCTTGCTGGCGCAGGCGCCGTCCGCGGGGCAATCGACACTGCCTTTGCGTGATGCCTGATGGCGCGTGCATCGCTCACACTTCTGACTGACAGCGGCTGGTAGACTGCCTGCGTCCTCGGCCGTGTTCGATAGCGGATTCTTACATTTGCCTTGACCCTAATTAACGACCCCGGGCTCGTTACTCCTTGTTGGTGTGCATGTCCGCCCCGGTTGCGGAAAGCCCGATGCGAGGTTCGCTGGCCCACCTGATCCTTGGGATCAAGGTCGTTTGGTCCGCAACGGCACGGCGGAGGACTCTTCTTGCAGACGCGTGACTTCTTGCGAGACCAGATTCGGCAGCGTCGACAAGGCTTGTCCGCCAGCGAACGATTGCAGGCCAGTCAGGATCTGGCGCGGCAATTGTTGGCGCTGGTCGAGTTGGTCCCGCATGCGCGGGTCGCGGGTTACTGGGCGACCGGTGGCGAGATTTCTTTGCATGCCTGGTTGATCCAGCGCCCGGATGTCGCGTTTTTTTTGCCCTGTCTTCAGTCTGGTCGAATGCTGCGGTTCGCCGAGTGGCGCGTTGGCGCGCCACTGCGGGTCAATCGCTTCGGCATTCCGGAGCCGGAGGTGGGCGGTGAGCATCTGTGCGAGGCGCAGCAGATCGACGTTATTCTGATGCCGCTTCTGGCGTTTGATCGCACGGGAGCAAGGCTTGGCATGGGCGGCGGCTACTACGACCGCACCTGCGCATTCCGACAGCGCCAAGCGATGCCTCCCCTGTTGGTGGGCGTGGCCTATCACTGGCAGGAGCAGGAGCGATTGTCTGCCGAATCCTGGGATGTGCCGATGGACGTGATCGCCACAGATCGCGAGTTGATACGCGTAGCACTGGGCAATCGGCGCTGAACGCGGCGCGTACGGACTCCGCGCGTTCAGCCCTGCGGCGTCGCATCGCTTGTCCTGAACCCTCTGTCTGTCTAAACTACGCGGCCCGCTCAGCGGCTGCGTAGTCTGCAGTCGCGGCAACAGCGGTATTCCCGATGGGTCGTTAGCTCAGTGGTAGAGCTGCGGACTTTTAATCCGTAGGTCGATGGTTCGAATCCATCACGACCCATATCTTGCCCGATGGCCCAACGACTCCGCGCTGACATGAAACAGTCATGCGACTGACATCGGGTTGGAAGATCTGCCTTCTGTAATGTGGCTTTCATCTATGGAAGCCGCCATGCGCCGTCACCCACTCAGCATTGCCCTTGCCTTCGCACTTGCGACCTCTTCGGTGCTTGCCGAGAATGCCGATTCGTCGGATCAGGCGCGTCAACTCGATACCGTGGTCGTGCAGTCGCAGATCACCTATCGCGACCGGACCGAAGCGACAGCGCCAACGCTGAGTTACGACCTGGAATTCTTCCAGCGTTTCGAGCCCTTGACGGTGGGTGACATGCTGAAGCGCGTCCCCAGCATGAGTTTTGTCTCCGATGTGCTGGAGTTTGACGGTGCGCGTTTGCGCGGACTGGACCCGGGCTACACGCAGATTCTGATCAACGGCAAGAAGGTGCCTGGCGCCGGTGATGATCGCTCCTTCTTTGTGGATCGCATTCCCGCCGAACTGGTCGAGCGCATCGAGATCGTGCGTTCCGCGTCGGCGAACCGCTCGGGTGATGCGATGGCGGGAACGCTGAACATCGTGTTGCGTGATGCCTACGAGTTTGACGGTGCCTATATTCGCGCTGGTACGCTGGCCTTCAGCGATGGCGAAGTCAAGCCCAGCCTGGGCGCGGTCAGCAGCGGCGAGATTGCGGGCGGGCGACTGCTGGCAGGCGTCAACCTGCAGGGGCGCTACAACCCGAAGGACAAGCTCAGTCTGCGTTACGACGAGCCGGATGGCGAATTGGACAATCGCGAAGACCAGTCGGATACCCGCGATGGCACCGACTATTCGGCAAACCTGTCGTTTGAGCGCGCCTTGGGCGATGACGCGGAATTCTCGCTGGATGGCGTCTTCGTGCGCACTGACCGCGAGGAACGCGAGCACTCCGAGGAGTTCAATGCGCTTGCAGGTACTTCGCGCGACAACCTGCTGTCGGTCAATGACCAGTTGGAGGATATTGATCAACGCAACTATTCGGTGGGTGCTGAACTCGAGTTCGCGGTCTTGGGTGGCGACAACGAGATCAGCGCATCGATGGCCAACTTCTCGGAATCCACCGTGTCGACGGAGGAAGAGGTCGGCTACGACGATGACGACACGCCGCCTTCCTTCGACGAGTTTGAGGGCAAACGTGAGCTGGTCGATATCGACGACAAGGAATACGGCATCGAATTCGAACACAAGCGTTCCTTGAGCGGTGGCGCGGAGTTGGAGTTCGGAATCGACTACCGCAACAAGCAGCGCGAATCCGCCTTGGCGGTGAGTGAGGTCGATACGGAAGAAGAGGGCGCGCCGTTGCCGCCGTATGTCGATTTCGATCTGCTGGATGCGCGGATCGAGGAGCGCCGCCTGGACCCCTACCTGATGATGATCGGCACGGCGGGCGCGCTGTCCTGGGAGACCGGTCTGCGCTACGAAAGCACTGAGGTGGAAGTCAGCACCCTGGGCGGTGATCGCGTCGAGAACGACTTTGGCGAACTGCTGCCATCGGCGCATCTGCGTTGGGATCTCACGGAGGCATCGCGGCTGACTGGTTCTTTGGCCCGGACGGTGCGTCGTCCCAATTTCAACTTCCTCAACCCCACCGAATTGGAGGGCGAGTACGGCGATAACGACTTCATCGGCAATCCCTTGCTGGAACCGGAAACCGCGTGGGGCGTGGACTTCGGCTTTGAGCACCGCCTGGGTCGCCAAGGTGTCGTCGGCGTCAACCTGTTCTATCGCGACGTCAGCGACCTGATCGAAATCGTCAATACCGGTGAACCCAGCGCCGAATCGCTGGATGACTATGAGGACGATGTCGAGGATTTCCTCGACGAGAACCCCGGTGCGGACGAAACCACTCCCGGCTATCCCGAGTTCAATCCCGAGAGCTTCGTCTACAGTGCTGCCAATGTGGGTGACGGCAACGTCTATGGCATCGAGTTTGATCTATCGACGCCGCTGACGGCACTCGGACTGCCCGACACCGGTGTGTTCGTGAACTATTCCTGGCTCGACAGCGAGGTGGATGACGCCCTGGGCTCGCGTCGCTTCAATGACCAGGCGCACTACGTTTACAACGTCGGCTTCATTCACGACCTGAGCGACATCGGCATGAGCTTCGGTCTGAGCTATCGCAAGCAAGGCGAGGCGTATTCGCGCTTGCTGGCCGAAGAAGTCACCACCACGTACGGTGCCGATCTTGAGGCCTTCGTGGAGAAGCGCTTCGGTGAACACCTGTCGATTCGCCTGACCGGTTCGAACCTGCTGGATGCCAGCAAAGACGAGCTGTTCAACAAGTTCAATACACTGGGTGAGCAGATTGACCGTGATTTCGATGAGTACGAAATCGAAACCGAATCCTCGGGCCCGGTCTATCAGTTGATTGCTCGCTACGCCTTCTGATCAAAGGTCTGACGATGAATGGATGCCGCGGGATATTCTCCCGCGGGAGCGCCTTTTGGAGACTGTGATGTCCTTGCTGAAGCGATTTTCTCTCCTGCTCGCCGTGGCAGTTCTTGTTGCTTGCAGCCAACAAGAGGCGCCGGAATCGGCCGTCCCCACCACGCCGGCGGTCGCGCCCGTCACTGCGGCAGAAGCGCCCGAGCCCGATGAGGCCGACGACGTGCTGTTTGCCGATGTGCAACCAGCACATGTCGTGATCAAGGAGGCCTACGTTAGTGCTTCGACACCGCAGGACAATGTCGACTCACCGGCGCACTGGGTTTCTCCCTCCGGCGAGGCCTGGGTGATTGCGACAGCCAAGAAGTCGGATCAGCTGATGGTCTATGCGGGTGACACCGGCGAGCTGCTGCGCAGGGTCGGTCGCAAGGGCAAGGACCTGGGCGAATTCAGGCGCCCGAACGGGATCTTTGTGATCGACAACCTGGTGTTTGTCGTCGAGCGCGACAATCATCGTGTGCAGCTGCTGCACCTACCGGACTTCGCTCCCTTGGGCAGCTTTGGTGAGGCCGAGTTGCGCCAGCCGTATGGCTTGTGGGTTCGGGCGACCGAATCTGGCTACGAGGTGCGCGTCAGTGATGCCTTCATGGAAGGTGACGATGACAATGAAGTGGTGCCAGCGCTGGAAAAATTGAATGAACGATTCGAGCGCTTCCAGGTAAGCCTTGGCGAACAGGGCTTCCGTGCCGAGCCGGCAGGTTCATTCGGTGCGACGGATGCGGCAGGCGCGATCCGTATCCCGGAATCGATCTGGGGCGACGTCGTGCGTGATCGCTTGCTGTTGTCCGAGGAAGACCAAGCGGATGGCACGCGCATCAAGGTGTATGGCATGGACGGGCAATATCGCGGCCAGGATATGGGCAAGGAACTGTTAAAGGCGCAGGCCGAGGGGATTGCCCTGTTTGCTTGTCCGGATGGCAGTGGCTATTGGCTCGCCACCGATCAGTTCAAGGATCGTTCCGTGTTCCACGTGTTTGATCGTGACTCGCTATCGCACATCGGCGCGTTTGTCGGCGACGTGGTCGCCAACACCGATGGCGTGTGGCTATCACAGACACCGACGGCGCGTTTTCCCGCAGGTGCGTTCTTTGCTGTCCATGACGATCAGGGTATTGCAGCGTTCGATTGGCGCGATATCGCGACTGCGCTCAAGTTGAATGAGACCTGCCCGGCGGCAGCGCAGTAAGCGATTCGATAGCTGGCGGAGGCTGCGTTCGCGGAACGCAGCCGTTACCATGGTCAGCTGACTCTGCTGGACCTCGCCATGATTGCTGATGCCGCCCGCGAAGCGCTGCGCCGCCGCACCTTCGCCATTATTTCCCACCCCGACGCGGGCAAGACCACGCTGACCGAAAAGTTGTTGTTGTTCGGTGGCGCGATCCAGATGGCGGGTTCGGTGAAAGGTCGCAAGGCGGCACGCCATGCGACCTCGGACTGGATGGCACTGGAAAAGGAGCGTGGTATTTCGGTCACCAGCTCGGTAATGCAGTTCCCCTACGAGGAGTGCATCGTCAACCTTCTCGATACGCCGGGTCATGCCGACTTCGGTGAAGACACCTATCGCGTGCTGACGGCGGTCGACTCGGCTCTGATGGTCATCGACGTGGCCAAGGGCGTGGAGGAGCGCACCATCAAGCTGATGGAGGTGTGTCGCCTGCGCGATACGCCGATCATGACCTTCATCAACAAGCTGGACCGCGAAGGCCGCAATCCGGTGGAGCTGCTGGACGAAGTGGAGCGCGTGCTGGGCATTGCCTGCGCACCGATCACCTGGCCGTTGGGGATGGGAAAGCGTCTGCGTGGCGTCGTTCACCTGCTGACCGGTGAAGTGCATGTGTTCGAGCAGGGACGCAATTTCACCCGGCAGGATTCAACGATCTTTCCAAGCCTGGATGCGCCGGGCGTGATGGAGGCGATCGGCAAGGACCTGCTGGACGAGGTTCGCGAGGAACTGGAATTGGTACAGGGTGCCTCGCTGCCGTTCGACCTGCAGGACTACCTTTCCGGCAAGCAGACCCCAGTGTTCTTTGGATCGGCGGTCAACAACTTTGGCGTGCAGTTGCTGTTGGATTTCTTCGTCGAACATGCACCTTCGCCGAAGGCGCGAGCGACAACGACACGCGAGGTTCGACCCGAGGAGGAAGCGCTCACCGGTTTCGTTTTCAAGATCCAAGCCAACATGGACCCGCAACACCGGGATCGCGTGGCATTCATGCGGATTTGTTCGGGGCATTTCAGTGCAGGCATGAAGACGCTGCATGTGCGTACCGGCAAGGACATGAAGCTGGCCAATGCGCTGACCTTCATGGCTTCGGATCGCGAGATTGCCGTCGAAGCCTGGCCGGGCGACGTGATCGGCATTCACAACCATGGCACGATTTCGATTGGCGACAGCTTCACCGAAGGCGAGCGCCTGAATTTCACGGGGATTCCCAACTTCGCCCCCGAACTGTTCCGCCGTGCGCGCTTGCGCGATCCGCTCAAGTTGAAACAGTTGCAGAAAGGTCTAGCGCAGTTGTCGGAAGAGGGTGCGACTCAGTTTTTCCGCCCCTTGATGAGCAACGACCTGATTCTGGGGGCGGTGGGTACGCTGCAGTTCGATGTGGTGGCCTACCGGCTCAAGGACGAGTACGGCGTGGAGGCCAGTTTCGAGCAGGTCAGCGTCGCCACGACGCGCTGGATCCGTTGTGACGATGCGAAGAAGCTGGAGGAGTTTCGCGACAAGAACGCGATGAATCTGGCCTTGGACGCCGCAGGGCATCTGGTTTATCTGGCACCTTCGCGTGTGAATCTGCAGCTTACCCAGGAACGCTGGCCTACCGTGTTGTTCGACGCGACACGTGAACATGCACAGGCGCAGAGCGTGGATTGATTGATCGATTTCCAGTTGGCGAAACAAGAAAGCCACCGGCATCAACCGGTGGCTTTCTGTTGGCGCGAGCTTACTTGATGCCATTAGCTCAGAACTGCAGGCTCCACTTGTCCAGAGTGCCGGTATCGCCGGAGGCGCCGTCATACACGCGCAGGTTCCAAGTGCCGTTGGCCACTTCACTGGACGCATTGACCGTGTACGTGCCGGTCAGGTTGTCGGCACTGCCACCGGTGCGGTTGTGGATGTTGTAGAGCGTGCCATCCGGCGCGACCAGATCGACCTTCAGGTCGCCGCGGTAGGTATGCAGGATGTTGACGTAGACCTTTAAGGTGCTCGGTGCGTTGCCAGTGCGACCGGTGACGGTGATCGGGCTGTTGATGGTTTTCTTGTCGAGAATGGCATAGTCGGTGTTGTTCTCGAACGTGGCCCCAGTTGGTGGGGGAGGTGTTGTGCCAGTGCGATAACCCGCGAAGCTGGTGATGCCGGTATTGCCCGGGTCCAGCCAATCCTTCAGACGTGTCGCGGCGGTGCCGCCACCATTCCACGAGACCGACAGGCGACCGTAGTAGTCGGACAGGTTGTTGCCGCAGGCCGCCGAGCCGCCATGCAACTGACCCACCAGTCGCTTGTTTTGGTTCCACAGGCCGGAACCCGAGGATCCGCCTTCGGTGGTGCCTTGGTCCCAATCATTGACGCGCCAATGCGTCGTGCCGCTGCCGCCACCGTAGGCACTGATCGTCAGCGCCTGGTCCTCGATGGAGATTCGCTTCTCGTGTCCGGCGGGGTGATGGATGCCCGCAGCGGACGTGGGCGCGGTGCCTGTGGCGTCCCAGCCGGAGAAGAACGCGTTGGCGCCCGTCGGGACATCCGATGACAGTCGCAGTAAGGCGAAGTCGCTGGTCGCACTGGTTGCGGTCAATGACGCGCCGGACTGGGAATGGGTGGCGACGGTCTTCGAGATGGGCGTGCCTGACGCGGTGGATCCCGGTGTGCGGCAGGTGCTGCTCTCGTAGTTCCAGTACACCACGACGGTACTGGCGACGGTTGCCGTGCTGACGCAGTGGTTGGCGGTCAGGAAATACGGTGTCGTCGTATTGCCCGTGTTGCCAAGCAGGGTGCCGGTGCAGACGTAGGAGCTACCACCCTGACTGAAGGTGTATTGGCCAACCGAATCGATCTGGTCACCCCAGCCGGTTCCGGCGGAGCAGACCACATCCACATTGCACGAGCCGGACTTGCTCAGGTCGCTGGTTTCCTCGAACAAGCCGCGATAGCCATGCGTAACATGGGCAAGCTGCACTTCCACCATGGCGCGTTCACGCGGGTTCACGCGCACTTCGAGGGTGGCGACATCGCCAGCGACGTAGGGCGACCAGAACGCGTCACCCGTCAGGTCGGCCGCTTTGATGATGCGTTCGTTGTCCTTGCCTTCACCGCGAATGATCAGCTCCGCGCTGGCTGGCAGTTTGAGCGTCGAAAAGTGGAAGTCCAGCGACTTGGCGCCCGGCGAGGCCAGTTCCCAGCGTAGGCTGAGGCGACCATCCTCCACTCGCGACCATTGCCCGTGACTGGCGCGTTTGCCCTGAATTTGCAGCGCGTCAAAGCCGATCTGAATGCCGTAGCGATAGGGCAACCCTTCTGCCTTGCTATCTTCGAGCGCGAGTTTGGCGAGGTCAGGGCTTGGCAGGATGAAACGCTCGCCGAGCTGTTCGTAGCTGCCATCTGCGGCAAGGCTGAGTGGTGACACGGCGAGCGCAACAAGCGCCGCCAAGGTTCGAATCGATGTGTTCATGAGTACTCCAGAATGTTTGCATGGCATGCCGATCACGGCATCGCGGTAAAAAAAACGGGAGGGGCGTGCCCCTCCCGTTGATATCACTCCAAGCTTTAGAACTGCAGGCTCCACTTGTCCAAGGTGCCGGTATCACCGGTGGCACCGTCATACACGCGCAGGTTCCAGGTGCCGTTGGCGACTTCGCTGGAGGCGTTGATGGTGTAGGTGCCGGTCAGGTTGTCGGCGCTGCCACCGGTGCGGTTGTGGATGTTGTAGAGCGAGCCATCCGGCGCGACCAGATCGACCTTCAGATCGCCGCGATAGGTGTGCAGGATGTTGACGTAGACCTTCAAGGTGCTTGGCGCATTGCCGGTGCGGCCACTGACCACGATCGGGCTGTTGATGGTGGCTTTGTCAGCAATGGCAAAGTCGGTCAGGTTCTCGAAGTACGAGGGCTGTGTACCGCCGCCACCGCCGCCCGTCGTATAGGCGCCGGTCAGACTGACGCCGGAGAACGCCGAGTAGCCGTTCACCATCACGTAGTAGGTGCCGGTCGACGGGGTGGCAAAGGAGCAGCTTTCGCTGTTGCCACTCTTGTACGGACGGCAGTCATACGAACTGGTCGTCGGCGCCGAGCCGAACTTGACGTACATGTCCGCATCACCAGTGCCACCCGCCATGGTGAAGGTCAGGTTACTGGCACCGGACGGAACCGCCATGGTGTAGTTCAGCTGACCACCCGTGGCTGCTGACAATCCGGTGACCGCAACGCCATTGGTCAGCACATTGCTGGTCGGCGGCGGCGGGGGCGGAGTTGTGCCACCCACAGCGTTGATGGCATTGGCCGCTTGCACGATGCCAGCGCCACATCCGCCTGAGCAAGTGCCGGGAAGTGCGCGCGCCGTGCTCTTCAGGATGCTCTCGACGTCGGCGGGCGTGCTGACTGCCTTGCTCTGCATCAACGCCACCAGACCGGCCACGTGCGGCGCGGCCATCGAGGTGCCTTGGTAGAACGCGTAGCTCTCGGTGCTCGGCGTGGTGCTACCTGAGTTCAGCGTGGAAAGCACACCGTTGGCGGTCGTTGCGGTTTCGCCGCCGGGCGCGGTCACGTCGATCAGTGAACCGTAGTTGGAATAGGACGCGCGATTGCCTTGCCGGTCATTCGACGCGACGGAGATCACGTTGTTGCAGTTCGCCGGTGTGAACGCGGAGACGTTCGAGTTGCTGTTGCCAGCGGCAATGACCACGACCGTACCGCGGCTGACCGCACCGTTGATCGCATTCTGCGTCGTGGTGTCGCAGCTGCCGCTGCCGCCAAGGCTCAAGTTGATGACTTCAGCCGGGTTGCTGTTGGCGGGTACACCGGACACCGTACCGCCCGACGCCCAGGTGATCGCATCGGCAATATCCGAAGTAGTGCCGCCGCCTGTGCCAAGCACGCGAACCGGCATGATCTTGGCGTTGAACGCGACACCCGCGACGCCAGCGTTGTTGTTGGTTACTGCTGCGACGGTGCCGGCGACGTGCGTCCCATGCCAGGACGACGAGTAGCCGCTTTCAAAGTCACCTTCGTCATTCGGATTCGAGTCGCGGCCATTGCCATCGCTGGCAATCGAACTGCTGCTGATGAAGTCATAGCCGGCGACTACGTTGGCATTCAGTTCGCTGTGATTGGTGATGCCGGTATCCAGTACCGCAACGACCACACCACTACCGGTCGCCAGATCCCACGCGGCGGGCAAACCCATGCCACCGGTTGCTTCGAAGTAGTGCCATTGCTCGTTGTAGCGCGAGTCATTGGGGGTCATCGCTGCTTTCATGATTCGATCCGGCTCGATGAACTCGATGTTGCTGTTCTTGGCCAGCACGGACATCAGCTTCTCGGCTTCGGCCTTACCCATCGCCTTGGATACGGAGACCACCTGGCCGCCGACGCTCAGGGTCCGCTCTTCGCGAACACTGACGCCCAATGCCGCGCCTGCCGCGTTGAACACGCTGGCGCGCGACGCGGGCGAACTGGTTTCGCGGGCATCGTCGCGGAACTTGACGATGAACTGGGTATAGCTTGATTCGCCATCCAGCAAATGGGTGTGTGCTGCTGAACGCGTCGTACGTTGCGCTGAATCTGAGATCGACTGAGCTTGCAGATTGGCAGTGAACAGCAAGGCCGTTGCGGCCGCCAGCGCCGTACGGCGCAGCAGAACATTGTTTGACTTCACGTTTGGTATCCCCAGAAAAAAGAAAGTGACGGTTGCCGATGCTTTCCGATGCGGCGTGAGTCCTTTCGATGCCGGGCACGGTCCCCGCGGACCGTGCTCTTTGACTACGCTGCCGGCTCCCCAGCCTGCAGCGACAGCAGCAGCGCCATCGCGATCCCCTCAGAACGCGTTCCGCCACTGCCCGGCAATCGCCCTCGTAACCGTCCCCATGCGAAGGCGAGACGGACGCTAACAACCCAAAAGTCACATCGTCAAGATCTGTGACGCTGGAAAATTCACTGTTTGGCGACACCGTTCCAGTGTTGAATATTTAAACCGATGGAAAAGCAAGGAAAATCAAGCGAAAAGCAAAGTTCGTAGGCGATCGGATCAGCCGCGCCGGCTAGGTGCAGGCGACAAAAATTGTCGTTCTCGCTAAGCCGGCCGCGCTCATTAGTGAGATATCCATCACGTTTGCGTGTGCACCATGCGCGCATCTCCGGATTGGCTGTGTTCACGGTCGTGCAGCGAAAGTCTGTCTCCCGTGTCGTTAAGAATCCGTTGCATGGTTATTGACAGTTATCAAAACACCCGGCAACGAGTGCGCCGACACTGCGCCCACCCCAAGGTGTCACCCCTTCAACGTCAGAGAGAGATGATTCTTATGAAGACCCCGATTCTTGCCGCACTGGCCCTTGCCACCGCTACCCTGCTGCCGATGCAGGCGAACGCTCAGGACGACTGGTTCGTTCGCGTTGGTCCTGTGACGGTCAATCCGAAGTCCGGCAATGGCACGGTGACCATCGGTGGGAGTGCCGCTGCTGTCGACATTGACAGCAATACCCAGTTGGGCTTGGCCTTCGGTCGCTATCTGTCGCCGAATCTGGCCGTGGAAGTGCTTGCTGCAACGCCGTTCCACCACACCGTTTCCTTGAACGGCGCGGAAACCGTGGACTTCAAGCACCTGCCGCCAACTGTGTCTTTGCAGTATTACTTCCTACCGGACGCAGCCTTCAATCCCTTCGTCGGCGCTGGTCTTAACTACACTTGGACTTACAGCGAGAGCGTCGATGCGATTGGCATTGGCAACTCTTGGGGCTTGGCTGCTCAGGTCGGTGCAGTCATCAAGCTCGGCGAGAAGATGGACCTCGTCCTCGACGCACGTTGGGCGGACATCGATGCCGATGTGCAGCTGAGCGGTGCCGAGATTGGTACCGCCAACGTCGACCCGCTGGTCTATGGCCTGACCTTGGGCTTCCGCTTCTAAGCAACACCACGATTCACCTGCAGTAGTCCCCTCTCCTGTAGGCACTTGAACCCGGAGTCGACTCCTTGCGGCTCCGGGTTTTTTTGTGCCCACGTTCCGCAGGACAACAGGGATCAGCTTCGGCGCTTCGCGCGAGGATGCGCAGAATCGTAGACCTGAGCCAAGCGCTGGAAGTCGAGATGGGTATAAATCTGCGTCGTCGCGATGTCGGCGTGGCCCAACAGCTCCTGCACCGCACGCAGGTCGGACGACGATTCCAGCAGGTGGCTGGCGCAGGAGTGCCGTAGCAGGTGCGGATGGACGCGCTTCCAAATGCCTTGCTGATGCGCCGCGTTGCGAACCCGTTGTTGCACCGAACGCGCTGTCAATGGCTCGCCGCGTGGGTTACAGAACACGGGCTTATGGCCTTCCGNNATATCGGCCCATCGCAGGGAAACCAACTCGGACAGACGAAGGCCGGAAGAATAGAACAACTCCAGCATCGCTCGGTCGCGGCGACTGATCGGGTCGTCTCCGGGTAGTTCGACCAAGGCCTTCATTTCGTCGACATCAAGCACCTGCGGCAGCTTGCGGGTCGCCTTCGGGCCGCGCAGTCCGGTGCTGGGGTCGAGTGTGATCAGATGGTTTCGTTGCAGCTCGCGGAACAGCCCACGACACGCGGAAAGCAGTCGCTGCAGGCTTTTCGGCGACAGTCCACCGCGATGTTGTGCCGCCAGAAACTGGCGGAGATGTTCAGCGCGCAATTGTTGCCAAGAGATCAGTCCTTGCTCGCCGGACCATTGCACCAGCTTGCCGAGATCGCGCTGGTAGCCCATCAGCGTATGTTCGGACAGCGCACGCTCAACGCGCATGCGCTCTAGGTAGTCAAGGACAGAAGCCCACAGCGCTGCTTGCGGCTCAGGCATCACGGTCAAATCGCGACAAGGCCGCTGCGATTGACTCACCCATCATGCGGAGGAACAGTGTTCCCATGCCCGGATAGAAGTGGTTCGCTTCGCGACTGCCGATGGCGAGCAGGCCGTGTCCCGGCAGGGCAACCAAGGCGGCCGACTGGACATCCTTGGCCTGTTCTTCAAACAGGACATCAAGCTTGTCGGATTGCAGTCGACCGCAAAGCGGCGCGCCAAGCTTCAGGACCTCTTCAAACAGACCACCTTCGGCCTCGTCTCCGCTGAACTGCTTCAGCCAATGGGCATTGGGCAGGTTCGTTCTGCCAAGCAGCAGCACGCGAACAAGATCACTGTTGAACTGTTCGATCAGGCTGGCGACCAGGCTGCGCAATGTGTCGAGTGTGCTGTCCGCACGCAGCAAGGCCAGGGTGAGCTGATGGGTACGGAGTGTCAGGCGCTCGTTCTCTTGCGCAATGCTGTAGAGCTCCTGCAGACGGCGATTCAGTTCACGGTTCTTGTCCCGAAGCACTTCAAGTTGATAGCCGGTGAGTGAGGTCGCGCCGGCCTCGTTGCGGGGCGCATTGAGGCTGATCGCCAGCTCCGGGTAGTCGTTGAGAAAACGCGGGTGACGTCGCAGATAGGCGGCAACCTGTTCGGCGCTCGGCGTTTGTTGGCGGTCAGTGCTCATCAGCAAAGAGTTCCCTCGAAAACGAAATGGGCGGG
>DEHW01000148.1 GCA_002352135.1 Lysobacterales bacterium UBA2790
AGCGTGGAACATTCCAAAACTGATGGAGTCTGGATTGTTCTCGACGAGGAAGCCTGCCCGATAGGTTCTTCCGGCTTTTCAGTGAACAGTCCTCTTGACTCGTGCAGTTCAAGCCGTCGGATAGAGGCTTAGGCCGCCGCAATGGAACAAGGCTGCTATGCGGAAACTGGCATGACTGCGGAAGCCGCGCGCACTGCGCTGGATTGCCATCAGCTTGCTGTTGATGCCCTCGGCCTTGCCGGTGGTGATCGGATGCGCGCAGTAGCGGATGATGGGTTCGAGTTTCTCCCTCACCAGCAACGAGAACCTGTGCATCGGGCCTTGCAGGTGGTCGGCGACATGCTGGAGCCAGGCGTTGACGTGTTCGCGCGCCGCCTCCACCGTGGGTTGCTCCCAGGTGCGCCGCAGCGTCTCTTTCGCGGCCCATGCCCTCGCCGTTTTCAGGTCGGCCTGTGCCAGTGCCTCGAAGTCGGCACGCCGTTTTTCCGGCACATTCTCCTGCCCGTACAGCCACAACTGGCGCGAGCCTTTCAGGGTGTCATCGCCGACCTTGGTCAAAGCGCGCGCCTCCTGTATCCGAACCGCGTTCACCGCCTTGTTGGCGTGCTGCATGACATGGAAGCGGTCGTGCACGATCTTGTCCTTGCCGTCCGGCAAGCCCGTTGCCGTCGCCTGCGCGAACGGCTCCCACATGTCCATGCAGACGGCCTCGACGCCTTGCCGTTGCGCCTCGGTGAGGCCCGCAAACAAGCCTTCCAGACTGGCTTTCCTGCGCTCGTCGGCGACCTCCACCACCACGCCACGGGTGAGGTCATACAGCACCGTCGCGTAACGCTGACGCTTGGCGATGGCTTTCTCATCCACCGCCAGATACGGCATCGCCTCGTCTCCACGTCGCGCCAGACCGCGCTCCACGGCGCGTCCCATCACGGCGTTGACGCGATCCCACTTCAAGCGAAGCAACTGGCAGGCCGCCTTCACCGTCTGGCACGCCAGCACCGTCTCGATCACTTTCGCCTCGAACGCCTGCGACAAGCGGCTGCCCGGCTCAGCCCACGGGATGTCCACTTGGCGCACGCCATGCTCCCCGCAACGTATCCGCGGCAGGCGGCAGTGCAGCCACGTCTTGCACTGCCACAAGTCCAGATGCCGCCAAACCTGATCTTGCTCCCGCTCGACGGACACCCGGTTAAGCGATTCACTATCGCAAACCGAGGTGGACAGCATGGCAACGAAGAAGACGACGGGATTGAAGGCGAGGCGCACGCGCTTCAGCGCAGAGTTCAAGCAGCAGGCGCTGCTTCGGGCAGTGAAGGACGGGGTGCCGGCGGCAGCGCAGGAACTGGGACTGGAGCCGGCGCAACTGTACGCATGGCGATCAAAGGCCCAGCAGCAGGGCCAGAACGACGAGGCGCAGCGGTTGCAGCAGTCGGAACTGGCGCGGCTGCGTCGTGAGCTGGCACGGGTGGAGGAGGAGAACGCGTTCCTAAAAAAGGCGGCGGCGTACTTCGCGAAGCAGCCGAAGTGAAGTACGCGACGATGAGGGCGCACGAGGAAGAGTTCGCGGTGCGGTTGATGTGCAGGGTGCTGTCGGTATCGGCAAGCGGGTACTACGACTGGCGCAAGCGCGGCCCATCGAAGCGGGCGCAGGCGCGAGTCGAGCTGGATGTGCAGGTGAAGGCCCGATTCACGGCCCGCAAGAGCCGGGACGGGGCACCCCGGCTGTCACGTCACCTGCATCGAGGGCGCCGTCAGGTGGCGATGAGTCTGCGTCGCCAGGGCTTGCGCGCCAAGGCCGCACGGAAGTTCACGGCGACGACGAACTCGAACCACTCGCTGCCGGTGGCAGAAAACCTGCTGCAGCAGAACTTCACGGCGGACCGGGCCAACCAGGTGTGGGTGGGCGACATCACGTTCATCGGCACGGACCAAGGCTGGCTGTACCTGGCCGTGGTGATGGACCTGTACTCGCGCCGGGTCGTGGGCTGGTCGATGGGTGATCGCATGCCGGCATCGCTGGTGTGCGACGCGCTGCGCATGGCACTGTTCAACCGCGGGATGCCACGCGGCGTCATCGTGCACACCGATCGCGGCAGCCAGTACTGCTCGCACCAGCACCGCGATCTGCTCGACCAGCATGGATTGATCGCCAGCATGAGCGCCAAGGGCAACTGTTACGACAACGCGGCGATGGAAAGCTGGAATCACAGCCTCAAGGTCGAGGCGATCCACGGCGAACGCTTCGCCACCCGCGAACAGGCGCGTGCGCACGTGTTCGAGTACATCGAGGTTGACTACAATCGAAACCGCCTGCACTCGACTCTGGGCTATCTCACCCCGGAGCAGTTCGAGCAGGAAAACGCTGCTTAGGCGGGTGTCCGTGAAACGGGGGCAAGATCAGTGCTGGTGGCGATCGCCAACAAGCACGCCCGGCAACTGTGGGCGATGCTCGCCCATGACGTCGACTACGATCCGAGCGCCAGCCTGCGCCATCCGATGTCAAGGCGCGCGATCGCGCGCAGCGCGAACGAACCCGCACCTGCATGAAACCGTTTCACCGTCAGAGCGACGCGGCAGCAACGGGTCAGACCCACCCGGAGAGAACCTGACTAACTATCCGGACGTCCAAACGGGTTGCGGTTGATCGCCGGAACCCGGACGACACCGATGAATGAACGAGGTCTCCGGGCGCGGTTTATACCCTGGTCCGCATCCGCCGGCGAATTCAATTCTGAAGTGCACCACCCGATGACGTGAGGTGGCGCAGGCGCGGTAGCCTGCACAGCTTCACCGCCAAGTGGAACTGCACATGAGCTACACGCACCTGAGCCAGTACGAACGCTACCAGATTCAGCTCCTTCACCGCGGCGGCTTCTCCTCGCGCGCGATCGGCGAGCAGATCGCGCGTTCGCCCAGCACGATCCGACGCGAGCTGTGGCGCAACGCCCAAGGCGCGCCTTACGAAGCCCGCCAGGCGCAACTTCAGAGCGAGCGGCGTCGACGAGCGGCGAGCGCACGGCCTCGCATTGCCGAGAGTGTGTGGTCGATCGTGCGGGAACAGCTGGCGCAAGACCTGAGCCCGGAGCAGATTGTCGGGAGCAGGGTGGCCTCGATCAGCCATGAGCGGATCTACCAGTACATCGAGGCCGATCGGAAAGCCGGCGGCTCGCTTTGGACGCGGTTGCGTTGCCGCAAGCGTCGACGTCAACGTCGCTGCGGCACGCGCCGGCAGCGGCAGCGATTCGGCGGACGCCGCATCTCCGAACGCCCCGCCATCGTCCAGACACGTGACCGGGTCGGCGATTGGGAAGGCGACACCATCGTCGGCAAGGGCGCCGCACGCATCGTGACGCTGGTCGAGCGCAAGACCGGCTTGGCACGTCTGCGGCGCGTTGACAGCGGCGAGGCCGAGCCAACGATGCGGGCAATCCTGCATGCCCTCCATCCGATCGGTCCGCGTGTCCACACGCTGACCTGGGACAACGGCAGTGAGTTCGCGGAACATGCCCTCATCGACATCGCGCTCGACGCCACAAGCTACTTCGCCGAGCCGTACTCGGCTTGGCAGCGCGGCTGCAACGAGAACCTCAACGGCCTGCTGCGCCAGTATTTTCCCAAGGGCTGCGACCTCGTCGCGTTCTCCGATGAAGACATCCAGCAGATCGAAGACAAACTCAATCAGCGACCACGAAAGCGGCTAGGATTCCGCACACCACAGCAGATGTTCGACATGTCTCTCAAACGCGGTGCACTTCGCAGTTGAACTCGCC
>DEHW01000213.1 GCA_002352135.1 Lysobacterales bacterium UBA2790
TCGCCATGACTTCCAATATCCGGGACTCGCGCTTCGACAACAGTGGCCATCTCATTTCCCTCAGGCTGATGTGACGCAGACGCTCCGGATGTCGAAGCGTTGCAGCGCCCTATTGTGTCGGCGACGACGCTTCGCGACCAGTCTTGCCGCTCGCAATTCGCGTCGAGCCGGTCTGCAACCCCGGTCACGTTTTCCGCATCCATCACGACAGGCTGTCCGCATCTGCGTGTCCAGTGTCCGCTATGGACAGTCGATTAGGATCACAAAGCATTGATTATAAAGCGTTTTGTCGTTGGCACGTGGCGTGCTTACCGATAGTCATCGAACCCCAGAGGAGATCGTCATGCATCACTCCGTCCATTCCATGCTGCTTCGTCTGGCGCTGACCGCAGGCACCTTGCTGGTGCTTTGGGCGTTCGGCGAACCCATCGGGGAAGCCGCGACGGTGGCGCAGATCTGTCCCACACCGNNCCATTTGCTGTCAATTTGAGCCCAGTCAACGCGGGCGACGCGGAACGCATATAATGCGAACAATTCTCAGCAACGGAAACTCGCATGCGTCTGGACTCGCTGCCGCTTGGGCAGTCCGCCGTCGTGGTGTCGGTGGAAGATCGCCCGCAGGTCGGTTCCACCGACGTCATTGCTCGCCGTCTGCGTGAATTGGGATTTGTCCCCGGTGAGCCAGTCCGTTTGGCTGCCTGGGGTCCGATTGGTGCCGATCCCTTACTGATTCAGATCGGTTTCACCCGCTTTGCCCTGCGCCGCAGCGAGGCGGCTCGTGTCGTCGTGAGTCCGCAGGCGGAGTCCGCGGCATGAACGCTCTGGTCGAACGTCATGTCGCTCTGGTGGGCAATCCCAACTGCGGCAAGACCGCCCTGTTCAATCTGCTGACCGGCAGTCGTCAGAAGGTCGCGAACTATGCCGGTGTGACCGTCGAACGCAAGGAAGGCCGGTTTGTCGCGCCNNAGCGGTCGCCGTGCCGACGAGCTGGCACCGGAGCTGTTGGTCTGCGTGGTTGACGCCACCAACTTGCGGCTGCATTTGCGTTTCGTGCTGGAGCTGCTGGCACTTGGCAAGCCGACCATTGTTGCGGTCAACCTGATGGATGTCGCGCGTCGGCGTGGAATCGAGATTGATCTGCCGCGATTGCAGCAGGAACTGGGCGTGCCTGTGGTCGATACGGTAGCGGTCAAACACGGCGGTGCCCAAGCCTTGATCGACTTGCTGGACCGACAGGAATTGCCNNGCGGTACGGATGCCGACGCAGACCGCGCGCATCGATGACGCACTGGACCGCTGGTTGCTGCATCCCGTATTCGGCTTGCTGACGCTGGCCGCGATCATGTTTCTAATCTTTCAGGCCGTGTATGCCTGGGCCACGCCATTGATGGACCTCATCGATGCGGGCACGGACGCTGTCGGGGAATGGGTTGCGGCGCGCATGCCGGAAGGGCCGCTTGCCGGACTGCTGGTGGACGGCATCATTGCGGGGACTGGCGGTGTGATCGTTTTCCTGCCGCAGATCCTGATCTTGTTCGCCTTCATCCTAGCGCTGGAGGAATCCGGCTATCTGCCTCGTGCCGCCTTCCTGCTGGACCGCATGATGTCCTCGGCAGGCTTGTCGGGGCGTTCGTTCATTCCCTTGCTCTCGAGCTTCGCCTGCGCCATCCCCGGCATCATGGCCACGCGCTCCATTCAGGACCCGCGTGATCGTTTGGCAACGATCCTGGTCGCGCCGCTGATGACCTGTTCGGCGCGCCTGCCGGTCTACGCCCTGCTGATTGCAGCCTTCATTCCGCCGCAAACCGTGTGGGGCCTGTTCAATCTGCAGGGACTGGTGCTGTTCGGCCTGTATTTCGCCGCCGTGCTCAGCGCGTTGATCGTCGCCTGGGTGATGAAGCAATGGCGACGCGGCAGTGACGAACATCCGCTGATGCTGGAATTGCCCTCGTATCGCCTGCCGCACGCGCGTGATCTGCTGATCGGCCTGTGGGAGCGCGCGGTGATCTTCCTCAAGCGCGTTGGCGGGATCATTCTGGCCTCGACGATTCTGCTGTGGTTTCTGCTGAACTTTCCCGGCGCGCCCATCGATGCCACGGGACCCGCGATCGACTACAGCTTCGCCGGGCGGATCGGTCACGCCATGGCGGTGGTGTTTGCGCCGCTGGGGTTCACCTGGCAGATCTGCATCGCACTGATTCCCGGCCTTGCCGCGCGTGAGGTTGCCGTCGCCTCGCTGGCCACCGTTTACGCCGTGGCTGCCGTGGACGAAGCCGCGGCTGCCGACGCACTCGGCTCGCTGATCAGCAACGACTGGAGTCTCGCCACGGCGCTGTCGCTGCTGGTCTGGTACATCTACGCGCCGATGTGCCTGTCGACCCTCGCGACCATCAAGCGCGAAACCAACTCCTGGCGCCAGATGGGTTTTGCGACCGTCTACCTGTTCGGTCTGGCCTATGTCGCGTCCATGCTGACCTATCAACTGGTGAGTCGACTGACATGAGCGAGACGATGCAATGGGTCTTTGTCGGTGGTGCCGTTGCCGTGAGTGCGCTGTGGCTGCTGCGCCGCCATTGGCCCTGGTCCAGGACGGCTGACTCGGTTCAACACTGTGGCAGCCCACGACAGCGCTCCGCTTGCGTGACTTGTCGCGGTTGCGGGCTTTCAAATTCGAAACGGTAAGTACTTTTTGCTTGACGCCCCCCCCCCTTCTTCGAATTACGATTCTCGTGCCTACATTCGTAGGCACTCAGTGAGAAAAATTATGAAAAATATGTGGGTTGCAGCGGGGTTTGTCTTTGCTTTGCTCTCTTCATCTGTTGCTTTTGCGGACGGTCCCGCAACCTTGCCTGATGGCCCAGTCGCGGGACCACCGGGCTACACCTGCACGGCGCTCGGGGGTCGTGTGACTTGCGTGAAGACCCAGCAGAGATAAGTGATATGGTTCTCGCAGGATTTTCCTGCGAGAACCTTTTGGATTATTCAAATGAAGTCTGCCACTATCGCTCTTCTAATTGTTGTGTTGACGGCATGTGCCGCTAGAACACCTGGGTCAATAGTCAACGTGTCAATGTTCATTCCATCAGGCGGTGAAAACACGACACTCAATGAGCGTGAGGTTTTCTTAATGCCGATTGAGATCAACACGCCGTTGCCGGAAGTTCCTCGCGATATGGAAATGGGGGGCAAATTCACTATCTGTGCTGAAATTGTTGTTTCTTCTGTCGGAGATGTCCAAAATATTGACTTGAGAGAATTGGCCGAGGACTGTGCCAATTCGAGAGATGGGTTCGCAGAGATGCTCAGTAAAGCTGTGTTGGAGGCGGTTTCAAAGTGGGAATATATTGCCGCTGGTGTTTGCCGATATCAACATAGTGCGGCTGAATGTGAGTCGTCATCGGCGAATGTTGAGGCTATTCCAGTTAAGCTTGCATACAAATTCGTTTTCTCCGATCAAGGTGTAACTATTGAGGCTGATTCGGAGCGTGCTGGGAGCTAGCTTAAATACGAGGTTGTTTGTCTTTAGTTAGTCTTGGTATTCTAATGGTTTGAACCATTAATATATGCCATTGTCAGACGCAACCTACAATAATGGGAAGACCGCATGCTCGTACTGAGGGGTATCGAGCGCCAATACCGTCTGGCCAGCCAGACCGTGCGCGCTTTGGATGGGGTGTCACTGCAGATCGAGCCAGGCGAATTCGTTGCCATCACCGGTGCCTCCGGCTCGGGTAAATCGACACTGCTCAATGTGCTGGGTTGTCTGGATCGCCCGGATGCCGGTTCGTATCAACTGGATGGGCAGGAAGTGGCCGGACTCGATGACGAGGCCATCAGTGCGGTGCGTAATCGGCGGATCGGATTCGTGTTCCAGTCGTTTCACCTGTTGCCTCGCCTGACGGTGCTGGAAAACGTCCTGTTGCCGACGCGGTTCGCCCACACAGGCGCCCTGCCCGATCTGCAACGGGCGCAATCGCTGCTGGCCCGCGTGGGATTGAGCGCACGCCTGGATCATCGTCCCAACGAGCTGTCCGGCGGACAGATCCAACGCGTTGCGGTCGCCCGCGCCTTGATGATGGCCCCGAGCGTTCTGCTCGCCGATGAGCCGACCGGCAATCTGGATTCGCGCAGCGCCGCCGATGTGCTGAACCTGTTTCGCGAAGTGCATGCCGAAGGTCAGACCGTGGTGCTGGTTACCCACGACCCGGATGTTGCCCTGCAGGCTCCGCGGCTGATCCGATTGCGTGACGGGAGGATCGAACATGACGGCGCGCATTGAGCGTTGCGCTGCCATCGCGGCGCTACTGTGGGCGTTCGTCTGCGGCTCGCCATTGCGAGCGGAATCCGCAGAACGGGTCGTTCTGACTGGCGAGGTACGGTCCTCGGAGGCCGAAGCCATTCTTACCCCGCCCTCCAACTCGTCGCCGGTCGTGTTGCGTTACTACGTCCCGGACGGCAGCGTGGTGGCACCGGGCGACATGTTGGTGCGCATCGATCCCGGCAGCTCGGCGGGTCAGATCGTCGAATTGCAGGCGCAGATCGATCAAACCCATGCCCGCGTCGCCAAGGAGCGCGCGACGCTGGCCGTGGCGGCACTCGATGCCGAACTGGCCTTCCGCGATGCCGAAGCGGCCTTTTTGAAAGCCGAAGTGGATGCCGCCATCCCACGCGACTTCCGCTCCGCGCTGGACTATGACCGCTTTCAGGGCGAACTCGAAAAGACCCGCCTGGAAGCCGAACTGCTGGGCAAGGTCTGGCAGGACGCCGAGGCCGAAGTGAAGCGCCGCGACGAAGATGGCGCGCTGGAGATCGCCAAGTTGGAAGCGGACCTGCGCTATCAGTCCTTGATGGTGCAGGCAGCAGAACAGCGCGCCACCAAGGCGGGAACGGTCGTGCACGCCTTCGACAGTTGGCGTGGCAATCGCTTCGACGAAGGCAGTTCGGCCTTTCCCGGCAATCGGATCGGCGATGTGGTCGGCAATGCGGGCTATCGGGTTGTGGCCTACGCCGCCGAATCGGAGCGCGGATCGCTGCAGGCCGGACAGCCGATGCGTCTGCACTTCGATGCGTTGCCCAACGTCGAGATCGAGGGGCAAATCCAGCGTATCGGCGGTGCTCCCGAAGCCAAGGTCGAATGGGGTGAAGGGCGCTACTACCGCGTCGAGATCGCCGCCGAGGCGCTGGACACGTTGCCGCTGCGGGTTGGCATGAGCGTGCGTGCCGACACGCGTCTCGATGCGGCCCCTGCCGCCGAGGCCCTTGCGCCGCCGAAACGGCGCAAAGTCCGCATGGACGGCGAGGTGTTTGCCGAAAGTACCCTGTCCATCGATCCGCCGGTACTGGATGAACTCTGGCAGCTCAACATCACCCAGCTTGCCAATGACGGCGCGCTGGTCAAGGCAGGCGACGTGATCGTGGTGTTTGACGGTAGTCAGACCCAACAGACACTCATCACCAAACAATCCTCGATGCAGGAAAAGCAGAGCGAGTTGCAGAAGCTGCTGCTGGAACTGGACGAACGCGAACGCAAGGAAGAACTGGCTACGGCGCAACAGCGCGCCGACCTGGACAAGGCCAAGCGCAAAGCGCAGCAACCCGCCACGCTGATCGGCCGCGTCGAGTACAGCAAGCTGGTCATTGACCGAGACTTGGCGGAGCGCCGCATGTCACTGATGGAGCGACGCCAGATTCTGGCGGCGGATCAGCGTCGCGAGGAGCGCCGTCTGTTGGAGTCCGAGTTGGCGCAACTGCAGGTCGCGGTAGAGGGACTGCAGCAAGGCCTGGCGTCGCTCACCGTCACTGCGCCACGCGACGGCTTGCTCATGCATCGCAGCAACATGTCGGGCGAGAAGTTTGAAGTGGGCTCGCAGGTCTGGCGTGGTGTGTCGGTTGCCGAGATCCCGGACATGAGCACCCTGGCGGTGCGGGCAACGCTTGCCGAACGCGATCTAACGCGCGTGTCGCAGGACGCGGCGGTGACGGTCAGGATTCAGGGCAGTGGTGGACGCGTCCTGCGCGGCCACGTTCGCAGCATCGGTGCCACCTTGCACAGCAAGTCGCGTGTCTTGCCGCTGCCGGTGGTCGATGTGGTCGTCGCGCTGGACGAGAGCACAGATGGCCTGCGCCCGGGACAGGCGGTGGAAGTGGAACTGGCGGACGCAAAACAGGAGAGCACGCCATGAAAGCCGGACGTTTGCCATGGACAAGCCTGGGCGTCACGGCCTTGCTCGGCATCGCGGGTTGCCAGTCCGAGCCCGCCAGCGAGCCGGTCACTCAGGTCATGCAGGCGGCGCCACTGCAGATGAGCATCTTCGCGACCGGACAACTGCGCGCCAAGGCCTCCACGCCCTTGCTGATTCCGGGTGAGCAATGGTCGCAACGGCAGTTGATCTGGATGGTGGAGGACGGCAGTCCCGTGCATGCGGGCGATGTGGTGGCCCGTTTCGGTGCGCCCGCCAGCGAGCTGGAGTTGAGCAAGGCCTTGCTGGATCTACAGCGCAATGCGCTGGCACGGGGCGGCGCGGAAGACAAATTACGCGCCGCCAAAGGGCGGGTGGATGTCGATCTGGCCGACGTCGACACCTCGCTCGGCATCGTGCGGCGCTATCAGGGTGTCGATCTGGACATGTTCGCGCGCAACGACATTCTTGATGCCCTGCAGGACGAGAGTTTTTTGACCGGCAAGCAAGCGGTGTTGAGCTGGCAGCGGGCACGCGCCACCGAGCGTGGTGCGGCGGAGCAGGCGGTTTACGCCTCGCAACGCGCTTCGTTCGACCTGCAGGCACAGCAGAAGCGCAAGGATCTGGACGCGCTGGAGTTGCGCGCGCCGAACGACGGCATTCTGGTGCTCAGCACCGACTGGAGTGATCAGAAGCCGCAGTTGGGTGGCGTGCAGTGGGCCGGACAGGAATTCGCCACCTTGCCGGACGCCAGCCAGCTTGAGCTGGAACTCAGTGTCCCGGCCAGCGAAGCGCAGGGCGCAACCGAAGGCGCGACGGTACAGTTCTACCCACGAGGTCACCCGGAGCAGGTCGCCGAAGGCACGCTGACCTGGGTGGCTTCTGGAGCCAAGGCCATGCAGCGACGCAATCCGATCAAGTTCCTGCAGATGCGGGTCAGCGTGCCGCAGGAGGCCGCCGTCACCCATGCCTGGGTGCCCGGACAGTCCTTCGACGCACGCATCAGCGTGGCCGACAAGCCAGCGGCGCTCAGTCTGCCCAACACGGCGCTGCGATTGACCGAATCCGGTGCCGAAGTGCAGGTGTGGGAAGACGGCGAGGCGCATCGGCGACGGGTCGAACTGGGCGCACGTTCGGCGGCGCGCAGTGAAGTGACCGTAGGGCTTGCGGAGGGCGATGTGGTGCTGTTGATGGCGAGCGTGGACGTCGATGGCGAGGCAGCAACCGGAGAAGGCACGCCATGAAGCAGACCTCGATTCGCCTGTGGCGTGAGGCCCTGGAAGAACTCTGGCGGCGCCGTCTGCGCACCGCATTGACCCTGCTTGGTCTGATCTTCGGTGTCGGCGCCATCGTCGCCATGCAGGCGGTGGGCGAAGGCAGTCGACGTGAGGCACTGCGCCTGGTGCAAAGCCTTGGATTGCAGAATCTGATCGTCGAGTCGCTGCCGGTGGAGGGCGACCTGCTGCAGGAGCGTCGCGCGCGCAGTCTGGGTCTGAGCCGCCGCGATGCCGACGCGCTGCGCCACAGTGTGCCCGGCGTGGACGCGGTGGCCGCCGAAAAGCGCCTGCGCACGTTCGCCGTCAGCAGCGATCAGCACAGCAGCGACGCGGGTGCCAGCGGCATCCTGCCGGACTACTTTGAGCTCACACATCTGCAACTCGCCAAGGGACGTGCGCTGAGTACGGAGGATCAGGATCGCGGTGCTGCCGTGGCCGTGTTGGGTCACCAGGTGGCGGCCCGTCTGTTTCCGCAGGGCGATGCGCTCGGGCAACTGGTCAAGGTCAATCATGTCTGGCTGGAAGTAGTCGGTGTGCTGGCGGATCGCGATCTCAGTCGAGCGCAGTTCGAAGGCGTGAAGCTCGGCCTCGACAGCAATCGTGTCTTCATGCCGCTGTCGACGGCCTTGCAACGCTTCCGCTTCCAGCCGATGGAGGACGAACTGGATCGCCTCCTGTTGCGGGTGAATGATCCGGAGCAGCTTGCGGCGTCGGCGCAGGTGGCGCAGGCCATGCTGGCGCAGCGACATGCCGGTGTGGACGATTTCAACCTGATCGTGCCCGCCCAGTTGTATCAGCAGAACCAGCAGACGCAACGCATCTTCCGCATCGTCATGGCGGCGATTGCCGCGGTCAGCCTGCTGGTTGGTGGCATCGGCATCATGAACATCATGCTGGCCAATGTGCTGGAGCGGCAGCGGGAAATCGGCCTGTTGCGGGCGCTGGGTGCACGGCGCAGTGACATCGTCGCGCAGTTCATGCGCGAAACCACGGTGGTCTGCGCACTGGGTGCCTTCAGCGGCGTCGTGTTCGGCATCGTGCTGGCCTATGTTATCGCCGCACTGGCGCAGTGGCAGGTCGCCTGGGCACCGCTGCCGATCCTGCTGGCGACGGTGGTTTGCGCGGGCGTGGGCATCGGCTTCGGTGTGTACCCGGCACGTCGCGCGGCGGCGCTGGATCCGATTGCTGCGCTGCGTACCGATTAGGTAGTCGTTGCGAAGCGCCCGGCGGCGGCATTCGGCGTTTTCATTGCGCGGTGATACGTTGCGGCAGGGAACCGCGTAAGGGAAGGCATCCTTCGTTGCTGGAGTTGCATCATGTCCCGCCTGATTCGTCGCCATTTCGTTACCGCTTCGTCCGCGCTGGGATGGGTGATGTTGCTTGGCGCGTCTGCCGCCCAGGCACAGTTGGGCCTGTTTCGCGTCACTGGAGCCGGTGGCGTGCAGGCCGAGTCCAACATGCATGACGCCGCCTTCGCGGCGAACACTCTGGACATGGCGTTCTCCACCAATTCGCGCAATTTGGGGCTCGATCCTGGCTCGGGTGCCGCGCAGATTCTGCTGATGGATCTTGGAACCGATGCGCTCAGTCTGATCAGTCGTGCGCCCAACGGCGATGGCAGTAATGGCAACAGCACCGGCCCCGCCTTGTCAGCCAATGGCCGCTACGTGGTGTTCAGCAGCTTCGCCAGCAATCTGGTCAGTGGTGAACAGCCTCCCTCACAAAGCGTGTTTCGCTTTGATCGGCAGACCTTGACGATGCAGCGGGTCAGCGTCAGCACCAGCGGCGGCGCCATCAATGCGCAGGCGCGCTATGCCAGCATCTCGGACGATGGCCGCTACGTCGCCTACTTCTCGTCCGCCAGCAATCAAATCAGCGGTGACAGCAATGGTGCCGTCGATCTGTTGCTCACCGACATACAGACGATGAGTACGACGCGCCTCAGTCTGTCCGACAGCGAGCAGCAGGCAGCCGATGGTGCCTTGGAGAGTCCGACCGAGTCGCTATCGGGCGATGCGCGCTACGCCGTATTTACGTCCAATTCCAACCTCGCTGGCAGCCCGTCTAACGGCGGCATCGTTCAGGTCTATCTGCGCGACCGGACGGCGGCAAGCACGACGATGGTCAGCGTCAACGCCAGCAATCAGGCCGCCAACTCGCAGTCCGATTCACCGTCGATTTCCCGCAACGGGCGCTATGTTGTCTACCGCTCGTTTGCGACCAATCTTGTCAGCGGCGCGACCAGTCGGATTTTCCGGCGTGATCTGCAGTCCGGCAGCCTGACCGCCATTCCTTTGCCCGCCAGCGCGGCGAGTTGTGAGACGCCGCAGGTCAATGACCTTGGCGAAGTGATGTACGCCTGCAGCGAAAACGTGGGCGGGACGCTGCAGGCGTGGTTGTTCCGCGACCCCAATTTGCTGTTTCTGCTCAGTCCGGCCAGCGGTACGGCGGTGGCCAGCAATGCCGGTGTAGTTCCCGGTCGACGCGGAATGCGACCCGATGGCGCATTGATGGCGTATTCCTCCATCGCCAGCAATATCGTCAGCGGTGACACCAATGGCGTTGGCGACATCTTTGTGGTGGTCGACAGCGAACGCCTCAGCCGGTTGTTCGGTGATGGCTTCGAGTAAGCCTCAGTCGCCCGCCAGATAGCGATCCTTCAAGCGTACGTAGTGCTGCGCCGAGTAAAGCAGGCTGTCGATCTCACGTTGACTGAGGTCGCGCAGCTTCTTGCCCGGATTGCCGACCCAGAGCTCGCCCGAACCGACCACCTTGCCGGGTGGAATCAGTGCGCCCGCGCCGACAAAGCCGTGCTTCTGCACCACCGCGCCATCCAGCACGCTGGCGTGCATGCCGATCAGGCAGGCGTCTTCCAGAATGCAGCCGTGCAGAACGACCGAATGGCCGACCGTCACGTCATCGCCGATCACGGTCGGAAATCCGCCCGGACGGGTGAAGGGCCCGTCGTGGCTGACGTGGATGACCGTGCCATCCTGAATACTGCTGCGTGCACCGATGCGGATGTGGTTCACATCGCCGCGGATCACCACGCCGGGCCAGACTGAGCTGTCATCGCCGATCTGCACATCGCCAATCACGGTGGCCGCCGGATCGATGTAGACACGCTGGCCTAGACGCGGCAGCAGGCCCTGAAATGCACGCAGTCGATTCATTTGGCGGCCTGCCCCAGACGTTGCGCCAATGCGCGGGTGCG